>CAZHLE010000066.1:0-14049 GCA_964533065.1 uncultured Woeseiaceae bacterium | reverse complement strand
CGACACGGCCTTGCGATCATCGGCCGCCTCGCCGACGTGAAAGTCTATGTCTGCACGGCGCCCGACTCCGCGATACCCTGCCCCGACGATGACCAGTATGTGCACGCTGAGTTCGCGGGGCCGCACCCGGCCGGCCTCGTGGGAACGCATATTCATTTCCTGGATCCGGTCTGCGCTACGAAGACGGTGTGGCATATCGGCTATCAGCATGTCATCGCGATTGGACGGCTGTTCACGACGGGCCGCCTGCCCACCGAAAAAATCATCGCACTGGGGGGACCGATGGTGTTGCGCCCAAGACTGTTGCGAACCCGCATCGGCGCGAGTACCCGCGATCTCCTGCAAGGTGAAACCGCGGCGGGACGCTTGCGCGTCATCAGCGGATCTGTATTGAACGGTCACCAGGCATCGGGACCGCTGGCCTACCTCGGCCGATATCATAACCAGGTCAGCGTGCTGGCCGAGGGCAGCCCACGCGAATTCCTGTCGTGGATGCGGCCCGGGATGATGCGTTACTCCGCGATTCGTGCTTACGCGGCGCACGTGTTCCGCGGCCGCGAATTTCCGCTGACCACAACGCAGAACGGCAGCCCGCGCGCTATGGTGCCGATCGGTACATTCGACAAGGTGATGCCTCTGGATATCCTGCCGACGCCGCTGTTGAAAGCGTTGCTCGTCGAAGACACGGACCGGGCACGCGAACTCGGTTGTCTCGAGCTGGACGAGGAAGATCTCGCGCTGTGCTCGTTCGTGTGCAACGGCAAGTATGAGTATGGTCCTTTTCTGCGCATGAACCTCGACGAAATAGAGGCCAACGGCTGATGCGGAATTTACGACAAATGCTCGATCGAATGGAGCCGTTGTTCACACGCGGCGGGCGGTTGCAAAAATTCCATGCGATTTTCGAGATGGTCGACACACTGTTCTACTCGCCGGCAGACGTCACACGCGGCTCACCGCACGTTCGCGATTCGCTGGACCTGAAGCGAGTGATGATTCTCGTCGTCTTCGCGGCGACACCCTGTGTACTGGTCGGCATGTGGAATACGGGATACCAGGCCAACTCGGCCATGGCGATGCTCGGTGTCGCATCCGCCGATGGCTGGCGCGGCGCGGCCATGGCATTCGCCGGCGTCGGCTACGATCCTCTGAATTTCTACGACAACTTTGTGCATGGCTTGCTTTACTTCCTGCCGATTTACGCCGTCACCATGGCGGCGGGCGGTTTTTGGGAAGTGCTGTTTTCGGGCGTCCGCAACCACGAAGTAAACGAGGGGTTTTTTGTCACCTCGCTCTTATACGCCGCAATACTGCCTGCCACCATTCCCTTGTGGCAGGTCGCAATCGGAATCAGTTTTGGGGTCGTGATTGGCAAGGAAGTATTCGGCGGTACCGGCAAAAACTTCCTGAACCCGGCGCTGGTCGGCAGGGCATTCCTGTACTTTGCCTATCCCGTGCAGTTGTCGGGCGATTCGGTCTGGGTACCGGTCGACGGTTACAGCGGTGCGACAGCGCTCGGCATCGCCGCCATCGATGGCGTGCCCGGCGTGATTGCGAGCGGCCTCACCTGGACGCAGGCATTCCTCGGACAGATGCAAGGCTCGATTGCCGAGACGTCGGCAGCGGCCTGCCTGTTCGGCGCGGCCATGCTTATTTATACCGGCATCGCTTCATGGCGGATAATCGTCGCGACCTTTGCCGGCCTGATAATTCCAGCCCTGATATTCAGCGGACTCGACAGCAGCAACCCGATGTTCGCGATGAGCTGGCAATGGCACATCGTCCTTGGCGGCTTTGCTTTCGGCGCCGTCTTCATGGCAACCGACCCGGTCAGTGCGCCCAATACGATGGCAGGTCACTGGATATTCGGTTTGTTGGTCGGCGCGTTGACCTACCTGATTCGCGTGGTCAATCCCGCGTTCCCGGAAGGCATCATGCTGGCGATACTGCTCGGGAACATCTTTGCACCGATCATCGACTGGTTTGTCATTCGCGCCAATGTCAGGCGCCGGATAAGACGACATGGCTGAGAGCCGGGACAGCATCGCAAATACCCTGACAGTCGCGGTTGGCGTGAGCCTTGTCTGCTCGATACTGGTCGCCACGGCATCAGTAATGCTCAAACCGCGCCAGCAGGCCAACGAAACCAGCTTCCGGCAACAAATCGTGCTCGAAGTGGCAGGCCTCTACACGCCGGACAGGTCGATTGCGGAGCAATTCGCGGCGGTCGATGCGCGTCTTGTCGATCTCGCCAGTGGCGATTACGTGACATCAATGAACGCAAACGACTTCGATGCGATTGCGGCCAGCAACGATGCAGCACTGGGTGTCGCAATCCCGGCCGAGTTCGACATTGCCGGCCTGCGTCGCCGCGCGATCTATGCGCCTGTGTACCTGGTGCAGGAAAACGGCGCGACACGGCAGGTCATCCTGCCCGTCTACGGACCGGGACTCTGGTCGACGATGTATGGCTACCTGGCGCTCGCGACCGACGGCCGAACCGTCATCGGGCTGCGTTTTTATCAGCACGCAGAGACGCCCGGACTGGGTGACCAGATCGAGCGCACCGAGTGGCTGTCGAAGTGGCCGGGTAAACAGATATTCGATGACGATGGCAACGTGCGCATCGAGGTCGTGCGCGGACGGGTCAATGGCGGTGCTGACGCCAACTACAAAGTCGACGGCATATCCGGCGCAACTCTCACCGGCAAAGGCGTGAGCAAGCTGTTGCAGTACTGGGTCGGCCCTAACGCGTTCGGCCCTTTTCTCAAAAACCTTGACGACAAGGCAAACGGCTATGACGGCAATTCGCAAAGTACTGATTGAACCGATCGTTGATAACAACCCGATTACGCTGCAGGTACTCGGGATATGCTCCGCGCTGGCGGTAACGACGTCACTGCTGCCGGCCTTGTTGATGTGCATCGCGCTGACCAGTGTCGCCGCAATGTCCGGCGCCGCCATCAGCAGTATTCGTCACCGCATCCCCAACAACATTCGTATCATCGTGCAAATGACGATCATTGCGTCATTCGTCATCGTGGTCGACGAGTTGCTCAAGGCGTACGCGTTCCAGACCAGCAAGCAGTTATCGGTCTTCGTCGGCCTGATCATTACCAACTGCATCATCCTTGGGCGTGCCGAAGCGTTTGCGATGAAAAACGGTGTCGGCATGAGCTTCCTCGACGGTCTTGGCAATGGACTCGGCTACAGCGTCGTGCTGATTACGGTTGCAACAAGCCGCGAATTGTTCGGCGCGGGAACATTGTTTGGCTACGAAGTGCTGCCGCTGACGAGTAATGGCGGCTGGTATGAGGCCAACGGGATGATGCTGTTGCCGCCATCCGCATTTTTCCTCATCGGCCTGTTGATCTGGGCCATCCGCTCGCTGCGGCCGAAACAGGTAGACCGGGATGAATACCAGATCCATACAGTGCATCGTACGGAGGTGCTCTGATCGACGCTTACGTAAATCTTTTTCTTAAAGCGGCCTTCGTCGAGAACCTGGCGTTAACCTTCTTTCTCGGCATGTGCACTTTTCTTGCGATCTCCAAGCGCATTGAAACTGCGGTTGGGCTCGGCCTTGCCGTGGTCGCCGTGCAGACCATCACGGTGCCCGTCAATCACCTGCTTTACCAGTACCTGCTTCGCGACGGCGCGCTGGCCTGGGCGGGCCTGCCTGAGATCGACCTGAGCTTTCTCGGGCTCGTGAGCTATATCGGTGTCATCGCCGCGCTGGTGCAGATTCTCGAAATGCTCCTCGATCGTTATTTTTCCCGACTCTACAATGCGCTCGGCATTTTCCTGCCGCTGATCACCGTCAACTGCGCAATTCTCGGCGGCTCGTTATTCATGGTGGAACGACAGTACAACCTGCCGGAAAGCATCGTATACGGGGTGGGCAGCGGTTTCGGCTGGGCCGTGGCGCTGATCGCGCTCGCCGGTATTCGTGAGAAGCTGCGTTACAGCGATGTACCGGACGGCTTGCAAGGTCTTGGTATTACTTTCATCATCGTTGGCCTGATGTCGCTGGGTTTTATGGGATTTGCGGGGATCCAGCTTTGATCGATGCAAGCGCAAACCTGGTGGAAGTCGGTCTCGGTATCGGGTTGTTTACGGCAGTCGTGCTGATCCTGGTTGTGGTTATCCTGCTCGCACGCTCGCGGCTGGTATCCAGCGGCATGGTAACGGTCGTCGTGAATGACGACCGAAAATTATCGATGCCGGTTGGCATCAAGCTGATGCAGGGCCTCGCGGACAGCGGCATGTTCGTTGCGTCAGCCTGCGGTGGTGGCGGGACCTGCGGGCAGTGCCGCGTGCAGGTGCTCACGGGCGGTGGCGCGATCCTGCCTACGGAATCCTCCATCATCTCAAAGCGCGAGGCCGCCGATCACGAACGCCTGTCCTGCCAGGTCGCCGTCAAGCAAGACATGCGAATTCGCATCCCTGACGAGGTTTTTGGCGTGCAGAAGTACGTCTGCCGGGTGGCGTCCAACCGTAACGTGGCGAGCTTCATCAAGGAATTGGTACTGGAACTGCCGGGCGGCGAGGCAATGGATTTCCGGGCGGGCGGTTACATTCAGCTCGAGTGTCCGCCGCATCATGTTCGATTTTCGGATTTCGAAATCGATACAAGATTTCGCGATGAGTGGGACCGCTACAAGCTGTGGCGATACGAGTCGACGGTCAGGGAGGTCACCTCACGCGCGTACTCGATGGCGAACTTTCCGCTGGAACGCGGTGTCGTCAAGCTCAATGTGCGCATCGCGACACCGCCGCCCGGGGCGAACGACAAGGTTCCGCCGGGCAAGATATCGTCCTACATATTCAGCCTGAAGCCCGGCGACGAGGTGACGATTTCGGGCCCGTTTGGCGAGTTTTATGCGAAAGACACAGACAGCGAAATGGTGTTCATTGGTGGCGGCGCCGGCATGGCACCGATGCGTTCGCATATCTTTGACCAGCTGAAGCGGCTGAAGACCTCGCGCAAGATCAGCTTCTGGTACGGCGGTCGCAGTCTCAAGGAAGTGTTTTACATCGATGACTTTGATCGCCTCGCCGCCGACTTCGACAACTTCGACTGGCATATCGCACTGTCGGAACCGCTGCCCGAAGACCACTGGTCGGGCTACGTTGGATTCATACACAAGGTGCTGCGTAATGAGTACCTGGCAAAACATCCGGCACCCGAGGATTGTGAGTATTACATTTGCGGACCGCCGATGATGAACACGGCCGTCATCGCGATGTTGGTCGACCTCGGCGTCACACGTGACAACATCATGCTCGATGACTTCGGTGGTTAGTCTGCGTACCCTGCTTCTGGGCTCGCTGGCAATGCTGCTGGTGTCCTGCGATCGGCCGACCGTTGAGCGTGCAGCGTACGAGGTGTCCGGTGCAACGATGGGAACGACATTCAACATACAGGTCGTCGCGCCGCCGGACACCGTACAATGGAATGCCCTGGAGACCCAGGTATCGGTGTTGCTCGAAAGTATCGAAAAGTCCATGTCCACGTACCAGCCGGATTCCGAGCTGTCGCGATTCAACGCATATTCCAACAGTGACTGGTTCACGGTATCGGCAGAGCTTTGCGACGTCGTAGCGGCAGCGCAAAGTCTTTCCGTCCTTACCGACGGCGCTTTCGATGTCACTGTCGGCCCACTGGTCAACCTTTGGGGCTTTGGCCCGGACTTTTCGGTTGCCGAGCCGCCGGACGCCGCGCAAATTGCGAAGGCGAGACAGTTAACGGGCAACCAGCACTTGCGAACGGATTGTGTGCAACCGGCTCTCGCCAAGGTGCTGCCGGAGCTTTATGTCGATCTTTCCGCGTTGGCGAAAGGCTATGGCGTTGATCGCATCGCCGCCATGCTGGACGATTTCGGCATGTCGAATTACTTCGTCGAAATTGGTGGCGAAATCCGCGTCTCCGGCACGAACGCGAAAGGCCGTCCCTGGTCGATTGCCATCGAGGCGCCGAACCGAGGTTCACGCGCTGTTTCCCGCATCATCGAGCTTAGCAATACGGCCGTCGCCACATCCGGTGATTATCGGAACTTCATTGAGCACGATGGACACTTCTATTCGCACATCATCGACCCGCGAAGCGGCTATCCGGTTGCACATGACGTGGCCGCGGTGACCGTCGTTGCGGATTCAACCGCGCTGGCCGATGCCCTGGCGACGGGGTTAATGGTGCTCGGCCCCGACGAGGGCCTGCTGCTCGCCGAACAGCAGGATGTTGCAGTGCTGTTTCAATTACACACCAATAATGGCGTGCAGGAACGGATGTCGACCCGGTTCACGCGCGAGGTGGCCGGCCAATGACAATGCTGGTCACCCTGCTGCTGGCGTTCATCATCATCAGCGCCTTGCTCGCCCTGATGAGCATCGGCGTTATTGCCGGCCGCAATCCGATCAAGGGCAGCTGTGGCGGCCTGAATGGACAAGGCTGCGAGCTTTGCAGCGGCGAATGCCGCGATCGATCCACCAAAGACCAATAGGCAGGAAAGACTATGTCGCTCAAATCCGCACGCGCCAAGGACTACATGTCCGGGAAACTGGTTACGTTTACGCCCGAGATGGACGTGCTCGACGCCATCCATGAGCTGATTCAAAACCGGATCGCGGGTGCCCCGGTCGTCGACGATCATGGCAACCTCGTTGGCATGTTGTCAGAATTCGATTGCATGAAGGTTGTACTGGCCGCCGCCTATCACTTTGAGCCGGGCGGTCCGGTGGCGGACCTGATGGTCCGTGATGTCAAGACGGTCGATGCCAACATGAGCGTCATCGATCTTGCGGAGCTGTTCATGGAGTCCGGACTGCGCCGCTACCCGGTGATGAAAGACAACCGGCTCGTTGGCCAGATCAGTCGCCGCGACGTATTGCGCGCACTGATGGAAATATCCCGCCCCTGATCGATCGCAATCAGGTCAGGCCGCTGGTGAGCATCTTGCGCCGCAGGTAGGCGTAGACCTCGAGCAACGGCAGTTCCTTCGGGCAAACGTCGTGGCAGGCCATCATGCCAAGGCAGCCAAACACGCCGTCGCTGTTCGACACCACTTCGAACCAGTCGGCGTCAGCGCGCGTATCGCGCGGATCCATCATGAATCTTGCCATCCGGTTGAGCCCGGCCGGCCCCGCGAAGTCCGGCCGGATGTTCGCAACGCCGCAAGACGCTACGCAGCAGCCGCACTCGATACAACGCTCGCCGGCGTAGATCGCCTGTGCGAGGTCGTCGTCCATGCGCTGCTCCGGCGCCTCTGGATCGAACGGTTCTGCGGCGTGAATCCAGGCCTCGTTTTTCTCGACCATTTGCCGGAACCAGCTACCGGTATCGACGGACAGGTCACCAATGAGTTTGAAAACGGGTAAGGGGTGCAGCCGGACGACGTCGGGCAAATCGGCTGTCAAGGTCCGGCAGCCGAGCACCGGGCGCCCATTGACCAGCATGCCGCAGGAACCGCAGATCGCCGAGCGACACGCAAAATCAAACTGCAGGCTCGGATCCTGTTTTTCCCGGATCTGGTTGAGGGCGATGTACAGCGTCATGTAGGGCGCTTCTTCGAGGTCGAAGCCCTGCATGTGCGGCTCTGATGCCGGGTCTTCCGGGTTATAGCGGAAGATTTCAAAGCGCAGTTGACGCGCTCGCTTTGGCTCGAGAGCGCTCACGACTGCCCCGCCCATTCGCCCGGGCGCAGGCGGCTGCCGGGCGGATCGCAGGTCTCGAGCCGGCCATGCCGCGCCTGTTGCTGCCGAACATCCTGGTTGTACTGCTCGATTGACATGGTCATCGCTATCCTTTCATCACTACCGTAGCCACGGTGGCCGGGCGGAACATCGATGATGCCGACCGGTTCGTAACTGAACTCCGGCGCCTTTGCCTCTGCCGACCAGCGCACCAGGGTTCTGTTCAGCCAGTCCGCATCGTTTCGGAGCGGATGGTCGGAGCGATAGTGCGCGCCGCGGCTTTCTGTCCTGGCGAGTGCCCCCATCGCCGTGACCAGCGCCAGCCGCAGCATACCCTTCAGGCGCAGGGCAAAACTCAGCTCGGGATTCATTCCGGGCGCCTTGCAGCGCAACACGGCGACGCTGCAATCCGCCAGCAGCCCGTCGAGGTCGGCGACGGCCTCTTCCAGGTCATGGCCGTTACGGAAAATGCCCACCTTCAGCATCATCGTTTCGGCCATGGCATCACGAATTTCGTAGACGCTCGGGCCACGACCAGTACGTCCCAGCCATTCCCGGGCACGATTTTCGGCTGCCGCCATGGTTTTGAATGCGAGTTGCGCCGGCAAATCAAAGTCCGTGGTCAGAGCGTATTTTGCGGCGTGGCGGCCAACAATCCGGCCAGCGACCACGGTCTCGGCCAGGCTGTTGCCGCCCAGGCGGTTGAACCCGTGCATGTCCCAGCAAGCCACCTCACCGGCGGCGAACAGGCCCGCCAGGTTGTAAGCCTGACCATCCTTGTTCACGCGAATCCCACCCATTGAGTAGTGCTGCATCGGCTGCACCGGAATCAGGTCATTGGCCGGGTTGAGGCCGACAAAGTCCTTGCAGATATCGAACACTTCGCGCAGCTTGGTTACGAGGTGCTGCTCGCCGAGGTGGCGGAGATCCAGCCAGAGATGCGGACCATAGGGCGTTTCAACGCCGAGGCCGTCTCGCATGCGTTGCTCCATATGGCGGGAAACGACGTCGCGACTCGCAAGCTCCTGCTTCGCCGGTTCGACATCGACCATGAAGCGATGCAGATTCCGATCCAGCAAATAAGCGCCGTCGCCACGACATCCTTCGGTCACCAGGATGCCGCTCGGTGACAGCGCCGTCGGGTGGAACTGCACGGCCTCCATGTTGCCAAGTGGCACGATGCCGGTCTGCAGTGCAATGGCGGCACCGGTTCCTTCGTTGATGGTCGCATTGGTTGTGTACTTGCCGTAAATCCGGCCATGACCGCCGGTCGCGATGATCGTCGCCCTGGCGGCGACGGCAAAATGGCGCCCGGTTCGAAGGCAACGCGCAACCGCGCCCCAGCAACGCTGGCCATCGTGGATCAACTCGACGGCTTCGGTACGGTCACGGACGGTGATCCCGAGCCTGACGACCTCGCCATCGACAGCGTACAGCGCCGCATGCCCGGTACCAGCGGCGGCGTAACAGGCGCGCCACTTTGCCGTACCACCAAAATCACGATGCATGATCAGGCCATCGTTCTCCGGACGTTCGTCGATTTCGACACGCTGCCCCTTGATGAAATATCGGTTTCGACCGCCGCGAACGCGGGTCCACGGTACACCGAAATAGGCCAGTTCACGAACCGCGACCGGCGCCTCCTCCGCGAATATCTGCGCGACTTCCTGGTCCGCACCCCAGTCCGAACCGCGAACGGTATCGAGAAAGTGCAATGTGGGATTGTCTCCCTCCGCCATAACGCAGTTGCCCAGCGCCGCCTGCATACCACCCTGGGCGGCGCAGCTGTGGCTGCGGCGCGGCGGTACCAGCGACAGGATCAGGACACTGTGCCCGGCGGCGGCGGCTTCTATCGCCGCGCGCTCGCCGGCCAGTCCACCGCCGATAACCAGCACATCCGTCGTGCTGAATTCCTCGGTCATGGCGATAGTTCCGTCAGCAGGAAGCCAAGTGGCGGAGCGATGACGTTGGCGAGTACCAGCAACACGACCACGCCCAAGCCGAGAAAAAACCACAGCAACACATGCTCGATGTTGCGCAGACTGCGTCGCGACAGTGCCACACCTGCGCCCCACTTGATGGCAAGGCGATACAGGCCGACGCTGGCGTGGAATTCGACCGCAATCAACAACACGGCGTACAGTATCCAGAGGCCACCGCGAACCCTGGCAACGCTGGTCGCGGCTTCAATACCGGTGCGCTCACCGAATAACGGCGTCAGTACATCCAGGCCGAGCAGGATCAGGTGAAAACTGCCGAGCACCAGGATGAGCATGCCGGTGCGCACCTGCCAGATCCAGAGCAGCGACTCCGCATGCGGCAGTTCCTGCCCAAGCTTTCGCATACGCCTGCGTTCAGCCAGTTGCGACGGTATCTTGCGGCTCGCCAGCGCCGCATGCAGTAAAAACACGATGAAGATGATGACGACCGTCGGCTGCGCGATGTAGTAATCCTCGAGCATTGTCGCCAGCCAGTCGAAACCGCGTTCACCCGTCAGTATTGAACCGACCAGCACCATGTGGCCCCACATGAAAAGCGCGAGCACGACACCGCTCGCTCCACTCAGTAGTTCATAGTGAAGCTCGCGGCGAGCTTCACTCGGCGGCATCGCCCTCACCGGCGAATTCGGCCGCAATCGCGTCCAGGATCTGTTCCGCGTTCTCTGGTTCCTTGTGAACGATGCCGTAGTGGCAGTCAATACAGGTTTCGCCGCGCTCAGCCGCTTGTGAGTGCCGTCTCGCGGGCGTGCGCCCCTGCGCTTCGAGATCCATCGCCGCGACACTGTGGCAGCTGTGGCAGAATTTGGAATCGTTTGCCTTGAATTGGCGCCAGACCGTTTCCGCCATTTCGGCGCGATGCGCCTCGTACTTCTCCGCTGTGTCGATCTTGCCCAGCACCTCCGGAATGATGTCGAGCGATACCACCGCCTTGGTCCACACGAGCTCGAACCAGTTATCGTGCGGCAAATGACAGTCGGCGCAACCCGCACGTACGCCCGAGGCGTTAATGAAATGACTTGACGCCTCGTACTCCGGCCGGATAAACGCATCGTGCGAATGGCATACATAGCAAAACTCGGTCTCGCTGGTCTTGTGCAGCACGTAGTTGCTCGTACCCAGCGCCACGGCACCAAGGCCGAAGGCAATAAAACCGCCCAGTGGTATACCAAGCAGCCATTTGCTACCCGGCCGCCGCCAGATTTTTGACTTCGTTTTCTGTTCCTGTTCCGCCATTTCGTCTACTCCGTAGCACGTAGTGCTGGTCGCTCCTGAACGGTTTCGTGTCTTACCTGTTCACGCAGATTGTTGACGCCGCCGAAAAACTCCCGCATGAGGACCACCCATAAGTAAAAACCGCGTTCGGTAAGCTGTAGCGTTTCACCCTCGTCCCGAATTGCAGCAACCGACTGCAATGCCATCAGCTCGGGCCAAAGTGTTTTCTCGAACCGGCCGTCGAATCGTGCCTCTGCCTGCTTCTTGTCCAGCGAACCGCCAAACATTCGCATTAGCAGGTAGTAGCGCATCTGGTCGCGTTGTGACAGGGCGCGACGATTGACGGTGCCACTCGAGCCTGAACTCACCAGCCGATTATAGTGGTCGATTGCAAACGTACTGGCATACAGGCTGCCGGCTACGTAGCTGAACGCGCCGCTGCCAAGGCCGACGTACTCATCGTGATCAATAACGTATTCATCCAGCATTCCCGGGTCACGCGAAAAACACCAAGCCGACGCTCGCTTGTAACCGGCATTCAGCATGCGCTCAACGATGGTTTCATAGTACTCGCGTTCATGCTCCGACCCGACCTGCCCCATCGTCCTCGACATCAGTGTTCTTGTCGAATCGCTGCTCATGAGCGGATAAAACGACACCTGGTCTGCACCAACGTCGTCGAGCAGGATATCGAGATCACGGCGCAGCGACGCCGCGGTCTGCTGCGGCAGATTGAAAATCATGTCGACATTCAAAGTGTCGAAGCTGCCGCTGGCCTGCTTTATCCGCCGTGCAGTCTCGGCGCCGCTGCCGTAGGCCTCGTAACGATGCATGGCTTTCAACAGATCGTCATCGAAACTCTGCACGCCAACCGAGAGCCGGTTTACACCCGCGTCCTGCAAGAGCTGCAGCGAGTCCGGCCGCAGGTGATCCGGGTTCGTCTCGACCGAAACGCTGGTGATCGAATGCCGTTCCCGCACCTCGCTGATGGTGCGAAAAAGCTCGGCCGGCAGAACGGTCGGGGTTCCGCCTCCAACATAGAGCTCGTCGAACCGGTAGCCCAGAACCTCGTGCAGCCTGACCTCGTGCCGCAGGCAATCGAAATATCCTGTGGCGCTGTCGTGATCAAACCTGACACGGTGAAAGGAGCAGAACGGGCAAAGCGAAATGCAATACGGCACATGCAGGTACAGCAGGTAGCTTTTGTCCGGGTCGGCCGCGGGCAGTGTCGTGGCGTCCGATGTCTCCGGGAACGCCATCAGTCGCTGATTCAGTCGTCCGAGGAAGCTGCCGAACAGGTCCTCAACGTTCATGCGCCGGCACCATTCGGTAACACCTCATGAGTCGGGCGCGTATAACGGCGCGATCTCGATATAAATCCGGTAGCCTTCGATCAGGTCGCCGTCGAACTCGAAGAAATCCGCAAATGGCAAGGTGATCGTCGAACCATCATGCCGCGTATAGCGAACCTCGCCTTCGCAAGCCAGCAGCGAACCATCGCCAACCTGGCGCGCTACGTGATGGCTCACGGCAGCAATACTTGAAAAAAACGCATCGACGGCAGGCCCGATCGCCTCCTTACCGCGTGCGGGAGGTGATGCACCGAAGCGGAAAACCGCGGTCGGCGAAAGTTTTTCCAGGAACGCAGCGGTATCTTTCGCATCAATTGCCGCGAATAACTCCGCCAGCAATCGGCTTCGATTTGTCACCGCGCGATCACTGTTGACTTGCGTAATAGTGCAGCAGGGCCTCAACGTCTGCTGCGCTTAGCGGATCCATTTTTTCCTGCATTTTCTCGAGCTGTTCCCGGTCGCCGGATGCGTACTCTGCGAACGAAAGCCGCAAATAATCCATCCACTGACCCGCGAGAATGCTCGCCTCGTCGTCGGGGTTGGCACCACCATCGGAATGGCAACGGGCGCAATCGCGATCATGGATTTCCTTACCGACCGCAGCGAGCGCAGCGTCGAAGCCCTGTTTTGCCGGGACAAATTGCAGCGCCGCGTAATGCTCGGCCAACGCTTTGATGGTCCTGTCACTGAGCCCGGACGCCACATCGCACATGTTCGTCGCCGGGCGTTCCGTGTCACCCTGGCGAAATTCGCTTTCCGCACACGGGCGCGCCTGATCGCGATAGAGGTACAGCGCTTCGGAATGTACGAATGCGTCGATGCCGGCGATGGTCGGCATATCGGACCACTGGCTGACGCCGTTATCACCGTGACAACTGTTGCAATTTTCGATCAAGGCATTAAGTTCATCGGCAACTGTGGAGCGGCCAAAAAACATGGCCACACAAGTCAGCAAAACGAGTCTTAGCAGCATGGGGACTCCCTCTTCAGCTGGCCATTTTATGCCATAAATCGGCCATGATAAGTATTAGTAACAGCACTTGAAACTAATAAGTATTTACCGCTATAAGAAGAAAGCGCTGAATCTGGTATGAAACGTCGGGGGGAAGTTCCTAACCGGCTTGATCGTCCATCGAGAGACTTTATTATGAATAACCGATGCGCGAATTCAGTTCGCATAGTTTTTTTGACCCTCATTGCGACCTTGCTGTTCGGCTGCGAGGGCGATGACGGCAACGACGGCGCGGCCGGCCCTGAAGGGCCTCCCGGAACCGACGGCCCCCCGGGCCCGACCGGTGGAACGGGTGGCGTACCGGTAGATAGCGCCGAGCGCATTAACATTTCCGTAACCAGCGTTACGGTGCCCGCGGGCGGTGGTGCGCCGGTCGTCCAATTAAGGCTGACGAATGACCTGACGCAGGGCCTCGTCGGATTGCCGGCCGGGGACATGCGCTTCGTGCTGTCGCAGCTGTCTGACGCAGCCGCGGGCAGTGGCGAATCGAGCGAATGGCAGAGCTACATAACACGTAGCAGTGGCGGTATTCCGAATGCCCAGGCCAACACTGAAACAGCGAACGCGGCGCGCTTCGTCGACAATGGTGATGGCACCTATCAATACACCTTCGCACAGGCACTCACCGCGTATCCGGGCGCCCCTGTCTATGATGCACTCAAGACCCATCGGCTCGGTATCGAAATCCGCGGCCAGGCGCCGATCTCCTCCAACGGCATATTCGATTTTGTTCCGGCCGGCGGCGCGCCCGTATTCACGCGCAATATCGTCGATAACGATA
>CAZHLE010000065.1:11816-14459 GCA_964533065.1 uncultured Woeseiaceae bacterium | reverse complement strand
CAGAGCAACGACTGGCTGGCGTTAGCCACCGAAGAGGAGTTCGAGATGTGGGGCAAAATCACAGGTCGCGAAGGCACTCCGGCGTTGGCTGCCGATATCCCTGAAGCGATAGAAGTCAGGGACAAGATCGGTTTGCTGAAAGGTGTCCTGCAGTGGCAAATCGAGCGCGATTTCAGCAACCGTCTTTGGCAAATTCGCCGCAATCTGCGCCAAACCGGTGAAGCGCTCGTTGAAACCCAGCGTGCGCGACGCCAGATTGATGAGACGATGCGCAACGAACCGCTGAGATTCAATGAGTTTACGGAGCGCGTGGAAGGATTGGCGCCGCGCATTGAGGGTATGAAAATGCGTGTCGATGACGCGCTTGCCGATCAACGTGCATTCCTGACCTCGATCGCAGTCGGCGAATTACAGGCGCAAAAACGTCGCCTGGACACCTACACTATTCAGGCGCGTTTTGCGCTGGCCGCGATTTACGATCTGGCAGCAGCGGTTGGGGATGTGCCGCGATGAGCCTGCGAACTCTCACTTTGCTGCTGTTTTTCACTGCACTGCTCGTGATCTCTCCGTTGGCAAATGCGGACCTGAAAAAGCGAGACACGATTGAAAGTCTCGAGAAAAAGGATGTCGAAATACGTTCCGGCAAAGTCATCCTCAACAGCACGGATCTTGCGCGCGACAGCTATCGCGCATTCCTGGAACTGGTGTCTGACGATCCGGAATTGCGTGCCGAGGCCATGCGCCGCCTTGGCGACCTGGAGCTCGATGCCACCGAGGCGGACCAGCTGGTCAGGAATGTCGATGCGATCAACGATGTTGGCTACAACAACGCCGTCGACCTGTATCAGCAATTGCTGGAGGCTTATCCGGATTATCGGCGCAACGACACCGTGCTCTACCAGTTAGGTCGCGCCTATGAAATCGGCGGCCGTAACGATGACGCGCTAAACGTACTGAATGAACTGATAACGCGCTATCCAGAGACGCCGTTGATTGATGAGGTCCAGTTCCGTCGCGGCGAAATGCTATTCATGCAGAAGGACTATAACGCAGCCGAAATGGCATATAAGAGTGTCGTCGAGTATGGCGCCGAGTCGAGATTTTACGAGCAGTCGCTGTACAAGCTGGGCTGGTCGCAGTTCAAGCTGGCCTGGCATGAAGACAGCCTCGACCCGTTCTTCGAGTTGCTGGATCGCAAGATCGGCGACGTCGAGTTGCAAGATGGTGACAATCAGCTCGAACACCTGAGTCGCGCCAACCAGGAGCTGGTCATGGACGCCTTCCGTGTCCTGAGCATCAGTTTCTCGTATATGGAGGGTCCGGCCAGTATTGACGAATACTTTGCGCGCCGCGGCGCGCCGGATTACAGCTATGTGATCTATCGCAACCTCGGCAACCTGTACCTGGAGAAGGAACGTTTCGTCGACGCGGCCGAGGCCTACGAGGCGTTCGTCGATGTCGATCCCTACCATCCAAAGGCGCCGTTGCTGCAGGTCGAAGTCATCGAGGCCTATAAACGTGGTGGCTTCCCGACGCTGGTGCTGGAAGGCAAGAAAGGCTTTGTCGAGCGCTACGGTATGGATGGTGCCTTCTGGACGCGCAACCTTCGCGAGGAAAACGTCGCGGTTGCCGGTCACCTCAAATCCAACCTGATTGACCTTGCCCAGTATTCGCATGCCGAGGCACAGAAGAACGGCAAGATTACTGACTACGAGGAGGCGGCCCGCTGGTACCGCAAGTATCTCGCCTATTTCCCGGGCGAAGCTGACAGCGCCAATACCAATTTCCTGCTGGCGGAAATCCTGTTTGAGAGCAAGGCTTTTGCGGACGCGACCGACGAGTACGAACGCACGGCCTACACCTACCCGGTGCACGAGCATTCCGCCGAAGCAGGCTATGCGGCGATCCTGGCCTACCGCGAACATGAAGCAACTTTGCTCGCTCCCGAGCAGGCGGCGGCCAAAGTGGCATGGCATAGCCGTTATCTCGACAGCGGCCTGAAATTTGCCGATACCTACCCGGATCACCCGGAATCGGGTGCCGTATTGACGACTGTTGCAGAGGACCTGTTCGCACAACGGCAATTCGATCTCGCCATCGCGGTCGGCCAGGCAGTTATTGGTAAGCAGCCGCCGGTTGCTGCGCCTCTCGCCCGTACGGCCTGGACCGTCGTCGCGCATTCGCAATTTGATCTTGGCAATTACGCGGAAGCTGAACAGTCCTACTACCGGTTACAGACATTTACACCTGCTGATGACGGTGTTGCGCGGCAGGGAATCAAGGATCGTGTTGCCTCGTCCATATATAAGCAAGGCGAATTCGCGCGTGACATGGGCTTCCTCGAAGACGCGGTAACTCATTTCAAGCGGCTTGGCGAAGTTGTGCCGGATTCCGATATTCGTGCCACGGCTGAGTACGACGCTGCGGCTGCCTTGATCAATCTTGAAGCATGGGATCGTGCTTCGAGCGTGCTGGAACAATTCCGGCGCGACTACCCGGACAGCGAGTTTGCCGGTGATATAACGCAGAAGCTCGCGGTTACTTATTTGAGTTCCGGCCGTTCGGTCGAGGCGGCAGCCGAATTTGAGCGCATCGCCGTCGCCGGTAATCACAAACACCTTCAAGTCAGGCCGGGACACGCGC
>CAZHLE010000065.1:0-11806 GCA_964533065.1 uncultured Woeseiaceae bacterium | reverse complement strand
AGCAGCGACGACGTGCGGCGTGAAGCGCTGTGGAAAGCTGCCGAACTATACGAGGAAAGTGGCACGATCAGCAGTGAGCAACGCGTGCTTGCCGACATCATCGAACGTTACCCGAGCCCGTTGTCGGAATCGATTGAGGCGCGCTATCGACTACTGCAAATCGCGGAACAGAGCGGCAATCAACAGGAGCGTACGACACGCCTGCAGGATCTCGTTCGCGTCGACGCGAACGCCGGTGCGGAACGTACTGATCGCAGCCGCTATTTGGCGGCCAAAGCTTCACTCGAGCTCGCGGAGCCGATTCGCCGTCGCTTCGAGGTGGTCAGGTTGACGCAGCCGCTGGCCGAGACCATGAAACTGAAGCGCGCGCTGATGGAGGACGTTCTTCTGGCCTATACGAGCCTCGCAGAGTACGGCGTCGCCGAGGTTACGACGGCAGCCACGTTCCGCCTCGGTGAGGCCTATGAGCGCTTTAGTGCCGACCTGATGGCTTCGGAGCGGCCGGGCAACCTCGATGAGGCCGCCCTGGAACAGTATGAACTGCTGTTGGAAGAGCAAATGTACCCGTTCGAAGAGAAGGCCATCGAACTGTACAAGGCGAATGCCGATCGGGCGCCCGATGGCGTTTATGACGATTGGGTCCGGAAAAGTTTTGAACGGTTAGCTAGTTTAATGCCTGCCAGGTACGCCAAAGTGGAGCGTAGCGAAGATGTTGTTACCGCGCTGTATTGAACTGAAGTCTAAGGACTGCGTAGCGCTGCTCGCGGCGTTGCTGCTGCTTTCCGGCTGTGGTGGATCCGAGACCAAACCTCAGGCTGAATCCCGGCAAGAGGTCGTTCCGGGCGGCGCCGAAAACTTATTGCGGGCGGAGATTCCGTCACAGGCCCTGACGATGTTTGAACAAGCGACCGCCGTGATGGGCAGTGGTGATTTTCTTGATGCCGAGCTGCGCTTCAAGGAATTCCTGCAGTACTACCCTGACTACCCTGGTGCCCATGTCAACCTGGCCATTATCCATGCAAACAACGGCCATGATGCGGCAGCCCAGGCGGCGATTGAAAGCGCCCTGGCACTGGATCCGAACCATGCGGCGGCCTGGAACCAGCAAGGCATGCTGTTTCGCAAAAACGGCAAATTCTTTGAGGCAGAGGCTGCTTATTTGAAGGCCGTCACAGCGTCGCCCGATTACGCCTTGGCACACTACAACCTTGGCGTTCTGAACGAACTTTATTTGCAGCGTCTCGAGACAGCATTACTGCATTTTGAGCAATATCAGTCGCTTGTCGGTAACGATGAGCAGGTCGACAAGTGGATAGCCGATCTGACCCGGCGCGTGGCGGGCAATCAGCGTACGGCAAACGTGGCGGAATGACGGACGTGACTCGAAATCTGGTGGTACGGGGTGCCCAACTGGTGCTGGTTGTGCTGATGCTGGCGAAGGTTGGTCTGGCACAGGAGACGGACGAGCTGGGACCGGCGGTCGATACTTCGGCTGCGGTGCCGGCGGACGATGCAGAACGCGATGAACTTGAGCCGGCGGTTCCGGCCGCAGTCCTCGCAACGGATGTGACCAGGCAGGAAAACGGCGGACAGGTGATGGACAGGATTGAGCTTGGCCGCACAGAGATTACGGGTAACTCGGAATTACCGACGGTGCTGTACATCGTACCGTGGCAGAAATCGATTCCGGGTGACCTGATGGGCAAGCCGGTAAATACCTTGCTGGATGAGGTGCTGGCACCGATCGACCGGGAAGAATTTATTCGTCAGGTCGACTACTACGACGATTTGTACGGTGAAATTGAACGAAAATAGAGGAGCAAGTCGATGGGCACATTAGTGCGCTTTTTTCAGGATGGTGGTGCGTTCATGTACCCGATCCTGTTCGTGTTCGCGTTCGGTGTTGCAATAGCGATCGAACGCTGGACGTATCTAACCATGTCAGGTGCGAGCAATCGTGCATTGTGGAAGAAGATTGTGCCGTTCTTACAGGCCGGCAACTTCCAGGAAGCCGCCCAGGTAACCAGCAAGTCAAAGGCCGCGATCGCATCGGTCCTGACTTATGGACTGTATCGTGTGAAGTCCGCCCGGCGGCGCGACGATATCGAAAAAGCGATGGAAGAGAGCATGATGGAAGTGCTGCCACGGCTTGAAAAGAGAACGCACTACCTCGCGACGCTGGCTAACATCGCCACCCTGCTGGGTCTGCTCGGTACGATTATCGGCCTTATCAACGCGTTTACGGCGGTTTCGAATGCGAATCCGGCAGATAAAGCGGATCTGCTGTCGGCGTCGATTTCGGTCGCGATGAATACCACTGCTTTCGGTTTGATGGCCGCGATTCCCCTGTTGCTGATTCACGCCCTGCTGATGACCAAGACCAACCAGCTCGTTGACAGCCTCGAGATGGCCTCGGTCAAGTTTCTGAACGCAGTCACTGAGCGCCAGCTGAAGTCCAGCGGAGCTTAGGGAATGATTCGTCGCCGCAAGGGCGGTCGTCGTCACAACGATGAGACGGCCGAACTCAATATCACGGCTTTTATGAACCTGATGGTTATTCTGGTTCCGTTCCTGCTGATTACAGCGGTATTCTCGCGTTTGGCAATTCTGCAACTGAATTTGCCAGGCTCCTCTACCGAGCCCGTTGACCCGCAGGACCAGACCTTTCAGCTCGAAGTTATCGTTCGTAAAGACAAGATAGAAGTCGGCGATCGCCATCAGGGCCTGCTCGGGATGTATCCGAACACGGCCGATGGCTACGACTACGCAGCGCTGGAATCGAAACTGGCAGAACTCAAGAAGCGATATCCGACGAAAACGGATGCGTCCATCCTGCTCGAGTCAGACATCGAATACGACACCCTGGTGCAAATCATGGACAAGGTGCGCATCGGCGAAACACTCGAAGCTGATGCGATAGTTCGCACGGATCTGTTCCCTGATATCTCGATCGGCGACGCGCCGATAGCCGCAGGGGGCGCCTGAGTCATGGTCAAGTCATCCCGCGCCAAACGCATGGATAAGCACCATCTGCGCAACAAGCGTACGTCGGGCCTTAACCTTGTTTCGTTGATGGACATCTTCACGATCCTGGTGTTTTTCCTGCTGGTCAATTCGTCAGATGTTGAAACATTGCCGAATACGAAAGAGCTGCAGTTGCCGGAATCGATCGCCGAGCAGAAGGCGAAGGAGACGGTCGTAATCCTGATCGGTAAGCAGGACCTCATCGTGCAGGGCGTTCCGGTTGCCAAGATCGCCGATATCATGAACCTGAAAGGGAATGACATTCCCGAGTTGCGCCAGGCACTCAAGTCGCAAAACGATCGCGTGCTGCGTCGCGCCGCGGCGGACGATATCGCCGGCCGCGAGGTAACCATTATGGGTGACAAGGAAATACCGTACCGGTTGTTGAAGAAAGTAATGGCGACTTGTACGGCATCGGATTACGGACAGATATCGCTGGCTGTTCTGCAGAAGAGCTCGGAAAAGCTCGACGACTTGCAGGCTGCCGCCCGCTAGCTTGCGCGGGACGATGCTCAGGGAGTTATACGTGGATCTACCGTTTTACAGAGAATATGACCTGCCATGGACGGCTGACTCGAGCCAGGACCGCAAATTCCAGCGCCTGCTCGGTGGCATATTTCTCGGCACGCTCGTCTTGGGACTGGTGTGGCCATTTATTCCAACGCCGGAGCCTGATCCGTTTGAGATCGAGGAAATTCCGCCGCGCATTGCACAACTGCTGCTGGAAGAGAAGCCGCTGCCGCCACCGCCACCGCCCGTGGTCGAAGAGGAGCCAGAGCCGGAGGACCCCGAACCGGAACAGGTTGTCGAGAAGGCGCCTGAGCCGGAGCCCGAAATTGTTCCCGAGCCCGAGCCCGAGCCTGATCTCGCGGAAGTCGCGCGTGCGCAGGCACAGGCCGCGTTCATGCCGTTTGCCGAAGATCTTGCGGACCTGGTTGACAAGGATTTACTCGATGCCGTGGATGACCGCGATCTCACGGCATCCGTCGGCGAAGCCGAGCGCAATGAGCGCTCGATGATCACGTCGAAAGTCGGTACCGCATCAGGTGGTATCAACACGGCGAGCCTTAGCCGAAACACAGGCGGCTCCGGGATCGCTGGTCGCAGCACGACGCAGGTCGCGAGTCCTGTGGCGGGCCTCGGCGATGCCGGCGGAGCAAGTCGCACGGGCACGAGTGGCAAGGCCTCGCGTTCGCGAGAGGAGATCGAGCTGATCTTCGACAAGAACAAGGGTGCGATTTTCTCGCTCTATAATCGTGCGCTGCGCGAGGACCCGTCGCTGGAGGGCAAGATCGTATTGCGCCTCACGATTGCGCCGAACGGGGCGGTGACGTTTTGTGAGGTCGTGTCCAGTGAGCTCGGCGATCCGGACCTGGAGCAAAAACTCGTAGCCCGAGTCCTGTTGTTCCGGTTTGAAGCAAAGGACGTCGAGCCGATTACGACCACCAAGCCAATCGACTTCTTCCCGGCCTGAAACCTGGCCGCTACTTGTGGCATAGCTTGTAGCGTTTATCCCGGAGTTCGCGCAGGCGAGCGTCATGGCGAATCCCCTGGGCGGCCGTATAGCCGTTGCGCATGCGGGCCTCGATCGCACGTATTTTCTGTTTAACCTCCTCGCAGGCGGCTTTGTCGGCCTTGCCGCCGGCATCGGCGGGAGATTGCGACAGCATTACGAACAGCAGCGTCCATGCGATTGTTTTCATGGCTTTCATCTCCTTGCCAGTGCTTTATACTGCGATCGCGCAGCCCGAGGCTTGTACACAATCTTGGGACAATTACAGGAAACAGGAAGCGAACGATGAAATCAGTGCAGACAGCGATCCTTGTCACTATGGCCGGACTTTGTAGCGCGCCGGTCAACGCACAATCGAACATCGACGAGCTCATTGAACAGACCGGGATTGAGGACGCAGACGACGCGCATTCGCGATGGGCGATTGATCCTCACCAATAGGTAGAAGATGTCTTCACCGGTCATCGCCGAGCACGTCATCATTACACCGCACGTCGCGAGTGGCGGTAGCAACTTCGACCGGGAAATGATGCTGCTCAAGGAAAACCTGCGGTGCTTCGCCGCAGGCGATGCCTTGCTCAATGTGTTCGATCCGGCGCTTGGATATTGAGCGAGCCGTGCCGGATGACAACGGTCGGGCAGCGCTGGAATGGCCAATGTAAATCTAGAGCGCGCTGTCGCCCGATTCGCCGGTCCGAATGCGCCACACCTGGTCAAGCGTGGTGACAAAAATCTTGCCATCGCCGACCTTGCCCGTCTTGGCGCTCTCAATGATCGCCTCGACCGTGCGTTCCACGAGATCGTCGCTGACGGCGACCTCAATCTTCGCCTTCGGCAGGAAATCCACCACGTATTCGGCACCGCGATATAGCTCGGTGTGACCGCGCTGCCGGCCGAATCCCTTGACTTCGCTGACGGTCATACCCTGGATACCGACCTCACTCAATGCATTGCGTACATCGTCAAGGCGAAACGGTTTCACGATTGCGGTAACAAGCTTCATTCGATATCCCTGATTCTGGCTGGCGGCGGGGCATTATGCTAGCAATACGGCGGGGCGAAGTGTACAAAGAAAATCCGCAATGACGATTAAGATCGATGCTTACGGCGATATTGAAAGAGCCCGCAGGGCTACGCCATAACGGCACAGCGCTGCTCTATGTTGTTTTCGGATATGTGTCTGGTTTCGCAGGCCTTTTTTCCTCCAGTTGGGCACTGAACCTGGTCGCGACACTGCTGCTGGCACACGCCATGGTTATCGCCGCTTACCTGATCCACGAGTGTGGCCACCAGTTGGTGTTCGCACGCAGTCGGCACAATGCCTGGCTCGGGCAGCTGATGAGCTGGATTTGCGGTGCTGCCTACGGAACCTTCGACGACATGCGCTACAAGCACTTTCGACACCATGTCGACAATGACGATGTCGTCTGGTTCGAGTATGAAACGTTTTTCGCGCGTCACCCGTTCATTCTCAAGGCTGTGCGAACACTCGAATGGTTTTACATTCCGGCCCACGATCTGCTAATGCACCTCATCATGGTGTTTACCTCATTTATTATTCCAGAGCGGCGCGAGCAACGCGTGAGGAACGTCATGGTCATCCTGGTTCGGGGAACAGTGTTCGGAAGCTTGCTGCTCTGGTATCCGAAAGTCGCCCTGTTGTATGCAGTCGCTTACCTGCTAATGATGCACGTGCTGCGATTTATGGACGCTTTTCAGCATGATTATCCGTACCACGCGACCCTGTTCGACTACAAACCGCCGCCCCATAAAGGTGACCGCGACTGGGAGCAGGCGCACACGTTCAGTGTGCCAATCTCGCTGCGCTATCCACGCCTGAACTGGCTGACGCTGAACTTCGGCTATCACAATGCGCATCACTACGATATGCACCTTCCCTGGTACCGGTTGCCCGCCCTGCACGAGCAGCTGACGGCCAATGATCCGGCGCGCGTAATACCGTTACGTTCGCAGCTTCGGCTGTACCACAGAAATCGCGTATTGCGCGTGTGCAACCCACAGGTCGAGGACTATCCGCAGGCCGAGGCCTACCTGCAAACTGCGCGCGCCGGCACTGGGCCCATAGGGGGTAATGCGGCATCTTTTCTGACGTCTTTTTAGAAATGCCGGGCGCTGGCTGTGTGGCAAAAAATTAAGTGAGAGCGTCGGATGAGCTCGCGATTTGACTCAAGCAGCTGGCACGATGCGGTTGCCGAATTGTTGGGCAGTGCGGATGCTGGCGGCTATTGCCGTGCGCTCGTATCGGTCCTGGATCTCGCTGTAAACAACGACGGAACCTGCCTGATCGCGTTCCGAGCGGATGCGCCTCCCGATGTTGTGCATCATTCGATGCCACCGGCTGTCGCGCGGCACTATCTTGACCGTTACCTGGCGGGACCCTATTTGCTGGATCCGCTGTACCAGCTGGCGATTCGTAACAAGCGGGCGGCTAGCTGTCGCTTTCGCGATGCAACACCGGACCGGTTTCGATCGAGCGAGTACTTTCGCCACTATTATGAACGTACGCACCTGCGTGACGAAATGGACTTCCTGTTGCGCGTGAGCGATGGCACGACGCTGGTACTGGTTGTGGGAAGGCGACGCAAAATGTTCGCGCAGGCAGAACTCAAACGCCTGCAGCTGATCGAGAAGCTCGTGTACGCAGCATTGCGTAATATCTCGCTGCACTGGGAAAGCGGCACGCGGCGGCCGGGTCGCGAGGGAGATCTGCACCGCAAGCTGACACATTGTTTCAATAACTTTGGGGGTACTGCGCTCACCGAGCGGGAGCGGCAGATCACACAGCTGTTGTTGCGCGGGCATTCCGCGAAGTCGGTCGCGCGCGAGTTGCGTATCGCACCGGGTACCGTGATGGTGCATAAGCGCAATTTATTCGCAAAACTTGGGATCACCACCCAGTACGAATTATTTTCCTGTCTAATCAAAGACCTGGAGGGTTCCTGAGCGAACCAATCAGGCTACCAGCTTTGCGGTATTTGCGAGCGCCGCGGGCAGGTCGAGAATCAAGTATTGCCATCCAGCGGGATTCGACATGTTTGACTTTGATTTCGGCCTTGGCGAGGACCTGGACCTGCTGCGCGAAACTGTTGCTGCATTCGCCGCCGAGCGAATCGCGCCACGTGCGGCCAGTATTGACACCAGCAATCAGTTTCCACGCGACCTCTGGCCGGAGCTGGGCGAACTTGGATTGCTCGGCGTTACGGTCGAGGAGCAATACGGTGGCTCGGCTCTTGGATATCTCGCGCATGTTGTTGCCATGGAAGAGATCAGCCGGGCGTCTGCGGCTGTCGGACTGTCATATGGCGCGCACTCGAACCTCTGCGTCAACCAGATCCGGCGTTGGGGCAGCGATGCACAGAAACAGCGTTACTTGCCACGACTGGTTTCGGGCGAGCATCTAGGTGCTCTGGCCATGAGCGAGGCCGGCGCAGGATCCGACGTGATGGGTATGCGAACGACGGCCCGGCGCGACGGCGACCACTACATTCTCAATGGCAGCAAGATGTGGATCACGAATGCACCGCAGGCGGACGTCATCGTCATTTATACGCTGGCTGACCCGGATGCGCGCAATCTCAACGCATTTATTGTCGAGCGTGGTACCGCAGGCCTGTCGACGGCACAGAAGCTCGACAAGTTCGGCATGCGCGGATCGGACACCAGTGAAGTATTGCTAAAGGAATGCCGTGTGCCGGCAGAAAACCTGTTGGCGAGCGAGGGCAAGGGTGCCGCAATCCTGATGAGCGGCCTCGACTACGAACGCGTCGTCCTCGCCGGCGGGCCGCTCGGCATCATGCGCGCCTGCATGGATCTGGTCATGCCCTACCTGCATGACCGAAAACAGTTCGGCCAGCCGATTGGTGAATTTCAACTCATGCAGGGAAAGATCGCGGATATGTACACCGCAATGAATAGCTGCCGTGCCTACGTATATGCAGTCGCCAAGGCTTGCGACCGGGCGCAGACTACCCGCTTTGATGCGGCAGGCTGTATTCTAGTGGCGGCCGAAAAGGCGACGTGGATGGCGAGTGAGGCGATTCAAGCGCTGGGTGGCAATGGCTACACGAATGAATTTCCTGCCGGACGGCTGCTACGCGACGCAAAGTTGTACGAGATCGGAGCCGGCACCAACGAAATTCGGCGAATGTTGATCGGGCGAGAATTGTTCAATGCCACGAATTGAAAGCAAGATAGATCGCGAGTCGGAGGATTTCGCGAGTAACCGGGCCGCCAACGAGGCGCTTGCCGGGAAATTGCGTGAGCTCGCTGCGCATATCCGTACCGGTGGTTCGGCGCAATCCCGCGAACGACACCTGTCGCGCGGCAAGCTATTGCCACGTGACCGCATTGATGCGCTGATCGACGACAATGCAGATTTTCTCGAAGTTGGCTTGCTGGCCGCGCATGAGGTTTACGAGGACGAAGTGCCGTCCGCAGGCATAATCACAGGCATCGGTCGTATTCATGGCATCGAGTGCATGATTCTCGCCAATGATGCGACCGTTAAGGGCGGCACTTACTACCCGCTGACGGTCAAGAAACACCTGCGCGCCCAGGAGATTGCCGAGCAAAATCACCTGCCGTGCATTTACCTCGTCGATTCCGGTGGTGCGTTCCTGCCGCATCAGGACGAGGTGTTCCCGGATCGCGATCATTTCGGTCGAATTTTTTATAACCAGGCCCGCATGTCGGCGCAGGGAATTCCTCAGCTCGCGGCGGTACTCGGTTCCTGTACGGCGGGTGGTGCCTACGTTCCGGCCATGTGCGACGAAGCCATTATCGTGCGCAATCAGGGTACGATCTTTCTCGGCGGGCCACCGCTGGTCAAGGCTGCGACCGGCGAGATCGTGGATGCGGAGACGCTGGGAGGCGGAAGCGTGCATTCACGTACGTCCGGCGTCACAGATCACCTGGCGGATAGCGACAGCCATGCTCTCGAGATCGCGCGCTCGATCGTCGCCAATTTCAACATTCATAAGCCCGGCAACATGAACCTGCGCGCACCGATCGAACCCCTGTATCCGGCCGAGGAAATCTACGGCATCGTGTCGCGGGAGTATCGATTCCCCTACGATGTTCGAGAAGTCATCGCACGCATCGTTGACGGTTCGGAATTTCAGGAGTTTAAAAAGCTTTATGGTTCGACCCTGGTCTGCGGCTACGCGCACATCAGTGGTTGTCCGGTTGGTATTGTTGCCAACAACGGCATCCTTTTTATGGAATCCGCACAGAAGGGCGCGCATTTCGTGCAGCTATGCAATCGACGTGGCATACCGCTGTTGTTCCTGCAGAACATCACGGGTTTTATGGTTGGCAAGCGTGTTGAGCATGCGGGCATCGCGAAAGAAGGCGCGAAGATGGTGAATGCCGTGGCGACGGCGACGGTTCCGAAGTTCACGGTCATCATCGGCGGCTCTTTCGGCGCCGGCAATTATGCAATGTGCGGTCGTGCCTACAATCCGCGCATGCTGTGGATGTGGCCAAATGCGCGAATCTCGGTCATGGGCGGCGAGCAGGCGGCATTGGTATTGTCGACTGTGAAGCGCGACGGGATGGAGGCACGCGGCGAGGCATGGCCTGCGCAGGCGCAGGCGGAATTCGAAGACGAAATTCGCAGCCAGTACGAGGCGCAGGGCAATCCTTATTACGCCAGTGCTCGCCTTTGGGACGACGGTGTGATTGACCCTGTCGATACACGCCGGGTTCTGACGCTGGCTCTTGCCGCGGCCATGAACCGGCCGCGTGAGGCAGAGGGGCCTTTCGGCATTTTTCGCATGTAGTCGACATGACGACTTGCTGCGGTATCATGCGCCGATGGCAAATCTCAAAGACAAGACCCTATTCATCACCGGTGCCAGCCGCGGTATCGGCCTGGCGATCGCGCTGCGTGCCGCCCGCGACGGCGCGAATATCGTCATTGCCGCCAAGACGGCCGACCCGCATGCGAAGCTGCCGGGTACCATCTATACCGCCGCAGAAGATGTCGAAGCCGCGGGTGGCAAGGCGTTGCCGCTGGTGTGTGATATCCGCGACGACCAGGCCGTTCTGCAGGCGGTCACTAGTGCTGCCGAACATTTCGGCGGCATCGACGTTGTGGTCAACAATGCGAGCGCGATTGCACTGCTCGGGACGGAGGCGATATCCATGTCGCGTTTTGACCTCATGCACCAGGTCAACACGCGGGGTACCTTTCTCGTCTCAAAAACCTGCCTCCCGTGGCTTAAGCTGGCGGAAAACCCACACATCCTGGTGCTGTCCCCGCCACTGAACATGCAGGAGAAGTGGTTTGCGCCACACGTCGCCTACTCCATGGCGAAGTTTGGCATGAGCCTGTGCGTGCTTGGCATGGCGGGGGAGTTTCGCGAGCACGGCATTGCGGTGAACGCCTTGTGGCCCCGCACCACGATCGCAACCTCGGCGGTCATGATGCTTGGCGGCGACGAATTGATGATGCGATCGCGCAAGCCCGAGATCATAGCGGATGCTGCGCACGCTATTCTCTGCAAGTCCAGCCGTGAATTTACCGGCCACTTCTGTATCGATGATACGGTCGTCGAGGGCGAGGGTGTCACCGACCTCAGCCAGTATGCGGTAAACCCGGAATTGCCACTGGCGCCGGATTTTTTCGTCGAGCCGAAAGGCGTTTAAATCGAACCTGAGACGACAATTTCCCTTATCATTCCGGGCAGGCCTGGTCGCCGGGTAACCGCAGAACCTTCACGCCTGAGCAATCGATGACACTGAACTACGACAAGCTGGTAGCCACCAGGATCAACGATATTGTCCGTGTTTACGACGACGTTGAGTCCTTGCTGTATGCGCAGAGCGTCGGCTTCGGCCGCGACCCCATCGATCGCAAGGAGCTGCCTTACGTCTACGAGCAGGGTGGCGTGCTCAAGACCGTGCCGACCATGGCGAGCGCTATCGTGCCCGACATGTTTCCTCCGGGACTGGGTTGGGACTACAGCCAGGTGCTGCACGTAGAGCAGCGGCTCGCTTTGTATCGACCGTTGCCGGCGGCCGGCGAGTTGCGGCTCGACAAGCGGGTGGTCGATGTTTTTGATCTTGGTGCCAGGCGCGGCGCGTTGTTCCTGTTTGAAGTCGAAGGGCGACTCGCCAAGGACGACACCGTGCTGTTTACAGTCGGCGCAACCGTGATGGCTCGAGGTGACGGTGGTTTTGGCGGCGTCGCAGGTACTGGCCCGGCGCCACACCGCTTTCCGCGGCGCGACCCGGACCTGAGCTGCG
>CAZHLE010000064.1:1989-14563 GCA_964533065.1 uncultured Woeseiaceae bacterium | reverse complement strand
GCCATCATGCCGTTGCGCGGCAAAATCCTGAATACCTGGGAGGTTGATTCCGCCGAAATTCTCGCCTCGCAGGAAGTGCACGACATCAGCGTGGCGCTCGGCATCGATCCCGGCGACACCCAGCTCGACAACCTGCGTTATCACAAGGTGTGCATACTCGCCGATGCGGATTCCGATGGCCTGCACATTGCGACCCTGCTGTGTGCGCTTTTTTTGCGGCACTTCCGCGAGCTGGTGCTGGCCGGGCATGTGTACGTTGCGATGCCGCCGCTGTACCGCATCGATGTGGGCAAGGAGGTTTTCTACGCACTCGATGATGGTGAGCGCAAGGGAATTCTCGACCGCATCGAGGCCGAAAAAATGCGCGGCAAGGTTTCGGTGACACGCTTCAAGGGGCTCGGTGAGATGAATCCGTCGCAACTCAGGGATACGACGATGAATCGGGACACGCGTCGCCTGGTACAGCTCACAGTCAGCGGCACAGACAAGGTCGATCAGACCATGGATATGCTGTTGGCCAAGAAACGCGCCAATGATCGCCGTGCATGGCTCGAGACGAAAGGTAATCTTGCCGAGGTATAAAACATGCAGAACAGTCTGAACCTCGAGGGTGTCGAACAACAGTCGCTCAGGGACTACACAGAAAAGGCGTATCTCGATTATTCGATGTACGTCATTCTCGATCGCGCGCTGCCGCAAATCGGTGATGGCCTGAAACCCGTGCAACGGCGCATCGTGTACGCGATGAGCGAGCTTGGTCTCTCGGCCGGGCAAAAGCCGAAGAAGTCGGCGCGCACCGTGGGCGACGTTATCGGCAAATTTCATCCACACGGCGATTCCGCCTGTTACGAAGCCATGGTGTTGATGGCACAGGATTTTTCCTACCGTTACCCGATTATTGATGGCCAGGGTAACTGGGGTTCGACCGACGACCCGAAATCGTTTGCCGCGATGCGTTATACGGAATCGCGGCTAAAGGCTTACGCGAAAAGCCTGTTGCAGGAGCTGGCGCAGGGCACCGTCGAATGGCTACCGAATTTTGACGGGACGATGACCGAGCCCGTGGTGCTGCCAGCGCGCTTGCCGAATCTGCTGCTCAACGGTACGACCGGAATCGCGGTTGGGCTGTCGACCGATGTGCCGCCACATAATCTCAGGGAGGTTGCGAGTGCCTTGGTGCACCTGATCGACAATCCGTCGGCGACG
Source organism: uncultured Woeseiaceae bacterium (assembly GCA_964533065.1). GTDB lineage: Bacteria > Pseudomonadota > Gammaproteobacteria > Steroidobacterales > Woeseiaceae > UBA1847. The sequence goes on along the minus strand of CAZHLE010000064.1, from coordinate 13,357 downwards.
GTTGCGGCGCTCATGAAGCACATCAAGGGGCCCGACTATCCGACCGGCGGAGAGCTTGTGTCGCCGCGCGAGGACATCAAGCAAATCTATGCGACTGGCAGCGGCACGCTGCGGTTGCGCGCGGCTTACAGAATCGAAGACGGTGACATTGTTATTACTGCATTGCCGTACCAGACCTCGGGCGGCAAGGTGCTCGAACAAATTGCGACACAAATGCGCAACAAGAAGTTGCCGCAGGTCGAGGATCTGCGCGACGAGTCCGATCATGAAGAATTGACACGACTGGTCATCAGCCCGAAATCGAACCGGGTCGACAAGGATGAGCTCATGTCGCACCTGTTTTCCACGACCTCGCTGGAACGCACCGTGCGCGTCAACATGAATGTCATCGGCCTGGATGGCCGGCCGCGGGCGTTCAACCTGGTTGGCCTGCTTGGCGAGTGGCTGAAATTTCGCACCGACACGGTCAAGCGACGACTCAAGCATCGCCTGCAAATCGTCAGCGATCGCCTGCACATTCTCGATGGCCTGCTGATCGCTTATCTGAACATCGATGAGGTCATCAAGATTATTCGCAATGAGGATGAACCGAAGCCGGTGTTAATGCGGCGCTTCAAACTCAGCGATCTGCAGGCCGAGGCTATTCTGAATCTGCGCCTGCGCAACCTGGCCAGGCTCGAGGAAATCAAGATTCGTGGTGAGCAGGACGAACTCAGCACTGAGCGCGATAGCCTCAACCGGATTCTGAAGAGTTCGTTGCGGCTCATGACCCTGATCAAGGAAGAAATTCTCGAGGATGCGAAAGCCTACGGTGATGATCGTCGCACAGTCATCGTAGAGCGCGAAGCCGCACAGGCGCTCGATGAGACGCAGCTGGTATCAAGCGAGGCGGTCACGGTCATATTGTCGCAGCGTGGTTTTATACGTGCGGCCAAAGGACACGAGGTCGATGTGCTCGCCCTGAATTACAAGGCGGGCGATGGATTTCTGGCGGCCGCGCGCGGGCGCAGCAACCAGCTGGCGATGTTTATCGACAGCACGGGTCGCGTTTACAGCGTGCTGGCCGGTACACTCGCCTCGGCAAGGGGGCAGGGCGAACCGCTTTCGAGTCATTTCAAATCGCCGGACGGCGCTGAATTCTGCGGCGCGATGATTGGCGACAGCGATCAGAAGTATGTCCTGGCGAGCGATGCGGGCTATGGATTCGTCGCGACCCTCGGCGACCTGGTGACGCGCAATAAGGCTGGCAAAGCGGTATTGCGCATCCCGGCAGGTGGCCGCGCCGTAGTTCCGGCACCGGTTCCGGTCGGTGCGGAATGTCTGATCGCGGCAGTCAGCTCGATCGGCCGATTATTGTTGTTTGAACTCGAAGAACTGCCTGAACTCGCGAAAGGCAAGGGCAACAAGCTCATCAATATTCCGGGCAAGAAATACGCCAGTGGAGAGGAGCGACTCATTGCCGTCGCAGTCGTTGCAGAAGAAGGCAATCTGCAGGTGCATTGTGGTGAGCGCATGATGACGATCAAGTGGAATGATACGGACGCGTACTACGGTGAGCGGGCCTTGCGCGGGAGCATGCTGCCACGCGGCTGGCGTAACGTGGATCGCCTGGTCGGTATCGCCCCCGAATAGCACAGGGGTCAGAGCCCTTTTTTTCCCATATATGGCGTGAGACACATTTGGGAAAAAAAGGGCTCTGACCCCTTTTTTCAGGCGGACTTGCCTTTTTTGGCGGGCATTTCCACCGTGTTGTCGTCCGTACGCATGTCGACGGTGATGGATTCATTGATGCCGGTGTCATCCAGGTCGCTGATGTCATCGTCATTGTTTGCCGGCAGTTGCGCCGTAATGTCGAGTGCCGTCATGGATGCCATCGACATTTCCGAGGTGTTGTCCGCAACGTCGAATTCGTCCATGCGCGCAGCAAGTTCCGCCGCAGCACGGGTAATTTCGTTGTTCAGCGCGTGGGTCGCCGTAAACTCATCTTCGTAGTCCTGCTCCAGGACCTTGTAGTCAAGCTCGTGGCTTAGCGTGTAGTCGCCCGTTATCAGCGTATCGTCGCCGGTTTCCAGCGGGATGGCAGCAAGATCTCTCTGCGTTACGTCTTCCGGCATCGGCATCTTGGTTGCATCGACGATCACAGACATGTCGTACTCGTCATCGATATCATTGGTCTCCGGCAACAATTCACTTTCAAGGATTGAATCGAAGCCGAAGTTCATCGGTGGAATGATGTCGGTGGTCGACGTATGGTCCCCACCGCTGGACATTTCTTCCGGCAATTCCATGTCGAGTCTCGTGCTTGCCGAAAATCCGAAATCCTGTGCCACGGTGACATCACCGCCTTGTTTCAGGCCGGTGCCGATGATCAGGTCCGCATCGAGGATGGCGTTTTCCTGCGTGGCGCTCAGTTCCTGGAATTCGACTTCGATGGCATTGACGGCCTCCAGGCGCTCCGTGTCCATCTCAGGCCGGCGTCGTTCCGGGATGGCAGGCGCACCGATTGGTGTCGATGCAAACCGTTCGCGCAGTCGACTACCAAAGAACAGCAGTGCCGCGATCACGGCAATCCCTGCACCAACGAGCCAGACAAACCAGTGCGTCGATTTTTCCGTCACCGCGACCGGTTTGACACTCGCCGTTGCGACATTGGGAGCGGTCGAACTCGTGCGCGGGCTCTCGAGGTTGGTCGCGGGAATTCCGACCACGAACGCGTCGGCGTATTCGTTGCCCGCCGCATACGAGTCGTCCTGATCGATCGGGGTTTGGTCAGTCGTCGCCTCCGACACGATGGGTGTTTCGACGACGGTTTCCGGCGCAGCGGCTGGCTGTGCCGCAGGCTCATAGCTCACTGGTTCATCAGCGGGCAGATCCGCGACCACCGCGGTTGAAAAGATCGGTGTATCCGCCGCTGCGTCCGATGTCGCCACGCCGAAATCGGGAATCAGCAGCCAGCTGCCGGCTTTGAGCTTGTTCGGGTCATTGTCAATGAACGCGTCCGGGTTGGCGTCAAAAATTGCACCAACGGCGGCCCAAAGGCCGACCGGTCGATTCGCAATCGTCTGTGCGATCTCCGACAGGGATTCGCCGGGCTGCACGCGATGCCGGCTACCGCCGGTAATCGGCTCAATATTGGCGGTGGCACCTCGCTGGGCTGCCGGAGCCGGGGGCGTGGTGGCAGCTGCCGTGACTGGCGGTGCGCTGGCCGTTGCCGGCGCAGTGATGAGGTCGGTGCTCGCAGAAGGCTGGCGTGGCATGTCGGCCGGATCCAAGAACAACATGTATTCGCGGCTCAGGTTCGCTGTGTATGGGCAGCGCACGTTAACGCGCATCGATACCAGCGGGTCGCGAATCACGCTATCGCCAACAATAGAGATGACGCCGTCGGCAACCGTAATTCTTGCCGCGCTGACGACAGGCAAGTCGCTTTGTGGCTGGCCGCCCTGCAGTGAAACACAACTGCCGAACAGTTGCTCATTGGGTGCGAGGGCGTACGCGATGCTGGCGCGTAACGGCTGGCCAAGCGATGAATTGACCTGAGCCTCACCGAGTTCCAGTGCGGCGGCCGGCAACGTAGCGAGTCCGCCACTCATGGCGACCAGTGCAGAAATCCGGGCTGACGATTTTTTCACAATGGTACTCCGTGCTGCGCCTGTAAAACGCGACAGGTTCAGTCTAGCGACGCGCTCGCCGGGACTGTTAGCGCGTGGTTCCACCTTTGAAGTGTTAACTGCGTCACACTTTTGTTCCCTGATCAAGTCAACTAGATAGCGCGCGCAGCGGCCAGTTCCGCGAGCGAGGTGGGACGACCGCTGTCGGTGTCCTGCAGTACCACCTCGGGCTCGTGAACATAATGGCCCTGCATGAAGTCCAGGCCGAGCTGGAACAGCACGGCCATGGCGTTCGCGTTCTCGACGCGTTCGGCAATGGTCTTGATATTCCTTTCTGCGGCTGCGCGCACAATCCTGCCGACGCTCGCCTGCATGCTCGAATCCGTCATCAATGTGTGCATCAGCTCGCCGTCGACCTTGATGTAGTCTGGTTTGAGAATGTCGAGGATCTGGAACTTTTCCTGGTCGACGCCGTAGTGCTCGAGGGCGAAGCCAATCCCCATCTTGCGCAATTGCTTGACGATGACGCGCGTCTGCTTGATGTGCTTGGCCGCGTCAGACTCCGGTATCTGCATGACCATTCGCGAGCAGTCAAACTTGCATTGCTCGAATTCGTTATCCATCCAGCTGACCGTGCCGGGATCGAGGATGGACTGCTTCGATAGGCGCACGAAGACGCGATCGGCCGTGGAGTTGATGCAAAAATTGATCGCGCCCTTGATCATCCAACGATCGATATTCTTCATCATGTTACTGCGCTCTGCAGCCGGCAGAAATTCGGATGGCAGCACCGAATTGCCCTGTTCATCAAGCATGCGGACCAGCAGGTCATACATTTCGATGCTTTCACTACGCAGGCCAGCTATCGGCTGTTGCGCCAGGCGGAAGCGATTCTCCATCAATGCGGATCGCAGATGCCGTACCCAGATCGCGTCGAATTCCTTCTGCTTGGTATCTTCCTCGCCTGCTTCGCTCAGGACCGAGCAGTTGCCGCCGGATTCCTTGCCCTTGCGGTGAGCAGCCACTGTTGCGGCGACGAAATCTTCCAGCGAAGAAAATACTTCGTTGGCGGCGCATACGCCGACGGTGCAGGTTAATTGTGTAGAGCGGTCTTCGACCTCAAATGTCTGCTTCTGTATATGCTCACATAACTGCTTGCCCCAAACCTGCGCATCCCGAGCACTGCCGCGCTCCAGCAAGACCATCAGCGTAGTGCCCTCGAAGCGTCCGGCGATATCGCGCGGATGCAGGCGCTTACGCATGAGCTCCGCGAACTGTGCAAGTACTTCGTCCGAATTCAGGATGCCGACGTTCTTGCAGACTTTTTCGAAATGGTCGATGCGCACATATGCAAGAGCATGCAATCCGGACGATGGCTTCTTCGCGAGGCGCTTCTTGATGCGCTCGAGAAATTGCAAGCGGTGAGAGAACAGGGTAGCCGGGTCACGTTTGAGCGCGTCGTGAACAAGCTTGGTCGGTTCCTGCGACGGTTTTTCGGGTGGTGAAACGCAGACCTTGACGCAGGGGCCATCGTCGAAAACGAATTTGGTGAACTCAAGATGCACCTTGTCGGTATCGTCGGTGGAGATTTGTGAACGGGCAACCAGTACCTCGTTCGTACTCCACTTGCCTGCAATCGCGGCGACCAGTGCGCCTTTGATAGCCGCATGCGATTCTGTATTGAAATTATCCATCAGCGGCAGACCGGCGACTTCGTCGTTGCTGGCCGCGCGGAACAGCTTGAGCCATGCTGCATTGACGTCGGTGATCACGCCCTCCTGCACGAGCGCGGTCGCCGTTGGCGAAGCCCGCAGGTAATCCTTCAGTTGTTTCTTGTATTCGGTTGCTGAATGAATGGTTGAATTCAGGGCGCGTTCGACGCGCAGCGCACGCAGCTCTCGTGTCACCACCGATTGCAATCGCTGCCTGAGGCGAAATGAGACAAGGTCGCAGGCGCCATCGCGCATCGCTTTCTCGATGCTGGTTTCATCGGCCTGCTCGAGCACCGCAATGACTGGTAATTCCGGGTTATGCCGGTCCTTCTGCCTGACGACCTGGCGGATCGACTCAGGGTAGCGGTCGCAGTTGAGAACCAGCAGTTCGATGTGTTCCCCGGCAAGGACCTCGTCGAGCTGACTGGGCCGGCAGACCCAGTGACATCGGGCGGCATGGCCGGCGTCGCGCAGCGTGCCGTTGATCAGCGCTACGTCGTCCTGATTCTCGGTCAGGATGGCGATGGATAACCCTTGATGTCCGTTCAAATGCGTTCCCTGCGACGGTTCCGGCAACGGTCCTGGTTTCCGGATTTTGTAAAAGACAGCCGAGTCTAGCATTGGCGCCATTTAGGGCGGATTTCCGATTGTCAAAAACGTGACGGGAATCATGTTTCTCGCCCAATTGACGGGCATTTCAGGATGCCCGAAAGGGGCTGGTGCCGGCTCGCGGCTCGGGTATGATAGCTGCCCTTGCAACAGGGATACGAGCACCAGATATGGCCAGTTTCAATACCAGCGAATTTCGCTCAGGACTCAAGATCATTATGGACAATGACCCCTGTGTGATTGTCGACAACGAGTTTGTGAAACCCGGCAAGGGTCAGGCATTCAGCCGCGTGCGCCTGCGCAATTTGAAGACCGGCAAGACCATCGACAAGACCTTCAAATCAGGCGAAAACGTCGAAGCGGCCGATGTAATGGATACCGACATGCAGTACTTATACAACGATGGTGAGTTCTGGCATTTCATGGTGCCGGATACGTTCGAGCAATATGCGGCCGATGCGAAAGCGATCAGCGACACAACTAACTGGATCAGCGATGGCGATATTTGCCAGGTCACCCTTTGGAACAATTCGCCGCTGGTCGTTGCGCCGCCGAATTTCGTCGAACTTGAAATCGTCGAAACCGACCCGGGCGTCAAGGGTGACACGGCGAGCGGCGGGGGCAAGCCGGCGAAGCTGAAAACCGGCGCAGTCGTGCGCGTGCCGCTCTTCATCGATCAGGGCGATATAGTTAAAGTCGATACCCGCACCCGCGAATACGTCTCGCGCGTCAGATAAATCCCGCTCTCGCGCCCTGCAGTTCGCAATAAGCGGCGCAAATCAATTCGACTCCAGCCTGGTCCGCAGCACTGAAACGCCCGACCGTCGGGCTGTCGATGTCGAGTACCCCGAGCAGTTTTCCGTTGGTCTGCAGCGGCACGACGAGTTCCGATCGCGAGGCTGCATCGCAAACGATATGGCCGGGAAACTGGTGTACGTCATCGACGCGTTGGGTCACGAGGCTCGCAGCCGCAGTTCCGCAAACGCCCTTGCCGAGCGGTATTCGTACGCAGGCCGGCAGTCCCTGGAACGGACCCAATACGAGTTCCTCGCCACGCAATACGTACAGTCCCAGCCAGTTGACATCGTCGAGCGCCTGGAACAACAACGCGACAAAATTGCTGGCAGCGGCCAGCGCGTCGGGCTCGTCGCGTAACAACGCCAGCATCTGTGCGCGTAGTAGCGGGTAGTCGGTCTCAGGCATCGGCGTTCCTGGCGGCAAAGGTCACGACTTTAGCAATGTCATCGACCTGTTCGTAGATCATCTGCAGGCGCTCAAATCCGACCGCGACGCCTGCGCAGGCGGGCAAGCCGCTATCCAGCGCCGCCAGCAGCAAGGGGTCGCCGGGCAGCTCGCGTTTGCCCGCAAGCCGTCGCCGCTCATTGTCCGCCGCAAATCGCGTGCGTTGCTCCGTGCCATCGGCGAGCTCCACGTAGCCATTGGCCAGTTCCAGCGTGCCGCGGTATATCTCGAAGCGATCCGCCACGCGCGCGTCCATGGGGCAGGGGCGAGCCAGCGCAGCCTGGCTGCGCGGGTAATGGCGCAGGACCGTCAGTCGATCCGGTGCGAATGCCGGTGCGATGCGAGTCGTTATCAAAAGGTCGAGCCATGCGTCACGATCGCCGCCGAGCGCGGCGCGCAACGCCCTATCCGCGTCCGTCGCCGCGGCGAGATCATCGATGCCGGCGGTGAATACGTCGATGTCCAGCAGCTTTTGGAAAATGTCGGCGTAGTCGAGGATTTCATAACCTTGTTCGAGCTCCGGGCGCATCAGGCAGTGCGCAATCAATGCAATCGTGTCGGCGACCATGGCGTCGAGGCCAAAATCCAGGCGGTACCATTCCAGCAGCGTAAACTCGGGCAGGTGGCGCCGGCCCTGTTCGCCCGCCCGGAACACGCGGCTGATGGCATAAATATCCGGATAGCCGGCAGCGAGCAGGCATTTCATCGCGGACTCGGGCGAGGTTTGCAGATATTCCGTGGAGCCCTCGGTCCGCTGCGCCGGGATACTGTCGATATTCGGGTCGGTGCAGGTCCACGCGCTCAAGGCCGGTGTGTCCACGGCCAGTACGTCGCGTGCCGCGAAGTAGCCGCGCACTCGTTCGAGCATGGCGGCGCGGCGGCGCGCGACCGCAGCGGGCGAGGTCGGCCGCCAGTTCGCCACGCTAGGCTTCCCCGGCCGCGCGTCGGAGTGTACCGATAGCCTCCCCCATACGCACGGTCGTGCCGGCGGACAGCGCATCGCGCCAGTTGTATCGCTCGCCAGGCAGCAGCAGGATGACGGTCGAGCCCATGTTGAACCAGCCCAGCAGATCGCCCTTGTCGACGAGGATTTTTTCGTGACCGAGATCAATGGTTTCAATGCCGCCGGCGTGACGCGGTCGTAACTCGCCGGTCCAGGGCGTACTGATGCTGCCGACATTGAGCGCACCGACAAAAATCAGCGATGCCGGACCCTGCTCGTTTCTGAAATTGAGGATCAGGCGCTCGTTGCGGCGAAACAGGCCACGAATATTCTCCGCGGTGGCGAGGTTCACACTGAACAACTCGCCCGGCACATAGCTGGCCGATACAAGTTCCGCTGCCAGCGGCGCGTGCACGCGGTGATAATTGTAGGGAGCAAGGTAGATGGTCGCGAAGCAGCCCTCGGCGAATACTCGTGCGTCGTCGATGTTACTGCCGAACAGATCATCCAGCGAATACTCGATTCCCTTCGCCTGCAGCAGGGCGCCGCCGCGCAAGCGGCCGGCCTGGCTGATCGTCCCATCAACAGGCGAGACGACAATCTCGGGCGCCGCATCGACAGGTCGCGCACCCTCGCGCAATTCGCGGATGAAGAAATCATTGAACGTCGCGAAGTCATCCGGCAATGCCAGCTTGATCTCATCGGTATCAATGTCAAACAGTCGTACGAACCGGGTGATCAGGAAATTCTTGAACCCGACATGCCGTACACGCGCTAACCAGTAAACGGCGGAGGTCAGCCAGAATTTCGGCAAAACGAACTGAACATAGGCAAACAGACGTGCGAGCATGTTGTGTTATTCCGCGGTATTTGCCTGAACCGACAACAGCATCGCGGGCCCGGCAAAAAAATGCAAAGTCACCGCGTCTGGTGTCGTTGCCGTATAACTCAACATCAGGTGTTTGCCGCCGGCTTCAAATGTGACAGTTGATTGCGGCAGTATGGCAATCTCCTGCAATTCGACCATGCGCGCAATGCCGTCCTCCAGGACCGATTCATGCATGGCAACGGCACCCAGATCCGGGCTGTCGACCCGGTCGATACGGATCAGCTGCTTGCTCGTGTTGCGCAGGGTGAAATAGCCGGCACCCATGGTGGCGCCCGGTATCGGGCGGATTAGCACGAGATCTTCAATGATTAACGGTGGCTGATTGCTGTTGCAGGAAGCAATGCTGGCACAAATGAGCAGGAGCAGAATCCTCGGCATCAGAACTTCGACATCAGTAGTGATGTATCGTGCGCAATGCTTTCAGCGTCGTGCGGCGCGCCGAACAAGGCTGCGAATTTCCCATCCGGGTCGATCACGATGATGACTGCCGAGTGATCGACCGAATAGTTGTCGCCGTCAATGCCGAATTTTTCAAAATAGATGCCGAGTTTTGTGGTTAGCCGGCGCAGCTCCGTCAAATCGCCGGTCAGGCCGACCGTGCCGTCGCCGAAATGGCTGACATAGCGACCGAGGACTTCGGGGGAGTCACGTTCGGGATCGACGCTGACCAACACAATCCGCGGTAACTGGTGCCGGCCATTCGCCTGCATTTTTCGCTGCGCCTCGGCGAGCACCTGCAGCGTCAGCGGGCAAATATCAGGGCAGTGGGTAAAGCCAAAAAACACGAGGTTCCAGTGTCCCTTGAAGCTGTCGCGGGAAAATTCGGTACTGTGCTGGTCGCTGAGCGAGAATTCCGCGAGCTCAGCCGGTGCCGGCAACACGGTCGCGGTCAGCAAAGCTTGCGGCGTCTGCATGACCTGCCACGACAGCCAGCTGCCGGTTGCGATGGCGGCAATCGCCGTGCCGATGATGAAATATTTTCTCGAGTCCATTCCGCGAATCATACACACTCCTTGTATATGAGGAACCAGCGCGACCCTGTTTTGAACGTCGAGGGCCTGATCGGCCTGATTGGCGACCGCTTTGCGGCGGCCGGCCTTTGCTATGGGCATGGCACGGACAATGCGTACGACGAGGCCGCCTGGCTCGTGTTCGCCAAACTTGGCCTCGCGCATGAGGATGCGGAAGCGGCCTATGACCAGATCGTGGCTCCGGAACAACGTGCCGGTATCGAGGCAATTGCGGCGCGCCGCATCGATGAGCGCGTACCGCTTGCCTACCTGCTGCACCAGGCATGGTTCGCCGGACTCGAATTTTACGTCGACGAGCGGGTGCTCGTACCGCGCTCGCCGATCGCCGAACTGATCGCGGCCCGGTTTTCGCCCTGGCTGTCGGCCGATACCGTGGGTGATGTGGCTGATCTTGGCACTGGCAGTGGCTGCATCGCGATTGCGATCGCTGCGGCCCTGCCTTGGGCACGTGTGGATGCCGTGGATATTTCCGCGGCTGCACTCGAGGTTGCCGCAATTAATGTGCGGCGCCACGAACTGGGTGACCGGGTCCGGCTGCTGCAATCCGATTTTTTCAGTGCGCTGGAGGGGCGCCGTTACGACCTGATCGTCAGCAATCCGCCCTATGTTGATCGAGCCGATATGCAGGCGCGACCGGGCGAGTTCCTGCATGAGCCGGAGCTCGGGCTGGCTGCCGGCGACGACGGTCTGGATTCAGTCAATGTGATCCTGCATCATGCCTCGCGTTTTCTGAGAGATGGCGGCGTCCTGATCTGTGAAGTTGGCAATAGCCAGGAGGCGCTCGAAAATCGCTACCCGGGTGTTGCATTTACCTGGCTGGAGTTCGAGCATGGCGGTTCGGGCGTTTTTTTACTGACGAAAGAAGAACTGGCGGGTATGCAGCGTGTCGGGTAACAGTTTCGGTCGCATCTTTGTTGTGACCAGTTTTGGTGAAAGCCATGGGCGGGCTCTCGGCTGTGTCGTCGACGGCTGCCCGCCGGGCTTGGCATTGACCGAAGCCGATATTCAGGTCGACCTGGACCGTCGTCGTCCCGGCAGGTCGCGGCACACGACGCAACGCGACGAACCGGACCAGGTGCAAATCCTGTCGGGTGTTTTTGAAGGATTGACGACCGGTACACCGATCGGCTTGCTAATCGAGAACAAGGACCAGCGCTCGACCGACTATGGCGACATCAAGGACAAGTTTCGTCCTGGGCATGCCGACTACACCTACCAGCAAAAATACGGCATTCGTGATTACCGCGGCGGCGGCCGTTCTTCCGCGCGGGAAACCGCCATGCGCGTGGCGGCCGGTGCAATCGCGCGAAAGTACCTGCTGACGCGACTGG
>CAZHLE010000064.1:0-1979 GCA_964533065.1 uncultured Woeseiaceae bacterium | reverse complement strand
GTGCGCGGCTACCTGTCACAGCTTGGACCGATAGAACTCGAGCTGGTCGATCTTGATGCGGTGAACGACAACGCGTTTTTTTGCGCCGACCCGTCGCGGATTGCTGAACTCGAAGCATTCATGGATGCATTGCGAGCTGACGGAGATTCCATCGGTGCCAAAATCAGCGTACTGGCGAGCAATATTCCGCCGGGCCTGGGTGAGCCGGTGTTTGACAAGCTCGAAGCCGATATCGCACATGGCCTCATGAGTATCAATGCGGTCAAAGGCGTAGAACTTGGCGCGGGGTTTCGGGCGGTGACACAACGCGGCAGCGAGCATCGTGACGAGATTACGACAGCCGGCTTCAGCAAGAACGATGCGGGTGGCACGCTTGGCGGAATTTCATCGGGGCAGGATCTCCTGGCCAGCATCGCACTGAAGCCAACCTCAAGTATCTCCGTTCCCGGCAAGACCATCGACAAGTCTGGTGCGGCGACCGAAATCGTTACGCATGGGCGGCACGACCCCTGCGTCGGCTTGCGCGCGACGCCGATTGCAGAAGCCATGGTCGCGCTGGTCCTGATGGATCATTATCTGCGGCACCGTGCCCAGAATGCTGACGTGAGATCGAATTCTCCAATCGTAGGTAGCAAATAAGCAATGCCTGAAAAATATGATGTCGCCGTTGTTGGCGCGACCGGTGCTGTTGGCGAGGTTATGCTGGACATACTCGCGAAGCGAAAATTCCCTGTCGGCAAAGTGTATGCACTCGCAAGTGAACGTTCCGTAGGCAAAACCGTCAAGTTTGGCAATCGCGATATTGACGTCAGTGATCTCGCGGAATTCGACTTCTCGAAAGTGCAAATCGGACTATTTTCTGCGGGCGCATCGGTGTCCGCTAAATACGCACCGATCGCGGCAGCGGCTGGTTGCGTGGTTATCGACAATACCTCGCAGTTTCGATATGACCCGACAATTCCACTGGTGGTGCCGGAGGTCAATGCAAAGGATATCGCGGCTTATACACAGCACGGCATCATCGCAAACCCGAATTGTTCAACCATACAGCTGGTCGTGGCGCTCAAGCCGATTTATGACGCTGTTGGTATCGAGCGTATCAATGTCGCGACCTACCAGTCCGTATCGGGCGCCGGGCGTAAGGCCCTCGAGGAACTGGCGCGCCACTCAGCCGCGATGTTGAATGGTAAGCCGATTGAAATTGAAGGCGATCGCAAGCAGATTGCCTTCAACGCCGTGCCGCATATCGATGTTTTCCTGGAGAATCGTTACACCAAGGAAGAGATGAAGATGGTGTGGGAGACGCGAAAAATTCTGGGCGACGATTCCATCCAGATAAACCCGACTGCGGTCCGTGTGCCGGTTTTTTACGGCCACTCGGAAGCGGTGCACATCGAGACCAGGGAAAAGTTATCGGCAGAGCGAGCCTGTCAACTTCTCGCGGACGCTCCCGGTGTGACGCTGATCGATGGCATTGCTACCGGCCAGTATCCGACGGCCGTCACGGACAGTTCCGGCACCGATGCGGTATACGTTGGTCGAGTGCGCGAAGATATTTCCCATCCGCGCGGACTCAATCTCTGGGTGGTATCCGACAACATACGTAAGGGCGCGGCTCTAAATAGCGTCCAAATTGCTGAAATATTGGCGAAAAACCATTTATAAGTTATAGTCCGGGACCATATGTTAAACCGGTATACATGCTATCGGATGGCCTCAGGCCGGCGTCGAAACGGGGCTCCTGGCGGGCTGGAGAAATAAACTATGTCGCGACGACTCTCTCGAATCTCGCCTGCGCTCCTCTTCTTGCTTTCCAGCGAGTTGTGGGCTCTGGGGCTGGGAGAAATCAAGCTCGACTCGGCTCTCAACGAACCGTTGCGCGCCGAAATCGAGCTGCTTTCCGTCACGCCCGAGGAGCTGGCAGGTCTGCGAGTCGGTATGGCGTCCGCCGAGACGTTTGATCGTTATGGCCTGGACCG
>CAZHLE010000063.1:0-14599 GCA_964533065.1 uncultured Woeseiaceae bacterium | reverse complement strand
GAGGACCCGCCACCCGAGGATCCACCACCGGAAGAACCACCGCCGGACGATCCACCACCCGGAGGGCTCGGAGGCATGGGCAAGCCGCCCCCCGGTGGGGGCATGCCGCCGGGCGGGGGCATACCGCCGCCCGAGGAGGATCCCGTCTCAGTCTTGCAGGCGCCAATCAGCAAGGTGGCCACTGCGGCCAAAAGGAATGGCCGCACCCAGCGGAGTACCGACCCGAAATCTTGACTGTGCCTCATCGTCCTGCCCTCTCATTGCGAGGTGTGGTGGCATCACCAAACCGCCGTACTACTTTGGTTTGAGCCAAAAATGCCTGCTTGAGTTCCATCGACGACAATAATACCTGCATTACAGGCGATCAACTCCCTGATATGGCACATGAACGGAATAGGCCTCGCTACGGTGACATAATCGAGCGGTGCCATGTTCAGGTCGCGCGGGGTTTTCGGAACAGGATCAGCGACAGGTCGTCAGGTTTGCTCGGTTGCTCGACCGCAGTGCCGTTCATGCGCCGGCGCGCGAGTGCAATGACGGCGTCTGCGGCCTTCGGCAGTGGGCCTTTGCGGACGCGCTCGATGATCTCGGTCGTATGCACATTGTCCATCAGGCCGTCGCTCGCGAGGACAAGCGTATCGCGCGGGCGCAGCGAGATTTCGGTGCCGATGTCAATTCGCATATTCGGCGTGCCCAGGAAATTCGATACCAGGTGCCGGTCTTCATGGTGCAAGGCTTCGCGCTGATCGAGGAATCCGGCCTCCACAGCGAGTCCGGTAGGCGAATGTGACACGGTCTGTAATCGAATGACACCACGCTGGCCGACGATCATCGCCTCCGAATCGCCGATCTGGTAGGCGCGAGCTGTAATGCCTTCAATCGTGATCACGGTGAACGTAGTCGCCGCCCCATTGGCCAGGCCCAGAACTGCGGCATTGGCGGCCTCAATGCCATCGAGAATCGCAGTGCGCAGCATGATGGTCTTTTCGCTTGCCTGTTCGAGCTCTGTAATCAGCGCGCGTACCGCAGTTTGTGATGCCAGGCGCCCTGCCGGCAGTCCTCCGGCACCATCGGCTACGACAAATACCGCCGCCTGCGGACCGTACGGAATGATCGCGCCCGTGTCCTCGTTCTCCGTGTTGCCGACTGGCGATGGCGCACAATAGGCGACCGATTCACCACCTGCAACGAGCACATGGTGTCGAACCGGCTCGGTCGCTCCGTCCAGCAGCAACGGTTCCATGATCGGCCCCTCAGCCACGTCGTATCGCCTTCTTGCACCAGGCGCAATAATTCCAGAACTCTTTGGCGATGCCCCAACGGCACGACGTGCAGCTGTCTTTGTGACCGGCAATTTTCCACGGCCTGCGAATCTTGCTGCGGCACCAGGGACAGTAGCGCATGAAAGGCATGAGCAACCCGTTGCAGCGCGCGTTGCTGCAACGCGCCGTATAACGTTTATCCGCATACACGCGCGTCGTTTCTTCTTCGAAACCGGGCCCATAGCACCAGGCACAAAAATGCCAATCGTTTTTCACGCCGCGCTCACAGCGCGGGCAACTCGATGGCATTGTCGATTCCACGCCACGCGTCGGATTGTCGATACCGCACCAGGGACAGGCGAGCATCGATTCGGCAACCGGCCCCATGCACTTGCGGCACTGGTGCCGGGTGTCGAGCTTGCCGCGAAACTGCCGCTGGAATTCGCGCCATTGCAGATTGCGCCAGGACGCGCTGTGGCTGGTCGTTTTCTTTGCCTTGGCCCGTTTTGGTTTGCGCGGCGCTTTTTGCAGGCGCTTCCACTCCGCCTGCATCTGCACGGCACTGGCGTAACGCTTGTTTGGATCCAGCTGAATGGCCTTCTGCAACATTGCCACCATGGCTGGCGGAACACGCGCGCTGAGCCGATCATGTCCGGCCAGTGGCCAGGTAAAAGGCCACTCCGGCAGGCGGCCCGACAACATGCGGTACAAAACAAGACCCAGAGAGAACACGTCGGATTGGAACTTGGGTCGACCCATCGCCTGCTCGGGCGCGATGTAATCAATCGTGCCGGAACCCGACGCTTTCAAGGTACGCAGACTGAGCTTGGCGAACCCGAAATCCGTCAGTTTGAGCTGGTTACCAGGAAACAGGATGTAGTTTTCGGGCTTGATGTCGCAATGGATGAATTTATGCGCGTGCGCGTAGGCCAGACCCGCGATGGCCTGGCCCGCGAGGTCCATCGCCGCCGCGGTCGACATGCGGCGCTCAATCCGGTCCGCCAGCGATTCATCGCCGAGTTCCATGGCGATCACGAAACGATCGTCGACATAACTCGCATTCAGGACTGACAGGATATTCGGGTGCTGCAAGCGCGTCGCGACCTGCACTTCGTGCAGAAACTCGTTTTCACCAATGTTATGCGAGCGCTTCGGAATCTTCAGCGCAACCCTGGTGTTTTGAATGGTGTCGTAGGCGCGATAGACATCCGCCAGCGAGCTGGAGGCAAGGCGACCGAGAATCGTGTACTTGCCAATTTTTTGTCGCGCTTTAAGCATTTTTCACTCGATTTACCGCTTCTTTCCAGGACGAAAGCAATGCATTTCGCTGCTCGTCGTCCATAGCCGGCGAAAATACTCTTTCGCTTTTCCACATCGACGCTATCACCTCGGTGGATGCAAACACCCCCGCACACAGGCCGGCAAGGTAAGCCGCACCGAGCGCGGTCGACTCGACGTTGACGGGGCGCTCGACCGGCACTTTAAGAATATCCGCCAGAAATTGCAGGAACCAGTTGTTTCGTACCATGCCGCCATCGACACGAATCACCGCCGGGGAGAAGCCATCGTCCGACATGGCCGCGATAAGATCCGCGGTCTGAAGAGCAATTGCCTGCAAGGTTGCCGTGACGATCTGCTCGCGGCTGGAACCGCGAGACAGGCCGAGTATCGCGCCGCGCGCGTACGGGTCCCAGTACGGTGCGCCGAGCCCGGTGAAGGCCGGCACCACGCACACGTCAGTGACCACGCCCGTTCGTTCCGCGATCGCTTCCGATTCGGCCGCCGAGTTAATCAGGCCAAGTTCATCGCGCAACCACTGCATGGCCGACCCTGCCACGAATACACTGCCCTCCAGACCGTAGCAGACCTTGCCGTCCAGGCGCGACGCAATCGTCGTCAACAGCTTGTTGTGGGATCGCAGCGCTTCGCCGGCCGAGTTTGCCAGTACAAAGCAACCGGTGCCGTAGGTGCTCTTGGTCATGCCTTGCAAAAAACCCGCCTGGCCGATCAGGGCCGCTTGCTGGTCGCCCGCAATACCGAGCACGGGAACGCTGCCACCCAGCGCGGCGCAATCCGCATCACCGTAGTGGTGCGCGCAATCGTGTACCTGTGGCAACAAGCTGTGCGGGACGTCAAACAATGCGAGAAGTTCTTCATCCCACTCCTGGGTGTGAATATTGAACAACATCGTGCGCGACGCGTTGCTCGCGTCCGTCGCGTGCACTCGCCCTTGGCAAAGGCGCCACAGAATAAAGCTGTCAATCGTGCCAAATGCAAGCTCACCCGCATCAGCACGCGCACGCGCTCCCGGTACATTGTTCAGCAACCAGGCAATCTTGCTGGCCGAAAAGTAGGGATCCAGGCGCAAGCCGGTGCTGGCCGTGATCATGGCGTCCCTGCCAGCCGCCCGCATCGCGTCGCAGTCAGCCGCGGTCCTGCGATCCTGCCAGACGATGGCGTTGTGTATGCAGCGACCAGAGCTTCGTTCCCAGAGCACCGTCGTCTCGCGCTGGTTGGTGATGCCGATGCCCGTAATGTCGGCAGCCCTAGCCCTCGCCTTCTGCATGGCCTCCGCCGTCACCGCCTGCACCGCAGCCCAGATCTCCTCGGGATCGTGCTCGACCCAGCCTGGATGCGGGTAGTGCTGCGTGAATTCCCGTTGCGCACTCGCGACCACGCGCGCTTCGTGATCGTAGATCACCGTGCGCGTACTGCTGGTCCCCGCGTCGATCGCGAGCAGGTAGCGACCCCTCATCTGGAGGCACCGGCAGCACTGAATAACGGTTTTTGCACGCGCATGGTGCGACCTGCGTCTTCGGGGTACGGCCATGTACCCTGTGAAGCAGCAACGCGTCGAATGGCCACCAGAACTTGCTCAGGCCACGGCGATACCCGGCGCGTTTTCATATCCACGTGCAGGTTCATCCATTCGGCGCTTGCCGCAAGGTAGCCTTGGGACGCGTGATACATACGTTGAAACTGGTGAATACGTTTCTCATCGAACGCGAGAATCTGCGATGTCACTATGAATGGATCGTCGCGCAACAATTCTTTTCGATACAGGATGTGCGACTCGGCCGCGAAGGTTGAACTGTCGTTGGCCTGGATATGCTCATTGCTGAGGCCAAAATCTAGCCACAAGGAGTCCACCGCGAGATCGAAAGCGAGTACGTAGTAGGCAACATTCATATGCCCATTGATGTCAATCCACTCGGGCAGCACTTTGCCGTGACTGATCTCGACACCCAGTATTTTGGCGCTCGACGCCATGCGCTAGTCCTCGCCCAATTCCGCGATGTTTTTGAAGTTCTCCAGCGCCGCAGGGTTCGCCAGCGCTTCCGTATTGCGAATGGTTTCGCCATGCACGACCGAACGCACGGCAAGTTCGACCAGCTTGCCACTCTTGGTGCGCGGAATATCCCTGACTGCAATGATTTTGGCCGGCACGTGCCGCGGCGTCGCCCCTTCGCGGATTATTTTTCGAACGCGGCCCTGCAATTCATCGTCCAGTACAACGCCGTCCCGCAAAACAACAAACAGCACCACCCGCACGTCGTCTTTCCACTGTTGCCCGATGGCGATGCTTTCCAGGATCTCGTCGAGTTTCTCGACCTGGCGATAAATCTCGGCGGTGCCAATACGCACGCCGCCCGGATTCAGCACCGCGTCCGAGCGACCGTGTATCACCATGCCGCCGGATGTCTTTAGTTCGGCAAAGTCACCGTGTGCCCAGATGCCCGGGAAGCGCTCAAAGTATGCCGCACGATAGCGCGTTCCGTCCGGGTCGTTCCAGAAGCAGACCGGCGCGGACGGAAACGGCCTGGTGCACACCAACTCACCTTTTTCGTCGATAAGCGCCTCACCATTCTCGTTGTAAATCTCGACCGCCATGCCGAGGCCGCGACATTGTAGTTCGCCGCGCCGAACCGGTAACAGCGGGTTAGCTGCAGCGAAACAACCGAGTATGTCCGTACCACCTGCAATCGAACCGAGCAGGACGTCGCTCTTGATGGCGGCGTAGACGAAATCGAAACTTTCGGGCGCCAATGGCGACCCGGTAGACAGGATCGTGCGCACACTGGATAGGTCGAATTCATCGCCCGGTCGTAAGCCGGTTTTCTCCAGCGCGGACAGATATTTCGCACTGGTGCCGAAAATTGAAACCTCTTCACGCGCCACCATCGACCACAAATCGCGGCCACCGCCGACAAACGGCGCACCGTCGAACAGCATCAGGGTCGCGCCAGCCAGTAATCCACTGACCAGCCAGTTCCACATCATCCAGCCACAGGTGGTGAAATAGAAGACACGATCTGCGGCACGGATATCTGTGTGCAGTAACAATTCACAGGCGTGCTTCAGCAGCGTGCCGCCATGACCGTGCACGATGCATTTCGGCACGCCGGTCGTGCCGGATGAAAACATGATGTACAAGGGGTGATTGAAATCGACTGCCGCGAAAGCGGGCTCTTCACCCACCTGCAGAAAATCTTGCCAGCGAATGTGGCCGCTGTTGGCGGGCAATACCAGGTCGTCACGAAACTCGACAATGACGGTGGTTTCGATGCTGCCGATTCTTGCCACGATGTCCTGCACTGCGGCGAGGCGATCGATGCGCTTATTGTTATAGACGTAGCCGTTGGTCGCGATAAAGATCTTTGGCTCGATTTGGCCGAAGCGATCGACCACACCATTGACACCGAAATCGGGCGAGCAGGAAGACCAAACTGCGCCGATGCTCGTCGTCGCGAGCATCGCGATGATCGCCTCGGGACAGTTCGGCAAGTAGGCTGCAACGCGATCACCCTGTACGACGCCGGCCCGCCGCAGGCCAGCCGCACAAGCCGCGACCGCACTACGCAACTCATCACGACCCAATTCACGCCGGCTTCCGTCTTCACCACAAAACACAATCGCGGCCTGGTCGCCTTCGTGGCGCAACAGGTGCTCGGCAAAATTCAGCTGGCTGCCGGCATACCAGCCGGCGTGCATGATGTCGTCGGGTCGGGCGAGCACCTGCAGAGCGGGCCTGGAAAACCGCAGTCCAGAGAAAAGGCATACCGCATTCCAGAAGCCGGCCAGGTCGGTAATGGACCACTGGTACAGATCTGCGTAATCATCGAAACCCTGATCGCGCATGAAGCGATACATGGCTGATGCCTGCACTCGATCCTTGCCGGGTTGCCAGATGATCGGATTCTTGCTCATGGTTCGCTCTAGAACGGCATACCAACCGCCTTGCAGAGAAACTGCATGTACGGTGAGCCGGCACGAAACACCGTTTCGACCTTGCGTTGAAACTTCGGACCCAAACAATCCTCCACAGCCAGATCCTTAACTGCTATGAAGCTCTTGAGCTTGATATCCGCGATGCACGGATGTTCCTTGTCAAAGCCGCGCGGCGGCCGTGTCAGGACCTCGCCGCCAAGATCGAACTGGCGCTTGAATTTCGGCTCGCTGACGATGCGGGTCCAGTCCGCCGGGCGCTTGGCGATACGATCGCGAATTGCCCGCAATGGCTCAGCGTCCGGGCGCCACACGCCGACGCCCAGAAACACCTGCTCCGGATCGACATGTAGGTAATAACCGGGCGAATGTACGTCCTTGGCCTGTTCATGGCGAAACTGGATCCCGATATTGGTCTTGTATGGCGTTTTGGCGTTGGAAAAACGTGTGTCGCGATAGACGCGCATGAGCGAACCGCCGACACGCGTCGCCTGCACCACGAAATGCGGTGCGATGTCGGCCATGGGCTGCTGCATCGCCTGGATAAATCGCAGTGCTACGTCCAGTACGCGTTCTTCATAGCGACTCTTGTTGGCCTGAAACCATGGCCGGTTATTGTTGCTGGCGAGATCGCGCAAAAACGCCAGGGTCTCGTGCTCGAACCCCGGGAAGGGAGTCGCAGCCATCAACAGCTGGCCTCACCGGATGTTGCACCCGGATGCGGAAACATATCGGATTCATCTTCACCTTCGCGCGGGGCGAGGCAGGCAAAGTCCTTCTCCACCAGGATACAGAGCAGCGTGCCGTCATCCAGGCGTTGCTCGCCATTGATCGACACCTGCGACGAAATCGCCCAGTCGAGAACCATGGTTTCCGGCAGGCGCACGGTCAGCGTCGCGTCGGAAAAGAACGCGCCCGGACTTACGCTCGCGGGGCTGCTCTCGATGGCGTAGAAAAACTTGCGGCCGCCCGGAAATCCGGTATGTGCCGACACTATCCCTTGGTCACGCAGGACATCGACTTCGCCTCGCTCGAGCCGCAGGCGTATTGAGTTGTCTCGTATTCTCAGTTTCACGGAGTTCAGAAGTTTTTCAGGTTTGCGGACATTAAATCACGAAAGCCACAACGCAGTAAGACTGGCAGCGCGGCCATGCGTACACTGACGAAAACCGTAAGGATATTGCTTGATCACTGACCCCTGGTTCTACGCAGTCGCCATTCCGGCCGTGCTGCTGTTCGGCATTTCCAAGGGCGGCTTTGGTGGCGGCCTCGGCGTCGCGGCCGTGCCGTTGATGGCGCTGGTCATATCACCATTGCAGGCTGCGGCCATTCTGCTGCCGATACTCTGCGTCATGGATATCGTTGCGGTCTGGAAGTTCCGCGGTAAATGGGACTGGACAGAATTGCGTATATTGCTGCCGGCCTCGCTGCTCGGGATCGTCGCTGGTACGTTGTTGTTTGGTTACATGAGTGCGGCCGTGGTCAAGCTGATCGTCGGCGCTGTCGCCGTCAGCTTTACGCTGCACTTCTGGATCGGCAAGCGCCGCGACCGCGATGCAGCGCCCGGCAACTGCCCGCAATCCTTCGGCTGGCTGGGCGGATCGGTCGCTGGTTTCACGAGCTTTGTCGCGCACTCGGGCGGCCCGCCCATCAGCATGTACCTGCTAAAGCGTCCACTCGATCGAACCGGTTTTGCCGCTACCGCGATCGCTTTTTTTGCCGTCGTCAATTACGTCAAGCTGATTCCCTACGCCTGGCTCGGGCAGCTCAGTACGGACAATCTCGCAACCTCGGCGGCGCTGGTGATCCTGGCACCGATCGGCGTTCTCACGGGCGCCTGGCTGCACAGCCGCGTCAGCGAGCGAGTGTTCTTCGGTTTGACTTACCTCTTGCTGGTTCTGGTTGGCGTGAAACTGATTTTTGACGGGATCACCAGCTACGTCTAGGGCGACTCTAGTGATTCGCGCAAGGCGCGAACATTGGCATTGTCGGGCCACTGCCGATCGAGCTCATCAGCGACTTCCCTGGCCGCCCTGATATCGCCGCTGTCGCGGGACATCGTCGCCAGCGCCCAGGCAATATCGAAGTCTTGGGCGAATTGTTGCCGCGCCTTTCGCAACACGCGCAAAGCTTCGTCCACCTCGTCCAGAGAGTGCAACGCGACGCCGACGACATAGGCGAAACGAGGATTGTACGGCGCGAGTTCGGTCGCTTCCTGCAACTCCGCCAGTCCCTCCGCCGTTCGCTCGGTACGCACGAGTAAAAGGCCCAGTGAATGGTGCAGATCGGCACTTCCCGGTTCCAGCACGAGTCCGTCCTGCAGCAGTTTTTCTGCCCCGGCTTCGTCACCGAATCTCCGCAGGGCGTCTGCGTAATTCAGTCGCGATGCAATGTATCCGGGATCCATGGCGAGCGCCGTCGCATAATGTTTGACCGCCTGCTCCGGGTTACCCAGCGATGCTGCAAAATCTCCCAGCGCAATATGCCCCTCCGGCCGGCTCGCAATCGCGCGTTGCGCCGCACGATACTCGTTCGCGGCCGCATCGAACCCGGAGCCAGCGGACAGGTACTCACGCACCGTGGCAAGCGAAACCGCAGCCTCAATGCGCACGCTGCGTATAACATCCCGGAGCAATGGTGACGCAAGTTGCAGTAACGCATCCGGTGGCAAGGAGCGCGCCGCTCGCAGTGCAGCCATGCGCAGCATCGGATCCGGGTCGGCCAGGCCAGTCTGGATTGCAACCGCATCCGCTTGCACGAGTGGTGCGGACAAACGTGTCAGGGCGGTCGCCCTGACGATGCCCGACAGCTCGGGATTACCAGCCACCGCCAGCAAGGCCGGGTTTGCAGCGCCCTCGCGCGCCGCCGCAAACACGGTCGCGAAATGCGCCGCAGGCGCGCCCCACCAGGCGCTGGCCGCAGCCGCGGCCCAGGCGACATCCCGGTCTGCATGGCAATTGCTGCATGCGTTCGGTGTATTGCTCACGAGGCCAAGATCAGGCCGCGGCACGTGAAAGCTGTGATCACGCCGCGGATCCACCACCATGTAGTCGCGAGCCGGCATGTGGCAATCGACGCAGGCAACGTCACCTGCTTCGTGATGATGATGTTCAGTGCTCGCGAATTTTTCCGGCAGGTGGCAGCGCGTGCAGACGTCACTCGGTTCCGAACCCGGTCCCGACAACAGTTGCAGCGAATGCGGATCGTGGCAGTCGCTGCAGGTGACACCGGCGCGGTACATGCGACTCTGTACGAACGAGCCGTACACGAATACCTCGTCATGAATCTGGCCGTCGTCAAAGTAAAGTGCGGAATCCAGCAGCGCTAGGCGATGCGTGTCCGCCAGCGGCTTGCCAAATTCGTATTCGCTCGTTATGACGCCACGCCGCGAATGGCAACGGCCACAGGCTTCGGGTTGCCGTGTCTGGCGCATAGCGAGCTCAGTGCGCGCGGCGATGCCAGTCTGCAAATCCATCTGCCAGGTGGCGCGGCCGTGATCGTCAAGGCTGAGCTGCAAGCCCTTGCCCGCCGAAAACTGGCCGTCACGGGCCTCGGCGACGTGCAACGATGCCGGGCCATGACAGGCCTCGCAACTAACGTTCATCTCCGACCACGAAGTCGCGAAACTATCGCTGGCCAAATCGTAGTTCGTCTGCAGGTTGGTCGAGTGACACTCAGCACACATGTAATTCCAGTTCTGTTGCCGGCCGGTCCAGTGCAGCTCATCACCCGGCGCGATGTTTTCCTCCGGATACAAATGGAACCAGCGCTGGCCACCAACGGCAGCAGAGCGTGTATCCCAGGCGAAGGGCAGCGCCTGCAGGCGGCCATTCGGGAATTCGACCAGGTATTGCTGCAGCGGTGTGATACCGAAGGTGTGAGTCACCTGGAAATCTTCAATTTGCCCGCTGGCGTTGTCCGTGCGCACGATGAAGCCTGGGCCATCCCTGTAGAAAAAGGTCTCACGGCCGTAATAGTCGAAAGTAGCCTGCTCGAAATCGCCGAGCACCGTCGTCTCATCGGCAACCTGCATGGCGAGATCGTGATGAGAACCGGTCCAGGCGGATATCTGGGGCACGTGACAATCGACGCAGGCCGTGCGGCCCACGAACTCTGCGACCACAGGTTTCGGTTGAGGTGATGCCGATTTTTCGGCGCAGCCAGCCAGTGCAAGCGCAGTGCTCACAGCCAGGCACCGGAAACCAAAGTGCATCATGTACGCCCGAAACGCAGGCGGTGAACAGAAGAACAAACCGAATCGGCCACTTATGGACCCGCGACCGAAGCTGAAGAACCTATGCGGTCATTACATTTTCGGCTTGTGGGCCCTTCTGACCCTGGGTCACTTCCATCGTGACGGCCTGACCCTCTTTCAGAGTCTTGAAACCTTCCATCTTGATTGCACTGTGGTGCACGAATACATCCTGACCACCTTCACGTGCAATGAAACCGAATCCCTTGTCGTCGTTGAACCATTTAACGGTTCCCGAAACTCTTTCACCTGCCATAATTACCTCGTAACAAAACGCCGCCCGAAGGCTTTGAAGCGCTCGCCTGTAAAGGCCGAGCTGGTGTCATACTACTCGCAAATCGCCAGCAGAGCGATAGTTCGACGCCGAATTAACGCTGCCGGCGATGCTGCACAAACTGCGGGTTGAGATTTTTTACTGAAGCACAGCCAACCAGCGCCATCGTTCGCTCCAGTTCAGCGCGCAACAGGCCGAGCGCCCGTTCAACGCCGTGTTGACCACCGGCCGCGAGCGCATATAAATAGCCACGACCGATACTGCACGCATTTGCGCCCAGCGATAAGGCCTTAACGATGTGACTGCCGCGCCGGACACCACCATCGCAGATTATTTCCAGGCGGTCGCGTAGCGCGTCAGCAATCGCAGCGATGCAATCGACCGGCGCCGGCGCCGAATCGAGTTGTCTGCCACCGTGATTCGAAAGCATGACCGCGGTTGCACCGGCATCGATTGCTTTGCGACAGTCGGCGACCGTTTGCACTCCCTTGATAACCAACGGGCCGTTCCAGCGTTCGGCAAGCCATTCAACGTCGCGCCAGGTCAGGGATCGCTCCAGTTCGTCGTTAATAAAATTGCGCACCCCCGCTGCCACCGCGCGCGCCGCCTGCTCACTCGACGTAATGTTCACCATGTCGAGATCTTTCCTGACCAAAGCGCGGTACACCCAGCCAGGATGGCGCGCGAAACTGAAAGCCTGCTTGACCCTGGAGCGTGGCGGAAACATGAATCCCTGCACCAGGTCGCGCTCGCGATTACCATGCACGGGCAAGTCCACGGTCAGCGCCAGCGCCACGTAGCCGCTGGCCTTGCAGCGATCGATCCATTCCTCGGTAAGGCCGCGGTCTTTGAAAATGTAAAGCTGGTAAAGCCTCGGCCCGTCGCCGACGCCGGCCACATCCTCGATGCTGGTTGTGCCAAGCGTAGACAAGCTGTAGACCATGCCGAATTTTGCCGCCGCTCGCGCCACCGCCGGCTCTCCCTCGGCGTGAAACAATTTTGACGCGCCGGTTGGCGAAATCATGACTGGCCAGTCGACCGGTTTGCCAAACAAGGTAGTCTGCAAGTCAATTCGACTGACATCGGTCAATTGCGCTGGCAGCAATTCGTAGTCGTCGAACGCGGCGACATTACGCCGCAAAGAAATTTCGTCGTCGGCGCCACCATCCATATAGTGAAACACCGGCGCGGGCAGGCGTCGCCGCGCGATGCACCGAAAGTCCATGAGGTTGTTGCAGTTCTCAACGCGCATAGGCTGAGGATATCACGTACTGCTTTCTGCTTCGGGCTGCTAAGATTGCGGACCCATGAACAATCACTTCGATAATTCTTCCCCCGCAGCGACGGCACCGAGGCAGGCAGTCGCCCGCTGGTTGCTGGTTTGCTGCGCGCTGGTTTTTGCCATGGTCGTACTCGGCGGCTTCACACGCCTGTCGGGTTCCGGTTTATCGATGGTCGAATGGCGGCCGATCATGGGTGTCCTGCCGCCTATGAGTGATGCCGAGTGGCAACGGGTTTTCGAGTTGTACCAACAGACGCCGGAGTTCATCAAGGTGAATTCGACCATGGATGTCCGGGGCTTCAAGGGCATTTTCTGGCTCGAATACCTGCATCGCCTGCTGGGTCGGCTATTGGGCCTGGTATTTCTGCTGCCGATGATTTACTTCGTCGCGCGAAAGTACATCAAGGCGCGTGAACTCCCCTGGTACTTGCTCATGCTGTCGCTCGGCGGTGCACAAGGATTGATCGGCAAAATTATGGTCGAGAGTGGCCAGGTCGATGCGCCGCATGTCAGCCCGTACCGATTAGCCGTGCATCTTGGGGCGGCATTTACCGTCTACGCGATGATGTACTGGCGCGCGTTGTCGCTACTGCACCCGGTGGCGGCCGGATCGAGACACGGCTGGTATTCGCGAACGCTCGCGCTTACGACGCTGATCGGCATAACCATCCTGTCCGGTGCGTTTGTCGCGGGCCTGAAGGCCGGCCTGATCTACAACACCTTCCCGATGATGGGTACCTACTGGATTCCGCCGGGACTCCTGGCTCTGGATCCCTGGTGGCGCAACATTTTTGAAAACATGGCGACGGTACAGTTTGATCATCGCCTGCTCGCCATTTCGACTTTTGCCATGGTGCTGCTCTACTGGTGGCGATCACGTGGCGCGGCGTTGCCCGCACGCGCGGCGAGAGCCCGTAATGCGTTGCTGCACACCGCAGTGCTGCAGGTCGGACTCGGCATCGCGACCTTGCTTTTGCAGGTACCAACCGTGCTGGCCGTGACCCACCAGGCGGTGGCCCTGCTGCTGTTCACCGTGGCCCTGTTCTTGCTGCACGAGCTGCGGAAAGTACCCATGTAAACCCTGGCGCGGATCGGTGATGATTTAACACGTGACCGCCGCCAACATAAACGAGGTCCGATTTGACACCGATCTGATCGCGCGCTACGACAACCGTGGCCCGCGCTACACGTCGTACCCGACCGCATTGCAGTTCACCGGGCAATTCACCGCCGATGATTTCCGCGGCTTCGCATTACAGAGCAATAGCTCGCATCGACCGCTGTCCCTGTATGTCCATATCCCGTTTTGCCGCTCGCTTTGCTACTACTGCGGCTGCAACAAAATCGTTACGCGAAACCAGGCGCGTGTCCGCCGCTACCTCGACTACCTGTACCGGGAAATCGGCATGCAGTCCGAAATGTTCGCCAGCACCCGGCGGGTCGCGCAACTGCATTTCGGTGGCGGCACACCGACCTACCTCGATGCCGCGCAATTGACCGGGCTGATGACGAGGCTCGAGCGGGCCTTCGCGTTCGCCCCATCCGATGAGCGCGAGTTTTCCATCGAGGTCGATCCGCGTACCGTCGATGCAGAAGCCATTCGCTTGTTGGCCGGGCTCGGCTTTAATCGTCTGAGTCTCGGGGTACAGGATTTTGATGCCGCGGTGCAACGCGCCGTGAATCGCCAGCAAAGCAAAGATCAGGTTGGATCGCTACTCGACGCGGCGCGTGCCGAGGGATTCAAATCGATTTCCTTCGACCTGATTTACGGCCTGCCACTGCAAACTGTATCGGGCTTTGAGCGGACACTGGATGCGGTTATCGCAATGCGCCCGGACCGTCTCGCGGTGTACAACTACGCGCACCTGCCAGCCCGATTCAAGGGACAGCGCATGATTCCAGCCGGGCAGATTCCGCGGTCCGATACCAAACTTGAAATCCTGCAGCAGACCATTGCGAAGCTCAGCACCGCTGGTTACCTCTACATTGGCATGGATCATTTTGCCCAGCCCGAGGATGAGCTGGTTCTGGCGCGGCGCAATCGCAGCCTGCAAAGAAATTTCCAGGGCTATGCGACCCACAAGCGATGCGATCTCGTCGGGCTCGGGGTCAGCGCCATCAGCCACGTCGGCGACAGCTTTGCGCAGAATGCAGTCACGACCCAGTCCTACGAAGCATTACTGAATGATGGCCGCCTGCCGGTGCAAAAGGGCCTGGCGATCGATCCTGACGACCTTATTCGTGCGGACGTCATGCAGGCGCTGATGTGCGCGACGATCGTCGCGACGTCGAACACCATCGCG
>CAZHLE010000062.1:5038-14644 GCA_964533065.1 uncultured Woeseiaceae bacterium | reverse complement strand
ACCCAGCTCCTGTAAGTGACGACCAACCATTTCCGCGACGCTGCCGCCGACGCCACTGTCTACTTCGTCGAACACCATGGTGGGAATGCAACTGCCATCACTGGCAATCACCTGGATTGCGAGGCTCATGCGCGAGAGTTCGCCACCCGATGCAATTCGTGCCAGCGGCTGGAGCGGTTGCCCGGGGTTTGCGCTGATCAGGAAGTCGACCTCGTCCAGTCCTGAGGATCGAGCGTCGTCGATGTTGAGCCGCGTGAGCTGGATATCGAATTTTCCGCCCGGCATCCCAAGACCACTCATTGCCGAAGTGACGGCGGTCGAAAATCGTTTGGCGGCCTTGCTGCGGGCAGCGGACAGAGACTCCGCCAGTGCCTGGAAACTATTGCGCGCGGCCCGCACCGCGCCATCAAGTTGCTGGCCGCGTTCTTCGGCATGTGTCAGTTCATCCAGTTCGCTTTTTAGACGTTCTTGCAAAACGGGAATCTGGGTTGCCTCCACGCGGTGTTTGCGTGCTACAGCCTGGATCGCATCGAGCCGTTCCTCGATCCAGTCGCGTCGCGCAGGATCGATGTCGAGTGAGATGCCATATTGCTGCAGCGCGGTGGCCGCCTCACTGAGCTGGATGCTGGCGCTATCGAGTAGCTGCTGAATTACGAGTAATTCACCATCGTAGCGAACCAACGGCGTGACCCACTTGATCGCCTCAGCGAGCTTTGAACCTGCATTGTCGGCTTCTTCGTCAGCCAGCAGGGCCAGTGCGTGACCGATGCCTTCGGCGATCCGGCCGCTGTGCAGGAACTTTTCTCGTTCCGCGAGCAGTTCTTCATATTCGGTGGCCGTCATGGAGAGCGACTCAAGTTCGCTAAGCTGAAATTTCAGCAATTCGAGCCGTGATTCACGATTCGCATCGGCCGCCAATAATTGCTGTAGCTGGTCTGCCAGCGCCCGCCATTGTGCAAAAGCGGCGTCGGTCGCCTCACTTTGCTCCAGCAGGCCGCCGAAATGGTCGAGCAGATCGCGTTGTACCGGGCGACGCACGAGCGACTGGTGGAAGTGCTGGCCATGTATGTCCAGCAAGGCCTCGCCCAATAACTTCAGCTGCTGGACGGTGGCCGCGTTGCCATTGATAAATGCGCGGGACCGGCCATCGGCACCGACAACGCGACGCAGCAGACACTCGTCATCCAGATCCAGCGCCTGTTCTTCAAGCAGGTGCCTGACATTCGGTAACGCCGAGATATCAAACGCCGCGCTGAATTCAGCGCGCTTGGCGCCACGGCGCACAATCTGGCCTGAGCCGCGTTCGCCCAGGACCAGGCCCAGGGCGTCCACGAGGATCGACTTGCCGGCACCGGTCTCTCCCGTCAGCACAGTCATTCCCGGCGCAAACTCGATTTCGAGCTGATCAATAATGGCGAAATCGCGAACCTGCAGCCGCAGCAACATGGTTAGGGACCCGGTTCTTCGCGGACCCGGCTGTCCCGGCCCCAGAACAACTTCGAACGCAGGATACCGAAGTAGTCGTAGCCTGGCGGGTGAATAAGCTGAATGCGCTGCTCGGCCGCACTGATTGTCAGCCTATCGTCGGTGCCGATGGGCCCCAGGGTTCTGCCGTCGATGACGACTTCGGCCTGGGTATTTTCGCGTTCGAGCACGCGAATGCCGATCGTTTTACTGGATGGAACAACAATCGGTCGATCCGTAAGGGTATGCGGGCAAATCGGTACGATGACGACAGCGTCAAGTCGTGGATCAATGATCGGCCCGCCGCAGCTGAGTGCATACGCGGTCGAGCCGGTCGCAGTTGCCACGATAAGACCATCACCCGAATGGGTATTGACATAGGTATCGTCAATTGTCGCGACGATATCGACCATGCGGCCCGTCTCGCACCGCTGCAGTACAATATCGTTAAACGCCGTTTCGGTTATCGGCTGGCTACCGGCCCGCGTCAGCCGAGCGCGCAACAGCAGCCGCGACTCGCAGGAGTAGTTGCCGGCCAGAATGTGATCGACGCTGGCCAGCATTTCACCTGGCGATACATCGGCAAGAAATCCCAGTCGACCGCGATTAATGCCAAGCAACGGTACACCCGAGGTACGTGCAAGCATACCCGCGTGAAGCATCGTGCCGTCGCCGCCGATTGCAATCATGAGGTCGGAATCGGCGCTGAGGGCGGCGCCGGAAACGCGTTTTACCGGCAGGTCGAGGTTCATGCGCTCGTCGCAAAGCACGGCGATGCCGAGTTTGGTCAAATGTTCGACCAACACTGTCATCGGTTCGGCGACACGCGGATCGTCGTGCCGGCCGAGAATCGCCACGCGCTCAATCTTGATGCTCATTGGTTTGACCGCAGAATCCTGGAATCTTGATTTTTACAAATCCTTGACCGACCGCCAAGGCGTTGCTAGCTTGTGGAAAGATACCCTAACACAACGAGTTGCTTGCGAATTTTTCGCATTTTTCGCGAATGTCTGCAGAAGTAACAAGTAGTCGACCCAGCGCGCGCGCGCAGCACCTGCTTCGCGCCCTGATCCAGCGTTATATTCAGGATGGCCAGCCAGTCGGCTCGCGCACCCTGTCCAAGGATTCGGGTCTTGACCTGAGCCCCGCCACGATTCGCAATGTCATGTCCGACCTTGAAGACCTGGGACTGGTCTCGGCGCCGCACACTTCAGCAGGTCGAATACCGACCGCTCAGGGTTATCGGTTATTTGTCGATACGCTGGTGCGATACCGGCAACCCAAGGAAGCTGATATTGATATGCTGCGGTCGCAAATTCGCGGCAAGATCGACAACGCAGGGGATCTGATGACATCGATTTCCAGCCTGTTGTCTGAGATCACCAAACTGGCGGGCGTAGTCACGGTTCCGAGGGGTACGCATGCAGCGCTGCGTCAGATCGAGTTCCTCGCGTTGTCCGAGAAACGCATTCTCGCGATCATAGTTATTAATGATCGTGAAGTGCAGAACAGAATTCTGCACACCGATCGCGATTACACGGCGGCCGAATTGCAACAAGCCGCCAATTTTATGAACGAGCACTACGCCGGCGTCGAGATGCTACAAGTCCGGCAACGGATTCTGAGCGATCTTGAGGATGCACGCCTGAGCATGAACAGGGCGATGCATGACATTATCGCAATTGCGCATTCGGCAATGGACGGCGCACCGGAATCGGGCAAGCAATTCATGCTGGCCGGCGAATCGAATCTGCTGGATTTCGCGGAGCTTTCCGACATCGACACCCTGCGGCGCCTGTTCGAGGCATTCTCGCGCAAACGGCTGATGCTTGATTTGCTGGACCGAAGCATCAATGCCGATGGCGTGCAGGTATTCATCGGCGGCGAGTCGGGCTACGGCATCCTCGACGATTGCAGCATCGTGACGGCACCTTACAGGCTGGACGACGAAACGGTCGGTGTACTCGGCGTAATTGGACCAAAACGAATGGCCTACGACCGGGTCGTGCCGATCGTGGATATTACCGCACGACTGCTGCGGTCCGCCCTGAGCCAATAGCGCGGCGCGGAAAGAATTCTCCGCGGCTGTTGAATTTTCCGTTTATGACGCCAGATTGCAAACCTCGTATTTCAAACCCTGACTAAAGTTGTGGAGCCCCGGTAATGAATGGCCAGCCAGACCATCCATTGGATGAGACCGAGCAGTTCGGAGAAATCGCACCCGCCGGAGAAGCGGGCGATGCCGAAGAAACCCTTGAAAAGCCTGATCCGGCAGTGAGCCTGGCCGCTTTGCAGGCCAAGGCAGAAGAGAACTGGGATCTTTACCTGCGCGCGGTTGCGGAGGCCGATAATGTGCGCAAACGGGCCGCCAGGGACGTTGAACACGCACGCAAGTACGCGCTTGAGGCGTTCGGCAGGGAGATGCTGGCGGTACGGGACAGCTTTGAGATGGCAATCGAGGCGGCTGATACGGCTGACCCAGCCAGTCTCCTTGAAGGTAACCGGGCCAGCCTGAAGCTCCTGACCACGGCCCTGGAGCGCTTTGGCATCAGCGAGGTCAACCCCCTCGGTGAGCCTTTTAACCCGGAATTTCATGAAGCCATCAGTATTCAACCATCGGCCGACGCAGAGCCCGGCTCGGTGCTGGTCGTGGCACAGAAGGGATATACCCTGAATGGCCGGCTTCTGCGCCCGGCTATGGTGGTTGTAGCGGCGGCCGATTGAGCCGGGAATATTGCCGGATCAACTTGAAACCGGGCCGTACGGCCCCACGTATTTGCCAGTTTTGGACTTGTTTCTTAAAGAATTCGGAGTAGCAGCATGGGAAAAGTAATTGGAATTGACCTCGGAACCACCAACTCCTGCGTAGCGGTGATGGAAGGTGGTGTGCCGAAGGTTATTGAGAACAGCGAAGGCGATCGCACGACGCCCTCTGTCGTTGCATTCAGCAAGGATGACCAGGTGCTCGTGGGCCAGTCGGCCAAGCGCCAGGCGGTAACCAACCCGAAGAACACACTGTCTGCGGTCAAGCGGCTGATCGGTCGTCGGTTCGAAGATGATGTGGTGCAGCGTGACATCAACATGGTGTCCTACAAGATCGTTAAGGCGGACAACGGTGACGCCTGGGTAGAGGTCAGTGGCAAAAAGATGGCACCGCCCGAGATATCTGCACGCGTTTTGATGAAAATGAAGAAGACGGCCGAGGATTACCTCGGTGAGAAAGTCACCGAAGCCGTCGTCACCGTGCCGGCCTACTTTAATGATTCGCAGCGCCAGGCGACCAAGGACGCGGGCAAGATTGCCGGGCTGGAGGTCAAGCGCATTATTAATGAGCCGACCGCGGCCGCCCTAGCCTACGGTATGGACAAGAAGCGTGGTGACGCGAAGATCGCAGTGTTCGACCTGGGTGGAGGTACCTTCGACGTTTCGATCATCGAAATAGCCGAAGTCGACGGCGAGCACCAGTTCGAAGTACTGGCGACCAACGGCGACACGTTCCTTGGTGGTGAAGATTTCGACATGCGAGTCATCGAATACCTCGCCGCGGAATTCAAGCGAGAAAGCGGTGTTGACGTAACCGCCGATCCGCTGGCAATGCAGCGCCTCAAGGAAGCTGCGGAAAAAGCGAAGATCGAGCTGTCAACGCAGCAGCAAACTGAAGTTAATCTGCCGTATATCACGGCGGACTCCAGTGGGCCGAAGCACCTGAGTATCAAGCTGACCCGGGCCAAGCTCGAAGCATTGGTCGAATCGCTGATCGCCCGTACCATCGGGCCGTGCAAGATCGCCTTGAATGACGCCGGCCTCAAAGTAAACGAGGTTGACGATGTGATCCTGGTCGGTGGCCAGACCCGGATGCCGAAAGTGCAGCAGGAAGTGCAGCACTTTTTCGGCAAGGAACCGCGACGGGATGTGAACCCGGATGAGGCGGTCGCTCTCGGTGCGGCGATCCAAGCCGGCGTACTCGCGGGCGAGGTCAAGGACGTGCTGTTGCTCGACGTTACGCCGCTGTCACTGGGTATCGAGACGCTGGGCGGCGTTTTGACCAAGTTGATTACGAAGAACACGACGATCCCGGCAAACGCACAACAGGTCTTTTCGACTGCCGACGATAACCAGACGGCGGTTACGATCCACGTGCTGCAGGGCGAACGTGAACGATCATCGGATAACAAGTCGCTCGGTCGTTTTGATTTGGCCAACATTCCGCCGGCACCGCGCGGTTTGCCGCAGATCGAAGTGACGTTCGATATCGACGCGAACGGAATTCTCAATGTATCGGCGAAGGACAAGGCCACTGGCAAGAGCCAGAACATCATTATCAAGGCGAACAGCGGATTGTCGGACGACGAGATAGAAAAGATGGTTTCCGATGCTGAAAGCCATGCCGAAGAGGACCGCAAGTTTCGTGAACTGGTCGATGCGCGCAACCAGGCGGATGGCCTGATGCATGCAGCCGAAAAAAACCTGATGGAGCTGGGTGACAAGGCGAGCGGCGAGGAGCGCCTGCGGGTCGAGAGCGCAATTTCGGACCTCAAAGCTGCGTTGAAGAGTGACAATAAGGAGCAGATTGAGACCAAGGCGGCGGCTCTTGCCGAGGCGTCAGGAGGTCTGGCACAGCGGCTTTACGAATCTCAGGCAGCCGGGTCGGCTGGCGACGATTCGGGCAGCAAACCTGCGGCTGACGATAATGTCGTTGACGCCGAATTTGAGGAAGTCGACGACGACAAGTCGAAGTCTAAGTAGACTTCACCGCATACGGACATACGAGGGCGCCGCATGCGGCGCCCGTTGTTAATACACCATGGCCAAACGCGACTTTTACGATGTACTTGGCGTCTCCAAATCGGCATCCGCCGACGAGATCAAGAAGGCCTATCGTCGCTTGGCTATGAAACATCATCCGGATCGCAACACCGGCGATGCATCGGCGGAAGCAAAGTTCAAAGAGGCCAAGGAAGCCTACGAAGTCCTGAGCGATGCTGACAAGCGCTCGACCTACGATCGCTTCGGTCACGAAGGCATGAGCATGGGTCAGGGCGGGCACGGCGGCTTCAGCGCCGAAGGTTTTGGCGATATTTTCGGCGACATCTTCGGTGATGCCTTCGGCGATATTCTGGGTGGCGGCCGACGCCGCGGCCGGCAGGTTTATCGCGGCGCGGACCTGGGTTACGAGCTGGCGCTCGACCTGGAAAAGGCCGTCAAGGGCGACTCCGTGACAATCGATGTGCCGACCCAGGTCGGATGTGAGGCTTGCGCCGGGTCCGGGGCCAGGAAGGGAACCCAGCCGGTGAGTTGCGGCACTTGCAAGGGCGCAGGCCAGGTCCGCATGCAACGCGGTCACTTCTCGATTCAGCAGGCGTGCCCGGCATGTAAAGGGGCGGGAACCGTCATCGAGGATCCGTGCCCGGATTGCGCTGGTCGTGGACGCTTGCGCAAAACCAAGACGCTGTCGGTGAAAGTCCCGGCAGGCGTCGACGACGGTGATCGGATTCGCCTGTCGGGCGAAGGCGAGGCCGGACGAAATGGCGGGCCGCCTGGTGATCTTTACGTCGAAATTCGCGTCAATCCACACAAGCTGTTTGTACGTGAGGGCGCTGATCTTACCTGCGAGGTGCCAGTCAGCTTCGCGACTGCGACCTTGGGCGGTGAAGTCGAGCTACCAACTCTGAACGGTCACGTTTCATTGAAAATTCCGGCCGGAACCCAGTCGGGCAAGGTTTTTCGACTGCGCAGCAAAGGCGTCATCACGGTCCGCGATGCGCGCCCTGGTGAC
Organism: uncultured Woeseiaceae bacterium; assembly: GCA_964533065.1. Lineage (GTDB taxonomy): Bacteria > Pseudomonadota > Gammaproteobacteria > Steroidobacterales > Woeseiaceae > UBA1847. The sequence goes on along the minus strand of CAZHLE010000062.1, from coordinate 7,404 downwards.
CTGTTTGCCAAAGTCGCGGTCGAGACGCCGGTGAATCTGACCGCTGAACAGAGACAATTGCTCGATAAGTTTGAAAAATCGATTCGCGGCGGTGGTGAGAAGCACAGCCCGCGTGCAGGCGGCTGGCTCGATTCAGTAAAGCGGTTTTTTGATCGCATCAGCCCCTAGGAGTTAACCTATTAAAAACGTTCGCATAGCAATAGCCGGCGCCGGTCGCATGGGGCGAGCCGTGCAGCGAGCGATCGATAACACGGACGGGACGCGGTTTGCAGGAATCTGGTCGCGTGGTGAGTCCCTGGACGAGGTTGTTGCCGATGCGGACGTGCTGATTGATTTTAGCCTTCCGGCTGCTACTGCAGAGGTGCTTGCGGTGGCGGCAAAACGGCGCATGCCGCTGGTGTGCGGTGTCAGCGGGCTGGATGCCGCGCAGATGGATACGCTGCGAAAGGCCGCAGAGCAGATCCCAATCGTATTTGACCGCAACATGAGCCAGGGTATCTCGGTGCTGAGCGAGCTCCTGTGGCGCGCGGCACGCGCGCTGGGTCCGGAATTCGAGGCCGCAATTCACGAGGTGCATCATATTCACAAGATCGATGCTCCCTCGGGCACTGCTTTGCAGCTGGGGAAAAGTATTTCGTCCGCACGGGCGGCAACCACGGCAGGCGATGCAGTTCGATATAGCTTTGAACGGCGTGGCGAAGTGCCCGGAGATCACACGATTACGCTCAGCGGTCCCGGTGAAACGCTGACGCTGGGCCACAGCGTTGGCGATCGAAGCGTATTCGCCATCGGTGCGCTGCGCGCCGCGCGCTGGGTGTTTTTACAGCCACCGGGTCTTTATCGCATGCGCGATGTGTTGTTTGCCGATAACCAGTGACAAATAATGGCTGCCTGGTCTGGCCAGATCGGCTCTGCTTAAGTAGACTACGCCGGATCGCTGGGCGGTCAGTGATTTCAGGAGCGGGAGGCAGTGTCCTTCCGCTTTTGTGCATCTGCGACCGGCACCCGCTTGCGATCTTGGTTTCGCATCTGACTGAGGGTCGCTTTTGGTTACGCCTGCTGTTCTGGCACTGCAAGATGGAACGATATTTCACGGCACGTCCGTTGGCGCCGACGGCAAGACTATTGGCGAAGTCGTGTTCAACACGGCGATGACCGGTTACCAGGAAATCCTGACCGATCCGTCCTACTGCCGCCAGATCGTAACCCTCACTTACCCTCACATCGGTAATACCGGCACCAACAGCGAAGATATGGAATCGTCGCGCACGCATGCCTCGGGCCTTGTTATCCGCGACAGTTCCCTGATCAACAGCAGCTGGCGCTCCGAGCGATCCTTTGCTGAGTTCCTGCGCCAGGGAGGGACCGTGGCGATCGCGGATATCGATACGCGAAAACTCACCCGGATTATTCGCCAAAAGGGCGCCCAGTCGGGTTGCATCATGACCGGTGAGGTGAATCCGGACACTGCGGTGGCGCACGCGCGAAAGTTTCCCGGCATTGCAGGCATGGACCTGGCAAAAATTGTTACGACCAACAAGTCTTACCAGTGGTGCCATGGCACGTCTTTCGGTCGCCGCCCCCGTATCCTGAGTCGCCGCGTTGCCCCGTATCACGTGGTCGCCTACGACTTCGGGATCAAGCGCAGTATCCTCAGGCTGTTGTCCGACCTGGACTGTCGCATGACAGTCGTGCCGGCCAAGACCACGGCAGAGAACGTGCTTGCTTTGTCACCTGACGGCATATTCCTGTCCAACGGCCCGGGGGATCCGGAGCCCTGCGCGTACGCAATTTCGGCCATTCGCGAATTCCTGGACACGGGGATTCCCGTGTTCGGCATCTGTCTTGGGCATCAATTGCTCGGGCTGGCCGCAGGGGCACGCACGGTCAAGATGAAGTTTGGTCACCATGGGGCCAACCACCCGGTGCAGGACCTCGCTACGGGCAAGGTCCTGATTACGAGCCAGAATCACGGCTTCGCGGTCGACGAAACAACCCTGCCGGATAACGTTAAGGCGACACACCGCTCCCTGTTCGATGGCAGCCTGCAGGGCATCGAGTTTACGAACCGGCCTGCGTTCAGCTTCCAGGGCCACCCGGAGGCAAGCCCCGGACCGCACGATCTGGCCACATTATTCGAGCGCTTTATTCACGATATGGACGCCAGGAAACTGGCGACCAAACGCATTGCCATTTCAACTTAGCTTTTAAAACAAAGATATAGAGACGTTTCTTAATGAAGAATATCGTGATGAGTCATGCCCAGGCGCACTGACATCGAGAGTGTGCTGATCATCGGCGCTGGTCCGATCGTGATCGGACAGGCCTGTGAATTCGACTATTCCGGCGCGCAGGCCTGCAAGGCG
>CAZHLE010000062.1:2127-5028 GCA_964533065.1 uncultured Woeseiaceae bacterium | reverse complement strand
TACCGGGTCATCCTGGTCAACTCCAATCCGGCCACGATCATGACCGATCCGGAGATGGCGGATGCGATTTACATTGAGCCCGTAAACTGGACGTCAGTACGTCGAATTATCGAGAAAGAACGTCCGGATGCGCTGCTGCCGACGATGGGCGGCCAGACGGCGCTTAACTGCGCCCTCGACCTGGCTCGTGAGGGCGTGCTCGAGAAGTACAACGTCGAGTTGATTGCTGCCTCGCGCGAAGCCATCGATATGGCTGAAGACCGCGAACTGTTTCGCGAGGCGATGCGCGAGATTGGCCTTGAGGTCGCGAAGGCCACGATTGTGCGCACGCTGGAGGAAGCTCTGGAGAAACAGCCCGAGATCGGTTTCCCCACCATCATCCGGCCGTCGTTCACGCTCGGCGGCAGCGGTGGCGGTATTGCGTACAACCGTGAGGAACTCGAAGCCATCGTGGCACATGGCCTCGAGGTCTCTCCAACCAACGAGATTCTGCTGGAAGAGTCCTTACTCGGCTGGAAAGAGTTCGAGATGGAGGTCGTCCGCGATCGAAATGACAATTGCATCATCGTTTGTGCGATTGAAAACGTCGACCCCATGGGCGTGCACACAGGCGACTCCATTACTGTCGCGCCCGCGCAGACTCTCACCGATAAGGAATACCAACGTTTAAGAAACGCATCCATCGACGTGTTACGCAAGATCGGCGTCGAGACGGGCGGTTCGAATGTGCAATTCGCGGTCAATCCGGTCGACGGCCGCGTATTGGTGATCGAAATGAACCCGCGCGTTTCACGGTCGTCGGCGCTGGCATCCAAGGCGACCGGTTTTCCGATCGCAAAAGTGGCGGCCAAGCTGGCTATTGGCTACACGCTGGATGAGCTGCTGAACGATATTACCGGTGGTGCCACACCGGCGTCTTTCGAGCCCAGTATCGATTATGTGGTTACCAAGATTCCGCGCTTTACCTTCGAAAAATTCAAGGGCGCCAATGACCGGTTGACGACGCAGATGAAATCGGTCGGCGAAGTGATGGCGATAGGCCGCACCTTCCAGGAGTCGTTGCAGAAAGCACTGCGCGGACTCGAGACCGGCATCTCCGGATTCGATGAGTTGATCACCTCGATCGATCAGGAAACAGAACGCGACCGCTTGCGCCACGAACTACGGGTTCCCGGCGCGAACCGCTTGCGTTACGTTGCCGATGCGATACGCCTCGGTTACTCGACCGATGATGTCGCCAAGATCACGGCGATCGACCCCTGGTTTGTCGCTCAAATCGAAGACCTGATGCGTACCGAGCAGCAGATTCAGGACGCCGGCCTGGCCGGTCTGAATGCCGTGCTAATGCGAACCGCGAAGCGCAAAGGGTTTTCGGATGCCCGCCTGGCGAAGATTCTCGGTGTGGCAGAAGCAGTCGTGCGCAAGCGCCGGCTCGAGCAAAAGTTACACCCGGTCTACAAACGGGTGGACACCTGCGCGGCCGAGTTTGCGACTACCACGGCCTACCTGTATTCGACCTATGAAGAAGAATGTGAGGCGGAGCCAAGCGATCGGCCGAAGATCATGATCCTTGGCGGCGGTCCGAATCGTATCGGGCAGGGCATTGAATTCGACTATTGCTGTGTCCATGCGGCCCTCGCCCTGAAGGAATCCGGCTACGAAACGATCATGGTCAACTGTAATCCGGAGACCGTGTCGACCGACTATGACACCTCCGATCGGCTGTATTTCGAGTCGTTGACGTTTGAAGACGTGATGGAGTTGATTCGCAAGGAAAAGCCGAAGGGCGTGATCGTCCAGTACGGCGGGCAGACGCCATTGAAACTCGCTCGCGACCTGCAGGCGGCCGGTGCGCCGATTATCGGAACAACGCCGGATTCCATTGATCTGGCCGAGGATCGCAAGCGTTTTCAAAAACTCGTCGAGGATCTGGGTCTGAAACAGCCGCCAAATCGCACCGCCAGCAGCAAGGCCGAGGCACTGGCGCTGGGTCCCGAAGTTGGTTTTCCGCTGGTGGTCCGGCCATCTTACGTACTGGGCGGACGCGCGATGGAGATCGTGCATAACCAGGATGATCTTGCCTGCTATATGGACGCTGCGATCGATGTCTCGAACAGCAGCCCGGTCCTGCTCGACCGGTTTCTCGATCTCGCCATCGAAGTCGATGTCGACTGTGTGAGTGACGGTGAGCATGTGCTCATCGGCGGCATCATGGAGCATATCGAGCAGGCGGGCGTGCATTCCGGCGATTCCGGCTGTTCACTGCCACCGTTTAGTCTTTCGGTTGAACTGCAGCAGGAATTGAAAGCTCAATCCGTCAAACTTGCCAAGGCCTTGAATGTGGTCGGCCTGATGAACGTCCAGTACGCCATTCAGAACAACGTGATTTACCTCCTGGAAGTAAACCCGCGTGCATCTCGGACCATACCGTTCGTGTCCAAGGCGATTGGTATCCCGCTGGCAAAGATCGGTGCCAGGGTCATGGTTGGTGAAACACTGGCCAAGCAGGGCTATGTGAATCAGCGCAATCCCGGCTACTACTCGGTTAAGGAAGCGGTGTTTCCGTTCGTCAAATTTCCCGGTTCGGACCCCATTCTGGGCCCGGAAATGAAATCGACCGGTGAAGTGATGGGCGTTGGCCGCTCTTTCGGCGAGGCGTATGCGAAGGCGCAACTTGCATCCGGCGTGCATTTACCGCGTCAGGGTAACGCCTTGCTCAGCGTGCGTGACCGGGACAAGGACGGCGCCGTGGAACTCGCGAGGCTGCTCGTAGCCTGCGGCTTTGATATCGTTGCCACTCATGGTACCGCGCGACATCTTGCCGCTGCCGGGATACCCTGCCGCCGTGCCAACAAGGTTCGCGAAGGCAGGCCGCATATTGTGGACATGATAAAAAACCGT
>CAZHLE010000062.1:0-2117 GCA_964533065.1 uncultured Woeseiaceae bacterium | reverse complement strand
AATACGACCGAGGGCAAGCAAGCGATCGTCGAATCCGAGTCGATTCGTTCCGAGGCCGTGCGCCGTGGCGTTACTTACTACACGACCGTTGCTGCAGGGGTTGCAACCTGTAAGGCGATCGAATACCTCGATAACAGCGAAGTGAACAGGCTGCAGGACCTGCACAAGGAGGTTGCGGCATGAACAAAGTGCCAATGACCGTGCGTGGCCATGCGCTATTGCAGGAAGAACTGAAACGCCTGAAAGGCGTTGATCGGCAGGCTGTTATTCAGGCGATCGCAGAAGCCCGCGGCCATGGCGACCTGAAAGAGAACGCTGAATATCATGCCGCGAAAGAACAGCAGGGTTTTATTGAAGGCCGCATCAAGGAACTTGAGGCCAAGCTTTCGAATTTGCAGGTCATCGATGTGACCGCTGTCGATGCCAAGGGCAAGATCGTGTTCGGTGCGACAGTGGACCTGCTCGATGATGAGACCGGTAAAGAGGTTGTTTATCGTATTGTTGGTGAGGATGAATCGGATCTGAAACAGGGGCTTATTTCCTACACTTCACCGATGGCGCGCGCCTTGATAGGCAAGTTTGAGGGTGACGATATCAAGCTGTCGGCGCCCGGCGGCGAAAAGCAGTATGAGGTAATGCGGGTTCGCTATATCTGATTTGCCCGGCTAGCCTGGCAGTTTTATGCGCTTTTTCTTTTTCGGATTGGAGCGGTAAAAAAGGGCGATATTGCCAACCCTTTGCACCAGTTCGACCGGCCCGCTGGCACACAATGACGCTATGATTTCAGACCGAACCTCCCGATCACCTGCTCGAACGCTAACCTTGATCAGTTCGTGGTGCGCAATGGCCGATGTAAATTCCTTCAGCACCGCATCGCTCAAACCGGATTCGGCGATCATGACGACGGGCTTCAGCTGGTGTCCGAGGCCGCGCAGGTATTTTTTCTGTGATTCGGAGAGTGCCATGGGCGCGGATTGTAACAGTGTGGATACGCGCCCGCTGCAAGAGCGGAGTGCTGTGCAATGAGCAAGCCGCGCGGTTCGAGTGTCAGCTGGCGGGAACGGCAGGAACGGGATCCGTATGTACAAAAGGCGCGGCGTGAAGGCTGGCGTTCTCGCGCCGTCTACAAATTGCAGGAGATCGACGAGGTTGAGCGCCTGCTTCGACCCGGCATGACCTGTGTGGATCTCGGTGCCGCGCCAGGAAGCTGGAGCCAGTACGTCACGGAAAAGCTAAAAGGGCGGGCGCGCATTGTGGCTATCGATCTGCTGCCAATGGATGTCTTGCCAGAGGTCGAGATCATTCGTGGCGATTTCACCGACGATGCTGTACTGGCGCAACTCCTGCAAATTCTCGGCGATGAGAAACTCGACCTTGTAATGAGCGATATGGCCCCCAATTCCAGTGGGGCCAGGGTCGTCGACCAGCCCAGATCGATGTACCTGGCGGAACTGGCGCTCGATTTCGAGCGCCAGGTGCTGCGGCAGCGCGGCGACTTTGTCTGCAAATTGTTTCAGGGCGCCGGTTTTGACCCTTTCCTGGCCGATGTTCGCAGCTCATTCGGCACCGTAAAGGTCCGAAAACCAAAGGCTTCAAGGGCTGGCAGCCGTGAGGTGTACTTGGTAGCGAGAAACTATCAATTGGTGTAGTGTCTAAACCATCGGGATTGCTAACTCCTTAATTTTACTGGCGCATTTCGCCACGGATTCTGCAAAGTGAATGATCTGACAAAAAACGTCCTGGTTTTTATCGTAATTATCGTCGTGCTGCTGTCGGTGGTGCAGGGCCTTTCCGGCGGTACCAGTGGCCAGCCACAGGCCATGGGCTATTCGGAGTTCCTGGCCCAGGTCAGATCCGGCAATGTCGACGTCGTCGAATTCTCAGAGTCGAACACACGCATCGCCTTCGGCGACCGCAAACCGCTGGGCTATTACACGATCAACCCGGAGACAGACACAGGTCCGCTGGTGGATATGCTGATCAAGAATGGTGTGCAGTTCAGTGCGGTAGAACCGCCGTCGCAGAGCATTATCGGCCAGCTGCTGTTCAGTTCTTTCCCGATCCTGCTGCTGATTGGCGTCTGGATCTACTTCATGCGCCAGATGCAGGGCGGCGGT
>CAZHLE010000061.1:0-14729 GCA_964533065.1 uncultured Woeseiaceae bacterium | reverse complement strand
AAAGAGCTCTTTGAAAGCATGTGTACTTCGTCAATCAGGTAGACCTTGAATCGCCCCCGAGCCGGCGCGTACTGCACGTTGTCCAAGAGGTCCCGCGTGTCGTCAACCTTTGTTCGCGATGCCGCATCCACTTCAATCAGGTCAACGAACCGCCCTTCATCTATTTCGCGACAAGCGCTGCACTTACCACATGGCGCAGATGTCACACCAGTTTCGCAATTCAGCGCTTTTGCCAGGACGCGAGCGATCGTGGTCTTGCCGACACCGCGCGTTCCCGCGAACAGGTATGCATGATGCAGCCGCCCTGACTCCAGCGCATTCATCAAAGCCCGTAAAACGTGCTCCTGGCCAACGGTGTCGGAAAAGTCTTTCGGCCGCCATTTGCGTGCAAGGACGAGATAGCTCATAAGTCTTGTCTGTTGGGTCTGTACAAGCTCGAATTCGAGTGGATCAGTGTATCCTACGAGTGGCCTGGAGCAAGCCCGATTAGTGGCCCGCGCCAGCCGCTCCCCGGCACCCGGCTGCGCCGTTGCCGCTGCTCCCTTCCGGGCCTGACGGGGTTCACGGTTAGCCGTCGCGAGGAAGCCGGCGCGGGCCGGCGGCGATTATCGCCGCTTCGGGATCGCAACACAATGCAGATTGCTTCATCCATTCTGCAATGACGGCACAAACATTTCCTTGCAGATCTGTAACTCGCGCGAGTACACCCTTTTGCCAGCGATGTAGGTCGCGCGAGCGGTTCGATCATCGCCCAATGTCATCAACACGAACAGCATCTCTTCGAGGTTGCTGGTGTGCTGCATTCGATAACCCAATACGGGCGTTGCCGCGAGATCGAGCACCACGAGATCCGCCTCCATGCCTGTTGCAATGCTGCCTATCTTGTCGTCCAGGTATAGCGCACGCGCGGCGCCACGCGTCGCCAGGTAAAAAGCTTGATGGGCACTGAGCGCATAGCCACAAAGCTGCGCGATCTTGTAGGCCTCGTTCATCGTCACCAGTTGCGAAAAATTAGTGCCAGCACCGAGATCCGTCGCCAGTCCCACGCGCACAGGGCGCTGCGAATCCACGAGCCTGCCCATATCAAACAGACCGCTACCGAGAAACAGGTTTGACGTCGGGCAGTGCGCGACGGCTGTACCCGTTTCATGCAACACCGACATTTCACCTTCAGACAAGTGCACACCGTGGCCCAGAATGCAGCGTTCACCCAGTTGCCCGAAATGCGCATAAACGTCCACATAGTTCTTGCAGGCCGGAAACAACTCTTTCACCCACTGAACTTCGCTCAGGTTTTCAGATACATGTGACTGCAGGTAAGTACCTGGATTCTCGTGCCATACCGACCCCGTCATCTCCATTTGCTCAGGCGAACTGGTTGGCGCGAATCGTGGCGTCACGCCGTAAAGCGCTCGACCCTTGCCGTGCCAACGGTCGATCAACGCCTGGGTCTGGTCGTATCCCTGCTGTGGCGTATCCAATAACTCGGCAGGCGCATTCCGGTCCATCAGCACCTTACCGGCAATATTGCGCATATTCAGTTGCTGCGCTTCGGTGAAAAACGCGTCAACCGACGTTGGATCGACCGTGCAGAACACGGCCGATGTGGTCGTCCCGCAACGAATACTCTCGCGCAGGAAAACTTTCGCTGTGTCGTGCGCATGATTCTTGTTTTTGAATTTTTGTTCCGCGACGAATGTGTACTTATGCAGCCAGTCGAGCAAATGCTTGCCATATGCGCCGATAATCTCCGTCTGTGGATAATGCACATGACAGTCAATGAATCCGGGCAATATCAGACAATTTTCATAGCGCGTTACCTGGACATCGCGCACGAGGGATCTCGCGATCTGACTCGCGGGGCCAAACGCGGTAACCCGGCCACCCTGCATGACAATCAGGGCATCGGCCTCGTAGACGTAACTATCTTCGATCGGATGTTGAAATGGATCCCGGGTATAGCTCAGAGCCGCGCCACGGATTGCGGTGATGGACGACATCTACACAGGATCGATTAACGGAACGACGAGCGCCAGCTGCCCTTCCAGTTCAGCATCCATTTTGTTCTCAAGTTGATAAAATCGCGCTGCCTTTCGTGCCGGCAGCACCCTGCGAAATTCTTTCAGGTGCTTTTTCTTGAGTTTCAATATGTCGCCCTGAATTTCCAGGAATTCATCGACCAGCCGCTCGGCGAACTCTGCCGAGACGGTGCCGCTGCGGTAAGCCTCGATATAGTCCGACAACAACAGCGCATAACGATTGCGAATCAACGTCAGGTCCCGTTGGTAACGGTCATATACGGGCCAGAATAACGCGTCCTCGTCAGCGCTCAGGCGCATTTCCTCGCGAACGATGTCTTCACGGCCCGCCTGCAGCAGCAATCGCGCCTCACCGGTGTCGCCCGCTACATCCGGGTTCTCGGCCACAGCAAAGCCGGTGTCCAGAGCCAGGATTGCTGCGGAACTAACAATAAGGTGTTTGATATTTATCATGTGCTCTCCGAATCCTGCTCGCACGCATTGTTTGTTGGGGTTCGATGTTGCGGTAGACTGCCCGAATAGACTCTAATCTGCCGCCTGCGGCTATCTCTGGGATTGAACGATGTTGACGCGCATAACCCGATCTTGCAAGAGCAATGAAAGCCCGCAAAAAAGCGGGCTTTGCGTGGCACTGGCTGCGCTCTCACTCGGCGCATGCGTCAGCACAACGACCGAGTCGCAAAGTTTCCGCGTCAGCAAAACTTCGAACGTCGAGTCCGCGCAGGTCGCGACCGACGCTGATTTTGGCCGCTATAACAGCCTGCTCGCCAGCGAGCTCGGTATCTACTTCCCGCAGGACCATTCGACCAGCGCGGCGGATTTGCAACGCATCCGGCAGATATTTCGCGACGCTTTCCTGCCCAGGCTGGATGGCTACGTTATCGTCACCGAGGCTGGCCCGAAGACCATGGCGGTCGATGCATCCCTGATTGATCTGCGAAATTCGACCGGCTCGCAGATTCCGAGAATGCGCTCAAGCATTATGGAACTGGCGGAACCCGGCTCGATCGTGTTCTTGATGGAAATGCGCGACTCAGTGAGCGATCGAGTGCTGGCACGCGCAGCCGACAGTGCCAAGGCACCGACTTTTTCGTCGACCGATGGGGTCGCGACCGACTGGACGAGCATTGAAGATGCGGCCCAACATTGGGCCACACTTTTTCGAACCTTCCTGGACGAGAATCTCGCCACCGACTGATGTCAGCCGGATTTATTTACCGGCCTCGTCATCGGCCGCCATGAACCGGTCCAGCCCTTCCCGCAATATCCTGGCCCATGTAGTCGCCAACCTGCGTGCTTCGGCCGTATTTGACACCCTGTTGGAATGTGAAAATCCCATGGCGTCCTCAGCAGCGCGCCGGTCTACTCCGCGCAACAGAATGGCGTCAGTCTGCGAATCCCTGATTTCCAGAACCAGCGTCGCTTCACCGACCCTGCTCAAATAGATGTCCGACCTGCCTGTTTGTTCGGGTGGCACAAAGGAAACCACGTCCAGTAACCCACCACGGACTATCAGCACATCCGGGCCCGGCGTGGTAACAATTTCGTAATTCTCGCCTTCGCTGAGTTCAGCAACGAATGCCTCTTGCATTACCTGCTGAAAGCGCTTTTTTTGCTCTTCCGACAATTCGAAAAAATCGCTCGACGATGCCGATGAGAAATTGTAATGGCGGCCGGATTCGCCGCCCGGACGATACTCAATGCCCATGTCCTGCAGCATGACCTTCGAGTAGCGCTTAAGGTCAAAACCTGGCCTGGCCCACGCCGTGTCCATGCGCCCGCCCTTCACCGGGTACAACCCGTCAAACGTTACCTCCGCGTCCGGACCGGTATCGATAGTCGGGTTCGAGGTCGTACAACCGGAGATCGCGGTCGCAGCGAGGCCGAGTGCAGCAACCCGAACAAAAGCTGATTGATTCAAAATACGCATACTTGTGTTTCCTGTTGTTATTTGTGACATCGTGGTATTCAATTGGCACGATTCTAACGCAGCGATTCTTCGCGATCTACAACGGAAACGTAATGAGATTTTCATCGGCGCCGATAGTACTTTTCGCTATGTCGAAAACGTCAGTTGCGAATGCAGGCCAACAGTCTCGATCGGTTCGGACATGATGCGAGCGCAACGGCTGTGGCTGCTGGCCGCGTTTTTCCTTTTAGCCGCCTGTGAGCGTGGCCCGACCGAGCTGCGCCTCGTGTCGCCCGCACTGCCGATGGACCAGGAAATCGTGCAAAGCCTGGTCACATTGCTGGAGCAGGACGACAATTTTCGCCTGACCCTGTCGAGCGTCCCGCAGTCGGGCGAGGCGGCTCTGGATTTGCTGCTGGCCGGCAAGGCCAATCTCGCACTGGTGTCGAATTACCTGCCGTATCGTTCAGATATCGCGACTGTCATGCCTATGTATCCCAGCATCCTGCATATCGGCTATCGCGAAGGTCGCACTGTAACCGATGCATTTTCTCTTCTGAACGAGGCACGGGTTTACGCTGGCGAAGAAGGTTCGTCGTCGCGAATCATGCTGGAAAGAATCGTAGATCGCCTGCAGCTGCCGCGCGAGGCATTTAGTTATGTCGAGCGCAAAGCCGGGGGTAATCTGGACGACGTTGACGTGCTCGTGGTTTTCGCACCAATCTCGGCGCAACACCGCGACGATCTGGCCGGATTCAAACTGTTCTCTTTAGGCGCGCCCGCAGATATCGGCAACGGTTCCTTAGTCGACGCTGCCGCCCTGCTGAATCCCACTTTGCGACCATTCGTGATTCCCGCCAGCACCTACGGAGACGCGAATACGGCGGCGGTCGTGACCATCGCCGCGGATAAGATGCTGGTCACGCGCAGTGACATGGATCCGGCCATCGTCTATGACCTGGTGAACGAGATCCGGCGCCTTCGTCCCGCGTTGGCTGCCAGCAGGCCGGGACTTTTCGACGAGTTCGACAACAGTTTCGATGTGAGCCGGTCGACCTTTGTCGTCCACGCTGGCACGCAAGCCTTCCTGCAGCGCGATGAACCGACGATGTATGAACGTTATTCCGGTGTCGCCGAGGTCCTCGTGACGCTTTTGATCGCGCTGGTTTCCGCTGGCCTTGCTGGTATCCGCATTTTAAAGCGCAAGCGCAAAAATCGAATAGATCGCTTTTATACGGCGGTCATCGAAATTCGGAATTCCGTCAATCACGAGTCCAGCCGGGCGGATCGCGACCGAGCCAGGCAGCAGCTGCACGAATTACAGCAAGCGGCGTTTGATCAACTGATTGCCGAACAGTTGTCGGCCGATGAGAGCTTCCAGATTTTCATCACACTCTCGAAAGATGCGTTAGAACAGTTGCAATAAGCGAGAAAAACCTGCCTTGACTGGCAGTGCATCGAGTCCGCCGCGGTGAATGCTTCAGCGACACCAGGCGCACGCGACAGTTCACAAGCGAAGTGTGGCCAATGGCATAGTGCCCCGTACATAGATATGCCGTTGTATTGAAGCCAGATGCAACAGCTTTTTACTAGGATTTATCAACGGCCGAGGTTGCGTAGGTAACTGTAACCCATGTCCCCGGTCAGGACCCCAGGGGGTTGGCGGAGAGGGGGGGATTCGAACCCCCGGTACGGTATAAGCGTACACTCGCTTTCCAAGCGAGCGCCTTAAGCCACTCAGCCACCTCTCCGAATACTGGTCAACAGCGAATAAACGTGCGCCGACGTCAGCCGCCGAGCTGTACTTTGGGCGGACGATCAATACAGGCAGAACCGGCCGGGCGCTCGGTGCGTGGGGACGCCTTAGGCAGCGGAACCTCCTTGAGAGGGTCCAGTGGATCAAGCCCTTCAGGAACCTCGACTCGCTTGCCGGCAACCGCGAGTTGGTACGTCTGGACATCGTCGCAAGTAATGTCGGCGTCCTTGCCGCAGGCCGCCAGGTTTCCGAGCAGTATCAATACCGTCGCACAGCGGAAAATCGCACTCACGCCGCGTTCTCCAGTGAGACACCGGCATTGGCGAGCGCCGCACGCATCTGGGCATGGTATTGCGCCGAAAATTCAGTCAACGGCAGACGCGTAAACGGAGCGATCAGGCCCATCTGGTTGACCGCCCATTTCACCGGAATCGGATTGGACTCCACGAATAGCGCCGTGTTCAGTAATTGCAGGGTATCGTCGATGTCCTGTGCGGCACCGATTTCTCCTCCGAGCGCCAGGGCACAAAGCCGCGCCATGGCGGCAGGAACCACATTGCCACTGACCGTCACCACGCCATGGCCACCCTGCTCAATAAACTTCAACACGGTAAAATCATCGCCGCTGTACAACCGGAATTCCGCGTCGACGCAATCCTGGATGTCTTTGAGGCGCTGAAGATCACCGGTTGCTTCCTTGATACCAAAAATGTTGCCATGTTTGGCCGCCTTGCCCACTGTCGCCGGCAGCATATCGGCACCTGTGCGACCCGGCACGTTGTACAGCATGACCGGCTTGGGGACCGCGTCGGCGACGGTCTGGAAGTGCCGCAGCATGCCGTGCTGAGTCGGCTTGTTGTAATACGGCACCACCATGAGGTAGGCGGCGATACCGGCCTCCGCGACCGCGCGGGACAGGTCAATGGTCTGCGCAGTCGAATTTGAGCCGGTACCGGCGATCACCGGGATCCGCCCGTCCGCCAGTTCGACGGCCCGGAATATCAGCTCGACATGCTCGTTTCGGCTCAGGGTCGCGGCCTCACCCGTGGTTCCGGCGATCACCAGTCCGTCGCTGCCCTCGGCCACGTGAAAATCAATCAGGCGCTTGAGCGCGCCATAATCGACGTGATCATGCTCGTCAAACGGTGTCACCAAAGCTACCAGGGAACCTGCAAACACGAGTTGTCCTCGCCATGAATAAGGCCGCGATGTTACTGTTCACGCGACGTGCTGGCAAGGTAACCTCGCCATGCGAATTCAACTAGAAAGGTAAACTCTCGATAAATGTCACAACTTATTGTTTTATCAGCAATTGGCACGGATAGAACGGGCGTCGTGCAGGATATCAGCAAAGTCATACTTTCGGTCGGCGGCAACATCGAAGAAAGTCGTATGACCACGCTGGGTTCAGAATTCGCCGTGCTGATGCTGGTCTCCGGAAGCTGGCACACGCTGAGCCGGCTTGAGACAGCGCTCGACAAGCTCAGCGCAGACCAGAACCTGACCGTTTCGATTCGGAAAACGGATGCACGAGCCGTGAGTAATAACCGCATGCCGTACGCTGTCGATGTAGTGAGCCTCGACCAGCAAGGTATCGTTTACAACCTCGCCGAGTTTTTTGCAGCCCGCGACATCGAAATAGCCGACGTCGCGACTCGCCGCTACTCGGCAGCACACACGGGTGCACAAATGTTCGCCGTCCAGATGGCGGTCAGCATCCCGTCGAGTGTTTCGATTTCACACCTGCGCGACGATTTTCTCGAATTGTGCGATCGGCTGAATCTCGACGCGATTATCGAGCCCGTAAAATCCTGATCCGGGATCCTCGGAGCACCCTATGAGCGGACCAGCCTTGAATCGCGTTGTCGCCAATTTCTCGGCCGCGGCGACCGGCGGCAAGACAATTCAGTTGAAAGACCTGCGTGGTCAGAAAGTGATCCTGTACTTCTACCCGAAAGACAGTACGCCCGGTTGCACACTCGAGGGCCAGGACTTTGCGCGCCTGCATGCCAAGCTGCGCCGCCAGAAGGCCGTCGTTTTCGGTGTTTCGTGCGATAGCCTGGCCTCGCACGAGAAATTCAAGGCCCGCGAGGAATTTCCTTTTGACCTGATTTCGGACCCCGACGAGAAGCTTTGCAAACAGTTCGATGTGATCCGGGAAAAAACCTTGTATGGCCGGAAATACATGGGCGTTGTCCGCAGTACGTTCCTGCTCGGCGTTGACGGCAAGCTCCGCGCAGAATGGCGCAATGTAAGCGTCAAGGGTCACGTCGACGAGGTCTACCAAGCAGTCCGGGCGCTTGAGCAATAACTTCTTTTAAATTCAGATGGTTATGTAATGTGAACACAGCTGCCAAACAGCCGCAGGCAGCATTTTTGCGGCGATTCCCGGTATGATGTGGAACCAATCGCAGAACGGCGGTCGGACATAGTGTTCGACCCTTAAGAGATTCAACCTTTGATCAAGAGAATTCTGAAACGCGCCGGCACCGTCCTGCTAGTCGGAGTCGCAGTGATCGCCGCGGCGGCGAACGCGGACGATATACAGCTGCCCGATATCGGCAGCCCCGCCAACGCAATCCTGTCGAAGTCGTCCGAAGCGCAGATCGGGCGCGCCATCATGCGCGAAATTCGCAACAGCAACATGATCGTCGAAGACCCGCAGATCGCGGAGTACATCAGCGAAATCGGGCACCGGATCGCGGTGCAGGCGAACGATGGCGACTACAGTTTTTCCTTTTTCGTGGTCGATGATTCACGCATCAATGCGTTTGCACTGCCGGGTGGCTTTATTGGCGTCCATACCGGCCTGATCGAAGCCTCACGAAGTGAAGATGAACTCGCCGGGGTATTGGCGCATGAAGTAGCCCATGTGACGCAGCGCCACATAGCACGAGCTATTCATGCCAACTCGCGACAAAGCATGTTGTCCACGGCGTTAATGCTCGGCGCAATGATCCTCGGTGCCGTCGGTGGTGACGCCGATGCGGTGCAGGCAGGCATCGCCGTTGCACAGGGCACTTCCGCACAGCAACGAATCAACTTTACTCGCAGCAACGAGTACGAAGCCGACCGCATCGGAATTCGCGCATTGGCAGAGGCCGGTTTCGATCCGCATGGCATGAGTTCCTTTTTCGAAGTCCTGTCTAGGCAGGATACCTCTTCGCCAGACCGCAGAGTGCCCGAATTCCTGCGCACGCACCCGGTCACCACCGCACGTATTTCAGAAGCAAAAAGCCGCGCCGCTGATTACCCCCGAATCGTCACCGAGGACACCGCCAGTTACGGAATTGCGCGGGCACGAATCCTGGTTAATCGCCACGATACTTCGGAGCTTGCGGTGGAGTATTTTGAGCGTCGCGATTACGAAGACCAGACCGATTTTGAACGTTACGGTCGTGCGGTCGCTTACCAACGCAACAGCCAGCATCGCGATGCCAACAGGATATTCGAGGACCTGATCCAGAAGGATACCAAGGTAATCGCCTACCACATCGGACTCGCGCAGTCCCAGTTGGCGCTGGAAATGTACGCAATGAGCCGGGATACTTTTTCACGCGCCGTTGAATTATTCCCACGCAATGTCCCGCTGGTCATTCATTACGCGGAAGCACTTATGCAGCTCGGTGAAGCGGAACAGGCACACGCGATCCTGCTCGACCTGCTGAACAACGTTCCGCCAACTCCGCATCAGGTGCGCCTCATTGCGCGTGCGGCAAACGAAGCCGTTGATACGGCAGAATCGCTGTACTACATGTCCGAGTTTCGATTGATGTCCGGTGACCTGATTGGCGGGATCAGTTTCTTAAGGCAAGCATTGGCCTTGCCGGAGTTGCAGGAAATACAACGTATTCGATTCGAAGCACGTATCGATTTTATTCGTGAATACATGTCCGAAGAGCAGCTGAAACAGCTGCAACGTGCACAACCGAACACCACGGCCGCGCGCAACAATACCTGAGCAACGAATGAGCACTCGCCAGACACGTAACCGTATTCGGCCAGTCCTGCTTTGGGCCATGTTGCCGCTGCTGCTCATTCATCTGGCGGCATGCGCGACAACGGATCCGGACAATAACGATCCACTCGAAAAATACAACCGCTCGATGTTCGAAGTGAATCGTTTTGGCGACAAGATCATCTACAAACCGTTTGGCAAGGCTTACAAGGCCATTATTCCGGGCTTTGCCCGCAAAGGCGTGCACAATTTTTTTGACAATCTGACGGCACCGCGATCGTCCGTTAACAATTTTCTGCAAGGCAAGCCGGCACGCGGAGCCAATGAGCTGGCGCGTTTCCTGTTCAATAGCACGCTCGGAATCGGCGGGCTGTTTGACATTGCTGCAGCCGGCGGCATGGAACGCTACGACGAGGACTTTTCACAAACCCTGGCAGTCTGGGGCGTCCCGGAGGGCCCCTACGTCGTAATCCCCATCTGGGGCCCCCGCACACTGCTGGCAGCCGCCGCACTTCCGGTCGATGTCATGAGTGATCTTCAGTACCACATCAAGGATACGGGAACACGCGATAAACTGTATGTCCTGCGCCTGATTGACGGTCGCGCGCGCCTGCTTACGACGGAAGAATTGCTGAACAAGTCGCAAGACCCCTATATTGCTTTTCGCGAGGCCTACCTGCAGAACCGGCAGTTTAATATTCTTGATGGCGACGTTCCGGAAGACGAAGAGTTCTATTTTTTCGACGACGAGGAGTAATCGCCTCAGAGCAGCTGCTGAACTTCGGCAGTCTCGGCGATGGCACGCAGTTTTTCAGGGACAGCAATGAAACTGATTTCAGACCCGGATCGACCTGCCCTGCCTATCCATTCCAGCAACAAGGCCAGGCCAGCCGAATCGGTTCGAGTCACGCCGGCCAGATCAATGCTGATCTTCGTTTGCCGTTGAAATACTTTCTCGCTGTCCCGCAGTATTTGCTCCGCCGTATTGAATGACATCTCGCCCTTGAGCTCGAAATGCCCTGCACCCCGGTCTGTAAGATCAAAGTCACTCACTCCCGACACCGCCCGCGACCTCGTTTTCAAGTCGCCCAATGACCTGCTCGAGGCTGGTCGCCCGTATTTCCGCGTCGAACTCCGCGCGAAAATTCCGAACGTATGAAACACCTTCGATCATGACGTCGAACATCATCCACCCGTTGTCGCGGCCAACCAGTGTGTAATTGACACTTACGTTGCTGCCATCGTTCAAATCAACTTTGGTCCTGACGACGACCGTTCTTTTATCCACATCACCGCGAAATGGCAATACCTGAATCCGGTCATGTTCAAAATCCAGGATCCCGTCCGCGTAGCGCCGGACGAGCGTATCGTAAAAAGCATTGATGAAACGATCCCGCTGTTCCTCGCTTGCAGATGACCAATGCTTTGCGAGCACCTGTTGCGCTGCGAGTCGACGGTCAAATCGCGGCAGCAGAATCTCATCAATCAACGCGTACATTGACCCTGGATCCGCGGCCAGCTCGGTTTTACGACCATCCAGCTTCGCGGCCAGTTCGCGAACCGCATCGCTGACAAACTCATCGGGTGTAGCAGCTTTTGCGAACACCGCCGCCAGCAGCATTACCACCGTCAACAGGACTTTACTGATTCCGTTCAACGACAAACCTCCCTCCTGACCAAGCTATTCATCCGAGCCACCTTTGACCAGGAACTTGCCAATAAGGTTCTCCAGCACGATAGCCGATTGCGTGAACGATATCTCACTACCGTCTTCGAGATAGATATCCGAGCCACCAGCTTGCAGACCAATGTACTGACTGCCAAGCAATCCCGCCGTCAGGATGCTGGCGTCGGAGTCATCGGGAATCTGCGCAAATTGACTGTCGATCACCATGGTCACGACCGCCTCGAGCGCCTCACCGTCAAACTCGATTCCGGTTACACGCCCGATAGTGACACCCGACATCGCCACCGGCGCGCGCTTTTTCAGGCTGCCAACATTTTCAAATCGTGCCTGCACGGTGTAGACATCAGTATTTATGAAGTCGTTACGACCCGTCGTTTGTGTTGTCAGAAAAAATAGTGCGCCAATTCCCAGCAAAATGAACAAGCCGGTACCTAGCTCCACCGCGCGATTCTGTCGCATAGTCCTACCTCAAAGTAGATAAGCTGTAATCATAAAGTCGAGGATCAACACCGCAATTGCCGTCGACACGACCGTCCGCGTTGTCGCCCGCCCGACTCCTTCCGCTGTTGGAACGGAATTGTACCCTTCCCAAACCGCCAGCAAACTGGCCACGAAACCGAACACGACACTCTTCGTAATGCCTTCGTAAACATCGTCCGGTTCCATGGTCTGCTGTAGCTGTTGCCAATATGCGCCAACGTCAACGCCGAGCAGTTCCACGGCAACCAGGTGCGCTCCAAGCAGACCCACCATCGTGAACACGGCTGTTAACAACGGCATGGCAATGACTCCACCCAGAAAACGGGGTACGAAGACGCGCTGCATCGGATTTACGGCCATCATTTCCATCGCAGCGAGCTGGTCAGTCGCCTTCATGAGACCGATTTCGGATGTCAGAGCCGTTCCGGCTCGGCCGGCAAATAACAACGCCGTAATTACCGGGCCAATTTCCTTGACCAGCGCGAAACCAACCAGAATTCCGGTGGCTTCCTCGGCATTAAACCGTTCAAGATTAGCGAATGCCTGCAACCCGAGCACGCCACCGACAAACAGCCCGCTGACAATTATGATGACAATCGACAGCGCACCGGCATTGAAAATCTGGGAAACCACAAGATTGAAACGCTTAACCAAGGTCCATGGGGAATGGCGCACCAACTGAAAAAAGAACAGCGTCATGGCCCCAAAGGTTCGAACAAACTCGCTTTGTGACCGCAACAGCTCGCGCAAGATATTCACGGTGCATTCTCGCCCAGTAACTGTTGCGAATAATCGGGTGCCTCGTAATGGAACCCGACCGGCCCGTCCGGCAATCCGTGCATGAATTGCCGCACCATCTCGGAGTCGTTTCTGGCCAGCTCCGCTGGGCTACCCGATGCAACTACCGACCCGTCTGAAAGCAGGAAGCTCTGATCCGATACAGCCGCGGTCTCCTTCAGATCGTGACTGACCACAATGCTCGATATGCCTAGGGTGTCATTCAAGCGGCGAATCAAGCGCACAATCACGCCCATGGAAATCGGATCGAGACCGGCAAAGGGTTCGTCGTAAATCAGGATATCCGGATCCATGACGATGGCACGCGCCAGGGCGACTCGGCGTGCCATGCCGCCGGACAATTCGGATGGCATCAACTCGGCCGCACCACGCAGGCCGACCGCGTGTAATTTCGTGAGCACAACCAGGCGGATAAGCCGTTCGCCGAGGTGCGTGTGCTCACGCAAGGGAAAAGCGACATTTTCGAACACACTCAGGTCGGTCAACAACGCGCCATTCTGAAACAGCATGCCAATGCGTTTGCGCAAGGCATACAGCCCGGACTGACTCAATCCGGCGATATCGACCCCATCAATCAGTACCCGGCCCCGATCCGGGTGCAGCTGGCGCGCGATCAAGCGCAGCAAGGTCGTTTTGCCTGTGCCGCTTGGGCCCATGATGGATGTGATATCACCGCGTCGAAACGTGATATTCAGGTTCTTGAATATGCTGCGCGTACCCCGGGAAAAGTCGAGGTCCGAGACTTCTATCAATACGTCAGACAGGGTACTGCTCCGTTGCAGAATCGTGTGCGGAGTGTACAGGTCTGGCCAATGCGAATAAATAGGACTAAAATAGTCCTATATTTCGAGAAGCGGAGGTTTTCGATGCTCAGAATCAGCAAATTAACCGATTACAGCACCGTGGTGCTTGCGCATCTAGCGAGCGAGACAAATGCAGTCATGAGTGCGGCCGATGTGGCTTCCGCTACCGGTATCGCACTGCCGACCGTGAGCAAGTTGCTGAAGTTGCTGGCGCGAGCCGAGCTTGTGGTTTCGACCCGGGGTGCGAGCGGTGGTTATCGGCTCAGCCGCAAACCCGCTGAGATCAGTGCCGCGGACGTCATCGACGCCCTTGAGGGACCTGTGTCAATTACGGAATGCAGCGGTGAGCACAGCAATTGCGACTACGAACCCATCTGTAGTGTCGGCAGCTCCTGGCGTCGCATCAATGACGCAATTCGCCACGCTCTGCAAGACGTGAGCCTGCTCGACCTGCTTCGCGCCAACCGGCCGCTGCCGCGTTTCGAATTTGCAGGCCTGCCGATATCTATTGAGAACAAGACCTGACATGGCTACCGAAACTGACAATGTCGAAAACCTGGTCAATCGTCGTTACCGGCACGGTTTCGTCACCGACATAGAGAGCGACAGTCTGCCGCCCGGGCTCGACGAGGGCGTGGTACGCGCAATTTCTGCGCGCAAGAATGAACCGGAATTCCTGCTTGACTGGCGCTTGCGCGCCTACCGCCATTGGCGGCAAATGCGAGAGCCGACCTGGGCACATGTGCACTACCCGGCGATAGATTATGGTGCCATTTCCTATTTCTCAGCGCCCAAGTCGGATGCCGATCGGCCGCAGAGCCTGGACGAAGTCGACCCAAAGTTGCTGGAAACCTATGACAAGCTGGGTATCCCGCTGCACGAACGGGCCCGGCTTGCCGGCGTTGCCGTCGATGCGGTATTTGACAGCGTATCGGTAGCAACGACGTTTAAAGCCAAGTTGTCCGAGGCCGGCGTCATTTTTTGCCCGTTCTCCGAAGCCGCCCAGAAACACCCGGAGCTCGTGCAAAAGTACCTCGGCAGCGTCGTGCCACAACGCGATAATTTTTTTGCAGCGCTAAATTCGGCCGTCTTCAGTGATGGTTCCTTTGTCTACATCCCGAAAGGCGTGCGCTGCCCGATGGAGCTGTCGACCTATTTCCGGATCAACGCCGCGAATACGGGGCAGTTCGAGCGCACGCTGATCATCGCGGATGAGGACAGTTACGTCAGTTATCTCGAGGGCTGCACGGCACCGATGCGGGATGAGAATCAATTGCATGCTGCGGTCGTGGAGCTGGT
>CAZHLE010000060.1:0-14735 GCA_964533065.1 uncultured Woeseiaceae bacterium | reverse complement strand
GTCGTTACAACCCGATAACGCGGTTGCCCCGGCCAGCCTGACCAAGCTGATGACCGCCTACGCAGTCTTTAAAGCAGTCGCGGGCGGGCAGATCCGGCTCGAGGACGAAGTAACGATCAGCGAAAATGCCTGGCGTACACCGGGGTCCCGCATGTTCGTCGAGGTCGGCAAACGCGTATCCGTGCAGGACCTGGTGATGGGCATGATCGTACAGTCCGGCAATGACGCCACCGTGGCACTGGCAGAGCACGTTGCCGGCTCAGAGTCGGTGTTTGCCGAGCTCATGAATCAATACGCGTCGGCGCTCGGCATGCGCGCTAGCCAATTTCGTAATTCGACCGGCCTGCCAGACGACAATCATTTCGCGACAGCTCGCGACCTCGCGACACTCGCGCGCGCGATCATCAATGAATTCCCCGAGTACTACCGCTGGTACTCGGTGCGGGAATTCACCTACAACGACATCAAGCAGCCAAATCGCAACAATTTGTTATGGCGTGATGACTCAGTGGATGGCATGAAAACCGGGCACACGGACGCAGCCGGCTACTGCCTGGTGGCTTCCGCAAAGCGCGACGATATGCGCGTGATTTCGGTGGTGCTGGGGACGTCCAGCGCCAAAGCGCGAATTGATGGCAGCCAGGCGCTGATCAATTACGGCTTTCGCTTCTATGAGACCCGATTGGTTTACATTGCGGGCGCCGAAATCACGAATTCCAGAATCTGGAAGTCTGCCCACGAAACCACCGCACTCGGCGTTCTTGACGACATTTACGTTACAGTGCCGCGCGGCTCATACGACTCGCTGCAGTCGACATTGAATATTCCGGCAATTCTGGAGGCGCCGGTCGCGAAAGGTCAGCCGCTGGGCGAAATCAGCATCAATCTGCGCGGAGAGGTGTTGTTGCGTGAACCATTGCGTGCACTTCAGGACAATCCGTCCGGCAGCTTCTGGCAACGCACCAGGGATGGTGTAAGTCTCTGGTTTGAGTAGTTCCGGATGAGCGATCAGTCGCTGCTCGAATTCCCTTGCGATTTTCCCATCAAGATAATGGGCCGGGAATCTGCAGCATTTCGTAGCCTCGCTCGCGAAATGGTCGAAAAGCACGCGGGCCCATTGAACGATAATCGCGTGCAAAGCGCACTTAGCCGCAATGGCAGCTTTGTGTCGGTAACCGTCACCGTACATGCGCAGAGCCAACAGCAACTGGACGATATCTACCGCGAAATCAGTGCGCACGTCGACGTGTTGATGGCTCTATGAGCGAGATTGTCATCCGCAGGCTCGGATTGCAGGACTACGAACCGGTATGGCGCGCAATGCAACATTTCACCAGCACTCGCGGCGAGACCACGCGCGATGAGATCTGGTTTTGCGATCACCGCCCCGTGTACACGCTTGGCGTGAATGCTGCCCGGGAGCACCTGCTCGCACCGGGCGACATTCCGATCGTGCAAATTGATCGTGGCGGACAGGTCACCTATCACGGGCCGGGCCAGCTCATGATCTACCCGTTGCTCGATATTCGACGCGCGAATATCGGCGTACGCGGCCTGGTCACCGCACTCGAGCAAAGTGTCGTCGACCTCGCCGCAGAACTGGGCATTGATGCAGCCAGTCGTTGCGACGCACCGGGCGTGTACGTTGGCGGCGTCAAGCTTGCGAGCGTTGGCCTGCGCATCCGGCGCGGCGCCAGTTTTCACGGCATGGCGTTGAATGTGGATGTCGACCTCGAGCCTTTTTCGCGGATTAATCCCTGCGGTTTTGAGAATCTTGAGGTTACCGATCTGCAGCGCCTCGGTGCGCCGGCTGATCCCGCGGCAATTTGCGGGCAACTATTGCCGCATTTGCTGCGCCATCTTGGCCTGTCCGACGCGCGGCTGTTGGATGGTCCGTCGACTCTCAACGGTTAGATTTCGGCGAGCCGCTCTGGCGTGCCCGCATCATTCCATCGTCCCGTATACAACTCACCGGCAAGTTGATCGGCATCCGCCGCTGCCCGCAACATCGGCACGATGGAAAATCGTCCCGGTGCACAACTGGCAAAAAACTCCGGTCGATAAACTGCCACACCACTGAAGGTCAGCGAGGCCGCAGGGGAATTTCGCACGCGTTTGGCAACGAGGTCGAAGTCGCCCAGCGCCCGGTACGACGGCGTCGCGACCAGCATCAGCCTGCCGCTGGTGCCGGGCTCGAGATCAGATTGCGGCATGGGCATGTCTGTATAGATGTCGGCATTCACGACCAGGAATGGAAGCTGTCCCAGCATCGGCAGCGCCCTGACAATGCCGCCACCGGTTTCCAGCACATTGTCTCCCTCCGGGCTGTAAACGACGTTCAGGCCATAGCCGGCGCCGGACCCGATTCGGTCAACAATTTTTTCACCGAGCCAGCCAAGATTAATAACAACGGTTTCGACTCCAGCCGCCCGCAACGCCAGTAAATGACGTTCGATCAGGCTTTGCCCGCGCACCTCGACCAGCGCCTTGGGTATGGTGTCGGTCAGCGGCCGCAGGCGTTCACCACGGCCTGCCGCGAGTAGCATCGCGATCACGCGGACGGCCCCAACGCCGGCAGGCAGCTCCGGCTGATCAGGCTGGCGATGAACTCGAGATCCGCATAGCGCGGTGCAAGTTCAACGATGTATTGAAGTGTTCGCGGGACGTCTGCCATGTAGCCCGGTTTGCCATCCCGATGATTGAGGCGCGCGAATATGCCGGCCGCCTTCAGGTGGCGTTGCACACCCATCAGTTCGAATTGCCGCATGAACGTTGCTTCATCGGCATGCGTGTCATGCACGCCTTCCAGCATTGCATGGTAGTCCAGCGCCCAGCGACGAACCTGCTCAGCGGGCCAGCGCACGTAGCAATCTTTCAACAGTGAGACCAGATCATAGGTATACGGACCTTCGACCGCGTCCTGAAAATCGAGCATGCCAGGGTTGTGTTCGCTCAATTGCATCAGGTTGCGCGAATGATAGTCGCGATGCACGAACACCTGCGCTTGCTCGAGCGCATTGGTTACCAGCAGGTCGCAGAGCGACTGCCAGCGTATCTCGTAGGCGTCGGAGAATTGCATGCCGATATGTGTTTCGCATAACCAATCATGAAACAGCGACAGTTCGAATCGCAGCAGTTTTTCATCGTATGGCGGCAGCCGAGCCTGATAGGCGCTGCCATGTGTCTGCATGGTCACGATCGCGCGCATGGCATCCGCGTACAAGTCAGCGGCGGAGCCCGGCTGTTCGGCCAGAGTCATGAGGTATGACTGCGTGCCCAAATCGCTTAGTAACAGGAAACCGCGCTCGATGTTTGCTTCGAGGATTCGCGGTGCCGAAAGTTGCATCGCTTCCAGATAAGCTGCAATGCGCACGAATGGCATGCAATCCTCTTTGGGCGGTGGCGCATCCATGACGATGAAACTCTGTTGACCGGCCCGCAGTCGAAAATAGCGCCGAAAACTCGCATCGGCCGATGCCGGCTCCGAATCCAGTCCGGCAACTGCATCAATGGTTGCCAGCCACGCCAGCATCTCGGCTTTACGCGGATCGGAACTTACGCTCGACGGATTAATCGGTATTCTCCGTAACACATTGAAGGACTTGCAAAACTATGCGAAGGTACCACAGTTGCACTGGATATTATCCCGCTGGCCTCGGTTCTCAAAACTACCCATATCCAATTACCTCGTGTATCGAAATTACCTGATTATCGCTAGCGCATTGCTGGCCCTGCCGCATGCAAAGGCCGAGGAATTCGACGCGTGTCGGACGACGCTGGACCCCTTGTCCATGGACGCATTGCTCACCGCAACACCGACTACGAACGACGATACGATAGAATTTCTGGTCGGCGAGCTTGACGCCCAGTTCGGCACTGACCCGTCGGCAAAGATGACCGGTGGCGTGCTGCTGCGCAAAGGGACGAGGATGGCCGGCGCCGACGAGGCGCGTTACGACCCCGGCAAGCGCTCCTTGTTACTGCAGGGGCATGTGCGCTACGAGGACCGGAGCACACAGATTGAAGCCGACCTTGCCGAGTTTGGCTACGATACCGGTAGTGTACGTTTTGAAGGCGCCGATTTTTCGCTGGGCAGTGGCGATGGGCGTGGTGCAGCCGAGATATTCGAGATTAACCAGCAGGGGCAGCTGCAGCTTGATCGTGTCAGCTACACAACCTGTCCGCCGGGATCCAACGACTGGTTGCTCGAAGCCAATGACATTGATGTCGATACGGCTGCCGGTGTCGCAACGGCCCGCGGCGTGAAGCTGCGCTTTCAGGGTGTGCCAATCCTGTACGCACCATACCTGTCGTTTCCGGCTGGCGACGCACGAAAATCCGGAGTGCTGACACCGCAGATCGGATCAACCAATCGCAGCGGCAAAGAAATAAGCCTGCCGTACTACCTGAATCTCGCGCCAAACTATGACGCCACGATTACGCCGAATTACATGACCGACCGCGGCCTGCAGTTGCAGACCGAATTTCGTTACCTGACTGAAGCATCGAAGGGCAAAATCATTGGCGACTATCTCGACAGTGACGACCTGTTCGATGACTCTCGTTACCTTGTTGGCCTGCAACACCAAACACAGTTTTCCGGTGGCTGGCGCAACCGGATAGACTTTCGCGAGGTTTCGGACAGCCAGTACTTCGAAGATATGGGCGGCAGCCTCAGCTCCTCCAGCATCACGCACCTGCAACAGAAAATAAGTTTCGAGATGTTTAGAGACCGGCTGGCCTTCTTCGGTCAGTTGCAGGACTTCCAGACTATAGACGATGCCATAGCGCCGGAAGATCAGCCGTATCGGATGGTGCCACAGTTGCTGGCACAGGGGTTTTGGCCCGATCAATGGTTAGGGCTGCAACTGCGATTCCTGGGTGAGGTTGCCAACTTCGACCGCGACGTGGGCGTTACGGGCTGGCGCATGAATCTCGCCCCGGAAGTCGCCTTGCCAATTACCGGCCCCGGATGGTTCATTGAGCCCGGCGTAAAGCTGGACTACACGTCTTACCATCTCGATAACACAGATCCGGGCGCACCCGATGATCCGAGTCGTGCCTTGCCAATATCGACCCTCGATCTGGGCATGATCCTGGAACGCTCCCTGACGAACAGCTCACTCGTGCAGACTATAGAGCCCCGCATTCTGTACGCACACGTACCGTTTCGCGAGCAGGACGATTTGCCTGTATTCGATACCATCACGCCGGACCTGCATCTCATTCAGTTGTATCGTGCCAATCGATATCTGGGCGTCGATCGTATTGCCGATACCGACCAGATCAGTATCGGTGTCACGTCGCGCATTCTCGACATTTCTACGGGCCGCGACCTGGTGGCAGCGACGGTCGGCCAGATTCTCTACCTGAGCTCAAGTGGCGTGGCCCTGCCCGGGCAGCCTCTCGGCACCTCGGAAACGAGTGACTACGTCGCCAGGCTCAGTTTCCTGCTGAACAAAAACATCAATTTTGATTTTGGCCATCAATGGGGCGTTTCGAGTGACGGTACAACCCAGTCCGAGGCACGCGTTCAATACGCACCGGCGACTAACAAGGTTCTGAATCTCGCCTATCGGTTTCGTCGCGACACGCTCGAACAGGGCGACCTGTCCTGGTCCTGGCCGCTTGGTGACCGTTGGAGTTTTGTCGGTCGCTATAATTACTCCTTGCGCGATGACGAGCCGCTGGAGCAATTCTTTGGGGTCGAATATGAAAGTTGCTGCTGGGGCCTGCGACTGGTCTCCCGCCGTCACATCTCCGCCCGCGACGGAACCCGCGAATCGTCTTTTGGTCTGCAATTGATCCTCAAGGGAATGGCCAGCGTTGGTACCGCGGCTGACAAAATTCTGGAACGTGGTATTCTTGGCTATTCCGCAGATACTTGGTAGTAAATAGTGTTTAGAATCCGTGCCTTATGCGCAATCGGTGTCGTCGCTGCCGCACCGCTTGTGAGCGCCGAGGAACTCTCCTCGACCGGTGAGTTCCTCGACGGAATCGTCGCCATAGTCGACGACGGTGTGATCCTCAGGAGCCAGTTGGACGAACAAACATCACTCATCATGCAGAGAGGGCGGGAGCAGAATCTCGCCCTGCCGCCAGCGGCAGAGCTCCGCGAACAGTTGCTGGAAAGGTTGATCGTCACGGAAATCCAGTTGCAGCGCGCTGACCGGCTCGGCGTGCAGATTTCCGATCCGATGGTCAATGAGGCGATCGGCCGCATTGCGCAGCAGCAAGGCATCGCATTCGAGGATATGCCAGCCGCACTTGCGGTCGATGGCATCGACTACGCCAAGTTTCGCCGAGACCTGCGTGAAGAAATTACGCTTGATCAGTTACGTCGCGCTGATGTCGGCCGCCGCATTGCGGTGACGCCGCGCGAGATCGAATTGTGCATCGTGGATCTCGAGGACAACGTCGTCGTAAACTCGGATTACAACCTCTCCAACATCACAATATCAATTTCCGATTCCACATCCGCCGCGCAAATCGATGCGGCACTTGCCGAAGCGAATGACATCCTTGCGCGGATCAATGAAGGTGTGGAGTTTGCCGCGCTGGCTATTCGCTATTCCGATGCACAAAACGCGCTGGATGGCGGCGCTCTGGGCTGGCTCAAGGGCGAACAGCTGCCTACCTTGTATACGGACGCTGTTGCCGGCATGCAAACCGGCGATGTCTCCGCGCCTATTCGCACACCGGGCAGTTTTCACATCATCAAAGTCAATGATATGCGCAGCGCAATCCAGCGCAGCGAAGTCGACCAGGTCCTGGTGCGGCACATTTTGATTACGCCAAACGAAATTATTGACGACCAGACAGCGAAACAGCGCCTTGACGATGCGTTGCTGAGAATCGCCGATGGCGAAGAATTCGGCGAGCTTGCAAAGCTGATGTCGGACGATCCTGGCTCGGCCAATAATGGTGGCGAAATGGACTGGAGCGGCCCCGGCACGTTTGTAGAAGAATTCGAAAAAGTCATCGATGCAACCGAGATCGGCAGCGTCAGCGAGCCTTTCAGAAGTCGATTCGGCTGGCACATCGTCGAAGTCATGGACCGTCGCGTTTACGACAACACGGAAGATGTGAAAGAATCCAATTGCATCATCAAGATTCGTAACAGCAAGATGGAAGAAGAGACGCAGTTATGGATCCAGCGACTTCGCGACGAAGCCTACGTTCACATATTGATCTGAAACAGCCCATTGTCGTCACGGCGGGCGAGCCGGCCGGCATAGGGCCAGACCTTTGCCTGGCGCTTGCGCGCGGACCGCTCGCCGCCAGTCTCGTCGTCGTTGCGGATCCGGACGTGCTGCGGTCCCGAGCCGCCCGGCTTGGCATTGAGCTCTCCAGAAAACTGGAAATTTTGCCAATCTCATGCCCCGAGCCCAAGGTGTGCGGTGTGCCCTCGCCGGCCAATGCCGGGGCCCTGCTCGAAGGGCTGCGGCTGGCCGTCGATGGTTGCCTGCGCGGCAACTTCGCGGCGCTGGTTACCGGTCCGCTGCAGAAAAGCGTGATTAACGACGCGGGCATTCCTTTTAGCGGCCATACCGAATTCATCGCCGGGCTGACCGGCACACCGCGCCCGGTCATGCTACTGGTCGCCGGCGACCTGCGGGTAGCGCTTGCGACCACGCACCTGCCGTTGCGCGACGTCGCGGACTCGCTGAGTCAGGACAAGCTGCGCGATGTGCTGCGTGTCCTGCACGCCGACTTGCAGACGCGCTTCGGTATAGCGGATCCGGACATCATCGTGTGCGGCCTGAATCCGCATGCAGGCGAGGGAGGGCATCTGGGCCACGAGGATGCGGCCATTATCGCGCCCGTGATTCGTGAATTTGCCGATCGTGGATTGAAGATTCGTGGGCCGTTACCGGCGGACACGGCGTTCACGCCAGCTGCCGGACCAAAGGATGCCGTGCTCGCGATGTATCACGACCAGGGACTGCCCGTGCTCAAATTCGCCGGTTTCGGTCACGCCGTCAACGTCACGCTGGGCCTGCCCATCATTCGCACCTCGGTAGACCACGGCACGGCTCTGGATGTTGCCGGGACCGGCCGCGCCAACAGTGGCAGCATGGATGCCGCGATCGAACTCGCGATCACGATGGCACTGCGATGAGTTCGCATCGTGCACGCAAGCGATTCGGCCAGCATTTCCTGGTCGACGCGGCTGTCGTTGATGCCATCCTGCACGCAATCCGGCCCGCGAGTGGCGAGACGCTGGTTGAAATCGGTCCTGGCCTTGGCGCGATCACGGCACCGCTGCTGGCACAGGGAGGACAATTGCACGTTATCGAGCTGGATCGTGACCTTGCCAATGCGTTGCGCCAGCGCTATGCCGAAGAGCCGAAACTAATCGTTCACGAGGCCGACGCATTGCGCTTCGATTTTGCACAGCTCGGCGCCGGGCTACGAATTGTGGGCAACCTGCCGTACAACATTTCGACACCCTTGCTGTTCCATTTGCTGGACTATCGCGAGCGGATAATCGACATGCACTTCATGTTGCAAAAAGAGGTTGTCGATCGCATGGCGGCAGGTCCCGGCAGCCGGGCCTATGGCCGCCTCGGCATCATGCTCGGCTGCTTTTTCGAGATCGAAAAGCTATTTACCGTCGAGCGGCTCGCATTCGACCCGCCACCCAAGGTGACATCGGCGATCGTTCGCCTGGTGCCCTTACCGGTTGGCAGCTACGATATCCATGACGTATCCCGACTGTCCGAGCTCGTCGCGACGGCATTCAGCCAGCGGCGAAAGACCGTGCGCAATGCGTTACGTCACGTCGCGGATGAGGCGATGCTGAGCTCCGTCGGCATCGATCCGGGCCTGCGACCCGAAGCCATCGCAATTGCCGAATATGTGCGGCTGGCGAATACGCTAGAATAACGCCATGCGCCAAAAAAACTTCGACATAGGAATCCAGGTCGTCACCAACTACATTGACGAACAGTCCGAGCCTGCCCTGGACCGTTACGTTTTTGCCTATACCATTACCATTGCGAACAATGGCCAGGTGCCGGCGCGCCTGATCAGCCGCCACTGGATCATCACCGATGCCAACGGCAAAGTGCAGGAAGTCACCGGTGACGGTGTCGTTGGCGAACAACCGCACCTGAATCCGGGCGAAGAGTTTCGCTACTCGAGCGGCGCCGTTCTGGAAACGCCGGTTGGTGCGATGCAGGGCCTGTATCGTATGGAAGCTGACAATGGCGTCAATTTCGATGCGCCCATCGCGCCGTTTACGCTCGCGGTGCCCGGCGTTCTGCACTGATCCGGCTCTGATCCGGCGATGGCTGTCTATGCAGTCGGCGATATTCAGGGTTGCTACGACCCGTTGGCGAGACTGCTCGATGAGCTCGCATTCGATCCCGCCGCGGATTCCCTCTGGCTCACCGGCGACCTCGTCAACCGAGGCCCCAAATCACTGCAAGCCCTGCGCTTCGTGAAGTCGCTGGGCGACTCGGCGATCACCGTGCTGGGCAACCACGACTTGAATCTGCTAGCGCTGGCAGCGGGCGCGATTTCCAACGTCGAACGCTTCGCTTTGCTGGACGACATCCTGAATGCGCCGGACTGCGAAGAACTTGTCGACTGGCTCCGGCGCCGGCCGCTCGCACATTACGACAAGTCGCTCAACACCTTGCTCGTGCATGCCGGCACGCACCCAGATTGGAGCGTGCAGCAGACGCTCACGCTCGCGGCTGAAGTCGAGCTTGTATTGCGGAAGAAGAAAAAGTGGCGGTCGTTCCTGCGCAAGATGTACGGCAACAACCCGCGCCAGTGGTCGGACGACCTGGCGGGCAGGAAACGGCTTCGATTCATCATCAACTGCCTTACACGCATGCGCATGCTGACGCGAAAACGGCGTATGAATTTCACGCACACCGGGCCGCCCTTTCGCGCACGTCAGGATCTATTGCCATGGTTCCGCTTTGAACAACGGCGTGCCGCAGACGCACGAATAGTTTTTGGTCACTGGTCTGCACTCGGCCTGATTGTCCTGCCTGACCTGGTCAGCCTGGACACCGGTTGTGTCTGGGGATCCCAGCTGACTGCCGTAAGACTCGACACGGACAGGCCGCAGGTCATCCAGGTCCCCGGGCAGGCCCGATGAACATCCTCGGTGCCGGGCAATGCGGCACCCTGCTCGCCGCGATGCTTGCAGAGCACGTTCCGCGCATCGATCTCTATGAGCGTGGCCGCGACCCGCGTCGCGGTGCGGCGTCCGCAGGGCGATCTATAAATCTGGCTTTGGCGGCGCGTGGCATACGCGCGCTCGAAGCCGCCAAGGTCATGCCGCGAGTCAAGCCACTGCTGGTCCCGATGCGTGGCCGCATGCTGCACAAGCTCGATGGCAGCACCGAGTTTCTTCCTTACAGCCAGCGCGACGAAGAGGTTATTTTCTCGGTCTCTCGCGGCGCGCTGAACCAAGTGTTGCTCGATGCGGCTGAAGAGCACAGCAACGTGCGGCTGCATTTCCAGCACGAAGTGCAAAGCTTCGATCCTGCCAGTGGCATCGCCCGCGTCCGGGACCACCAGGGCAACACCAATGTCGAGCTTGGCGGCCCGGCACTAATCGCCGCCGACGGCGCCGGCTCCGTGGTGCGCAATGCCTATGCCGCGACCGACCTGATCGGTGCTACGGAAGAGCGACTGCCGCACGGTTACAAGGAGCTGACAATCCCCGCCTCGGCTGACGGCTCGTTTCAGTTGGACCCCGGTGCGCTGCACATCTGGCCGCGCGGCGAATTCATGCTGATCGCGCTGCCAAACCCGGGCGGTGACTTTACGCTGACCCTGTTCCTGCCGAACGAGGGCGAGCAGAGTTTTGCCACACTGAAAACGGAAAAAGCCGTCGAGGCCCTGTTCGCGAGAAATTTTCCTGACGCGGCAGAGCTGATTCCTGACCTTTGCAACACCTTCATCAGAAACCCGCTAGGGCTGCTGGGTACTATACGTTGCCGGCGCTGGCACGATGGCGACAAGTTGCTGCTGATCGGTGACGCCGCACACGCGGTCGTGCCGTTTCATGGCCAGGGCATGAATCTCGCATTCGAGGATTGTGTATTGCTCGAGCAGATCCTCTGCGAGCTGGGCCCGCAATGGGAGCAGGTGTTCGCGCGATACGAATCTGCCCAGCTAACCAACGCGAATGCAATCGCGGACATGGCGCTCGAGAATTACGTCGAGATGCGCGATACGGTGCGCGATCCAAAGTTCGCCCTGCAAAAACAGCTTTCGTTTGAACTCGAACGCCGCCTGCCAAACCGGTTCATCCCGCGTTACTCAATGGTGATGTTTCATGCCGAGATCCCGTATCGGGTTGCCAGGGACCGCGGAGCGATCCAGCAGTCACTGCTGGATCGATTGACACGCGATGCAGACCGATTGGAACAGATTGACCTTGACGCCGCGGTCGCCACCGTCCGTGTGGAGCTAGGCCCGATTTAGTTCGGATCGAACACTCCAGAGTTCGGGGAAAAATTTCAGGCTCAGTGCTTTTTGCAGGAACGCGACGCCGCTGGTACCGCCCGTTCCCTTTGCATGACCGATGATTCGCTCGACCGTTTTCATATGGCTGAAACGCCACATCTGAAATTCGTACTCGAGGTCGACCAGCTTTTCGGCCAGTTCGTATAACTCCCAGTGGTCGTCCACAGACGAGTAAACCCTCGCCCAGGCCGCTTCGACCGCAGCATTCGGCACATAGGGTCGCGACCAGTCGCGATCGAGAACCTCGGCCGGTATCGCAAATCCCTTGCGCGCAAGATGCTGCAGGCAGAGGTCGTAGAAACTCGGCGCATGCAGTACCTGCTGCAATCGCTCGTAACGCGCGGGGTGCTGCCGATGGACTTCCACCAGCGCCGCGTGCTTGTTGCCAAGTGCGAACTCGATTTCGCGGTATTGAAACGACTGCACGCCCGAACTTTGCCCGAGGCCATCGCGAAAGCCGCGATAGTCCGCAGGCGTCATGGTCGACAATACCGACCAGCTTTGCCGCAACTGGCCCTGGATACGCGAGACACGCGCCAGCATTTTGAACACAGCCCCGAGCCGCCCCTTGGCAACCTCGCGCATGGCCGCGCTGATCTCATGAATGCAGAGTTTCATCCACAACTCGGAAGCCTGATGGATGATCATGAACATCATCTCATCGTGCGCGCCCGTGCGGACTTTCTGGCATTCGAGCAGCTTCTCCAGCGACAGGTAGCTGCCGTAGCTGAGGTCCTGGTCCCAGTGAATATTCTCCTGGTCTATGCCTCGGCTGTCCTGCGGATTGTCGGTACTCATAGGCTCTGCCTCTTATCCAGGAGCGATACGATCCAGCGTGATGAACTCGAAACGATACGCATTGCGCTCGTCATTATCCCTGATCAGGCGTTCGCTGATACGCCATTCGTCTTCGGCCAGGTGCGGAAAATGCGCATCGCCGTCGAGCTCGACATGCACTCGCGTCAGGTAAACACGCTCGGCCAGCGGCAGGAACTGCCCGTAGATCTGGCCACCGCCAATGATCATGATCTCGCCAGCGTCGCCGGCCGCTGCAATGGCCGCTTTCGTCGAGGCGACCACCTCGCAACCATTCGCCCGGAAGTCGGCCCGCGACGAGATAACGATGTTTTGCCTGCCGGGCAGTGCACGGCCGATCGACTCAAAGGTCTTGCGACCCATGATGATGGGCTTGCCCATCGTGATCGCTTTGAAACGCTTAAGGTCTTCCGACAAATGCCACGGGAGTCCGCCACCGACGCCGATGACGTTATTGCCTGAGGCTGCGACGATCAGGCTGATCATGGCAGGCGGGTCGCCGGCATGGCCGCCTCCCACAGGGATGCCTCCTTCTGATCTTCGCTACACAGCCACAGCCGCCTTGATGTGCGCGTACGGCTGGTAGTTGACGATTTCGAAGTCGTCGAACTGGTAGTCGAAAATGCTCGGCGGGCGACGCTTGATGGCGAGGCGAGGCAGCGGCATTGGCTGGCGTTGCAGTTGCTCATTGGCCTGTTCAAGATGATTCAGGTAGAGGTGGCAGTCGCCGCCCGTCCAGATGAAATCGCCGACCGCGAGGTCCGCCTGTTGCGCAAACATGTGCGTCAGCAGGGCATAGGATGCGATATTGAATGGCACGCCGAGGAAAATATCGCAGCTGCGCTGGTACAACTGGCATGACAGTTTGCCGTTCGCGACATACAGCTGGAACATCATGTGACAGGGCGGGAGCGCCATGTCATCGATCTCGGCTGCGTTCCAGGCGCTGACAATGATGCGGCGTGAGTCAGGCGTTTCGCGCAGCTGCTGCATCACCCGGGCGACCTGGTCAACCGTGCCACCGCCGGGCTTCGGCCAGTTGCGCCATTGCACCCCGTATACCGGTCCGAGCTCGCCTTGCTCGTCCGCCCACTCGTCCCAGATCGAAACGCCATTGTCTTTCAGGTAGCGCGTGTTGCTGTCGCCACGCAAAAACCAGAGCAGCTCGTGGATGATCGAGCGCATATGCAGTTTCTTGGTCGTGATGAGCGGAAAACCCTTGCTCAAATCGAAGCGCATCTGGTGCCCAAACACCGACAGCGTGCCGGTGCCGGTACGGTCGTCACGCCGGGTACCGTGGTCGCGTACCAGCTGCATCAGGGACAAATACTGTTGCATATCAGGCCGACGCCTCCTTTTTCGCGTGCATCGAGTATGCCATGCCGAGCATCACGGCTCCCGCAATAATCATTGGCGCAGTGAGGATCTGGCCCATCGTGACCCAGTCAAGCAGCAGGTAGCCGAAGTCCGCGTCCGGCACACGATAAAACTCGACAAAAAAACGAAAAACACCGTAGCAAAGCAGGAACAATGCGGAAACAGCCATATAGGGCCGCGGCTTGGCCGAATACCACCAGAGAATAATGAACAGCAGCAGGCCTTCGAGCGCGGCTTCGTACAATTGCGACGGGTGCCGCACGACGCCGTCGTAGAGCACGCCCCAGGGAACGTTGGTCTCGGCGCCCCAGAGCTCGCCATTGATAAAATTGCCGATACGGCCCATACCGAGGCCAATCGGAACCAATGGCGCGACGAAGTCGAGGATATGCCAGATGGTCTTGCCCAATTTGCGGCTGTACCACCACATTGCGATCATGACGCCGACGAGACCACCATGAAACGACATGCCGCCGTCGGTAATCTTGAAAAGGTACAGCGGATCTTTAATGAAGTATTCCCAGCCGTAAACCAGGCCATAGCCGACCCGGCCACCGACAATGACACCGAGCATCGCGTAAAAAATCAGGTCGTCGACCTGGTTCCGGGTGACCGGTGAGTCCGGGCGCTGGCAACGCCGCCGCGCCAGCCACCACGCCGCCAGGAAACCGATGACGTACATCAGGCCATACCAGCGAATCTTGATGAATCCGATCTCAAACAGGATCGGGTCTATCTCGGGGTATACGAACATTTAGGTCTTCGGTGTCTCTGGGAGGCAAGTATCATAGCAAACCATGAGCAATCGCCTCGGCAAAGAAACCAGCCCCTACCTGTTGCAGCACGCCGACAACCCGGTGGACTGGTATCCATGGGGCGAGGATGCGTTTGCTGCGGCTCGATCTGCCAACAAGCCGGTGTTGCTGTCGATCGGCTATTCGGCCTGTCACTGGTGCCACGTGATGGCGCACGAATCCTTCGAGGATCAGGCGACCGCCGCTCTGATGAATCGCCTGTTCGTCAACATCAAGGTCGACCGCGAGGAG
>CAZHLE010000059.1:4820-14971 GCA_964533065.1 uncultured Woeseiaceae bacterium | reverse complement strand
GTTTGAGAAAATTGATCTATAACTACTTAAATAGGGCTTCACAAGGACAGGGCAATGGCAGTCGCCTTTCCGATCATCGGCAGGTGGTTTCGACAACGCAATGGCAGCATTTTTGAGGTTGTTGCCGTCGATGAAGACGACAGTACGATCGAGATTCAATATTTTGATGGCACGCTCGAGGAGTTTGAACTGGAATCATGGGCCGACATTTTTCCGGTCGAGATTGACCCTCCCGAAGACTGGTCCGGCTCAGTCGACATGGACCCCGACGATTTTGTCGGCCGCAGGGAAGGCGAACTGCCGGCCGGATATCACGACCCCTTCGAGTTTCTCGAGGATCCCGACTAGACAGGGGTCAGAGCCCTTTTTTTCCCATATATGGCTAGGCACCACATATGGGAAAAAAAGGGCTCTGACCCCTGTCTAGGTTTCTATGTAGACGGTGCCATCGCGAATGCTGACAGCAACCCGGCGCAGGGATTTGCCAAGGCAGGGACCCGCAAAACAGAAACCCGTATCGATTTCATACAGCGCCCCGTGCGATGCGCAGATGATGGAGCTCAGATCTTTGGTCAGGAAAGCATCCGGCATCCAGTTGAGTGGATGTCCGACATGCATGCAGTAGTTTTCATAGGCGTAGACCGCGTCGCCCTGGCGCACGACAAATCCGCGCAATGGCCACTGACCGTCACCAACCTGGAACTCGCGGCAGCCCGGGTCGTCGAGCTGGTCGAGTTTGCCGACAGCGATCCCGGTATCGCTCATGGCTCCGTTCCAACCAGCTTGTCGTGGCGCCGCGCCACAATGATCGACAGGACAATTGCTGGCACACCCAGCAAGGCGGCATATATGAAGAACCCCAGCCATCCGACAGCTTCCTGTACGTTCCCGGAATATCCGGCCGAAAACTTGCCGAGCAGGCTCATCATTGAGCTCATCAATGCATACTGCGTCGCCGTATAGGCTTTGTTCACAAGGCTGGAAAGGTACGCGATAAAGACCGTTCCGCCGAATCCCATGGCGAGGTTGTCCGCACTGATTGTAATCGCCAACATCCATAGCTCTGAACCAACGCCGACCATGATGGCGAAAAACAGGTTCGTACTCGCGATAAGAATCGTCGATATGATCAGGCACCGTGCTATGCCGAATTTGAAGACGGCCCAACCACCCGCGCCCGCTCCTACCAGAGAAACGATAACCCCGTAAATCTTTGCGACATTTGCAACTTCAACTTTGCTGAAGCCGATTTGCAGATAAAACGGATTAGCCAGAATGCCGAGAACGTAGTCACTAAGCCTGAAGCACAAGATGAAAAGTATGATAACGATTGCGAAACGACCGTATCGGATAAAAAAATCTACAAACGGATCGGCGACCGCATGTTTGAACCAATGCAGCAATCGTTGTGTTATGGGTTGCCCGGACTGAATCGTACTCCGCATACGTGCCGCTGGCTCGGCGCACCACAGAGTGGTTGCCATGCCGACTAGCATGCAGCCTGCCATTATCGTGTAGGCCAATCGCCAAGAGCCGAATTGTGCGATATACAGGGCGCCAGCACCCGCTACCAGCAAAGCCATGCGATAGCCATACTGGTAAGCGGCGGCCAGCAAGCCTTGCAGGCGCGGCGCCGCAATTTCAATCCTGTACGCATCTATGACAATATCCTGCGTCGCGGCAGAAAACGCGACGATGCCTGCCACGATAGCGAAAATCTGAATGCCGTCCACGGGATCAATACGGGACAGCAATATCAAGGCCGCGGCGATCGCAAGCTGCGTCAGCAGTAGCCAGCCGCGCCGGCGCCCGAGAAGCCGGCTCAGAACCGGGGCTGGCAGTGAATCGACGAGCGGCGCCCAGGCAAATTTCAGGCTGTAAGCGAAACCCAGCCACGCAAATGTGCTGATCGTGCTCATCTGCAAGCCTGCGTCGCTCAGCCACGCAGACAAGGTGGAGTAAACGAGAAGAAACGGCAAACCGGCTGAGAAACCGAACAGGAAAATAACGACCACGCTTTTTTGCAGGTATTGGCGCCAGTCTGCTGCTAAGTCCCTACTGTTGTCGTCGGCTTCAGCCACTATGCGACCAATCGTAATCCATGATCAGCGGGGCGTGATCGGAAAATCGCTCGTTTGTGTAGATGTCGGCCGCGAGCACACGATTCCGCAGGCCTTCGCTGACGACCTGGTAGTCGATGCGCCAGCCGACGTTGTTGTCCCAGGCGCGGCCGCGATTTGACCACCATGTGTACTGCTTGGCCGCTGGCTGCACGACACGGAAAGCATCGACCATGCGAAACTCACCAAAAACCCGGTCCATCCAGGCTCGTTCTTCGGGCGTAAATCCCGAGTTTTTCTGATTTGCCTTCCAGTTCTCGAGATCGATCTCCTTGTGCGCGATATTCCAGTCACCACAGAGAATCACCTCGGACCGACGGCGGCGCAGTTTGTGCAAGTGTTTCGTGAACGTTTCAAGACAACGAAACTTGGCTTGCTGGCGCTCGTCGCCTGATGACCCGGACGGCAGGTAAACAGACGCAATCGCGAGACCCCCAAGCTGCATTTCGAGATAGCGACCCTCTGCGTCAAATTCTGCGTCGCCGTAACCGCGAACCACCTTGGTCGGCTTGTGCCGCGTGTAGATCGCAACACCGCTGTAGCCTTTTTTGACGGCGTCCTCGTAGTAACAGTGGTAACCATTGGGTGAGAAACACTCATCCGCGAGTTGTTCGAGCTGCGCTTTGGTCTCCTGTATGCAAACAACATCGGCGTCCTGCTCTCGCATCCACTCAAAGAAACCCTTGCGGGCAGCGGAGCGAATACCGTTTGCGTTCAAACTGATTACTCGAAACAATCTGCGTCTCCGCCGGCCATATGTCATAATTCACCGCGTTTCAAACCGCGGCCATCATACCGAAGCATGCAAGCGTATAAGAAAGAATTCATAAACCTGGCAATCGAACTCGACGTACTTCGTTTCGGCGAATTCACGTTGAAGTCCGGCCGCGTGAGCCCGTATTTTTTTGATGCGGGGCTGTTCAACACCGGCTACGCCGCCGCACGACTCGGGCGCTATTACGCGACTGCGATCGCCGCATCGAAGTTGAAGTTCGACATGATCTTCGGCCCTGCCTACAAGGGCATTCCGATCGCCGCTCTTGCTGCCGCTTCGCTGGCCGAACATCACGACATTGACGTCCCGTATTGCTACAACCGCAAGGAAGCCAAGGCCCACGGCGAAGGCGGCAGCATCGTTGGGCCGGCGCTGAAAGGCCGCGTCCTCATCGTAGACGACGTGATTACCGCGGGCACCGCGGTCCGCGATGCCTACCAGATCATTTCTGCGGCGGGCGCCGAAGTGGCGGGGCTTGCAATTTCGCTGGATCGACAGGAGCGTGGCCAGGGTCCGGCCTCGGCCGTGCAGGAGCTGAAACAGGCACTTGGAATGCCGATCATCAGCATCATCGGGCTCGATGATCTTATTGTTACCCTCGAAGAATCAAGTGACTATGAAGTTTACCTGGAGCCCATTCTGGAATATCGCCGCAAGTACGGTGTGACGGCGTAAGTTGTTGTTTAGATTAGAATTTAGTTCCAGGGTTTACAGGGCTGCGCCTGCGACCTATGCTGCCATTTCGCGAACCAGTCGAGTTTCTGGAGCTGCCATCCGTGGCATAGTTTTGATATGCGAATAGTACTTCGTGCTTTGGCTGTGCTTTTTCTACTTCCGCTGGCGGCGGCGCAAGAGCGAACGTCGTATTCCTGGGTCGACGACGAGGGCGTCGTGCATTACGGTGACTCGATCCCCCCCGAATACGCGGACAGGCTGAAAAAAGTAATCAACGAGCACGGCATAACCATTGATGAAATTCGCGGCAAGAAAACCGCCGAGGAAATTGAAGCTGAGCGCATTGCCTCTGAGCTCGCGTTACAAATCGAATTGCAGAAACGTGCGGACCGCGCGCTGCTGGCGACCTACCAGTCAGTAGACGAGATCGAGATGCACCGCGATCGCCGAATCGAATTGTTCCAGGCACAGTCTCGTGTGACCGAGTTATACCTGCGCAACCTCGACCGGCGCTTGGTGCAGTTGAAAGAGGAGTCTTCGCGTTACAGGCCCTATAACTCCAATCCGAGCGCCGAAATGATCGATCCGCGACTGGTCAAGGAAATCAAGGATACCGAGGCGACGATCGTGCGCCACCAGAAGAATCTGGAGAAGTATCAAAGCGACGAGCGCGAAATCGTCGAGCGCTTCGATGGCGATATCCATCGCTTCAAGAATCTCAAAGGTCTGACGATCACCACCGCTCAGACCGTACCCGAGTGACCAAACCCGCCTGACCCACGCTCGCTGTCGTTGAATTCATCAACCACCGCGAACCGCACCTGTTCAACCGGAACGAAAACCATCTGCGCGATGCGCTCGCCCGGCTCGATCACATAACTCGACTGGCCACGATTCCAGCAGGAAATAAATACCTGGCCCTGATAGTCGGAATCGATCAGGCCGGTCAGGTTGCCCAGCACGAGCCCATGCTTATGCCCGAGGCCGGATCTTGGTAACAGTACGGCCGCCAGCGCAGGATCACCAATATGTATCGCGAGCCCTGTAGGAATCAGAGTGGTCTCGCCGGGCGCTACGGTAATCGCGGCGTCGATGCAGGCGCGCATATCCAGCCCGGCGGAGCCCTCCGTCGCATAGTGTGGCAGTGGTACAGAGTCACCGACGCGCGGGTCGAGAATTTTCAGTTCTATAGATCGCATAAGCTGCCGGACTCTACGCGATCGCGTAACGCTCGGCGACCAGTTTGACGATCTGTCGCGCGAGCCCCACCTTGCTGGAAGTTGCAAACGACTGCTCACCACCTCGCCAGAACACCTCGACCGCGTTTTCGTCGCTGTCAAACCCGCAGTCTGTTCCAACGAGGTTCGCAACGATCATGTCGAGTTTCTTATGCTGCAGTTTTCCCAGCGCATATTCACGCAAGTTCTCTGTCTCAGCCGCGAAACCAACCGTAAACGGCCCATGCTCGAGCGCTGCCACCGAGGTCAGGATGTCCGGCGTCCGCACCAATTCAATACGCATTGCCTTTTCGCTTTTTTTTATTTTGTGCTTAGCAACTTCAACCGGGCGATAGTCCGCAACTGCAGCAGTCGCAATAAAAATATCGGCTTCACCAAGCTGTTCATGGGTCGCCTCATACATGTCCTGGGCGGTTTGCACCTGCTTTACCGTGACACCGGGCGGTACCGGTATCGCCACCGGTCCACTGAGCAATATCACTCGTGCTCCCTGTTGTTGGGCCGCGGCGGCAATGGCGTACCCCATCTTGCCGGAGCTGCGATTAGTGATAAACCGCACCGGATCGATCGGTTCTCGCGTTGGCCCCGCCGTTATCAGTACAGTCTTGCCTGCGAGCAGTGCTGTCGCACCGGTGCCGGCCTGCATGGCGCTGACGATCGCGGCAATCGCATCGGGATCAAGCATGCGGCCTTCGCCGGTCTCGCCGCACGCCTGCTGGCCCGAGTCGGGCCCGAGGATGTGCACGCCCCGCTCAGCCAGTGTTTCGCGATTTTTCTGTACCGCCGGGTTGGCCCACATGACGTGATTCATCGCCGGTGCGATGGCAATTGGCGCCTGGGTCGCAAGACAAATCGTGGTGAGCAGATCGGACGCGGCACCGGATGCAAGTCGTGCCATGATCTCGGCCGTCGCCGGTGCGATCAGCACGACGTCGGCCCAGCGCGCGAGCTCGATATGGCTCATCGCCGCCTCGGCCGCTTTGTCCCAGAGATTCGAACGAATCGGCCGCCCCGACACGGCCTGCAATGCCGTCTCCGTGACAAATTCCTCAGCCG
The DNA here is from genome assembly GCA_964533065.1 of uncultured Woeseiaceae bacterium. Lineage (GTDB taxonomy): Bacteria > Pseudomonadota > Gammaproteobacteria > Steroidobacterales > Woeseiaceae > UBA1847. The sequence goes on along the minus strand of CAZHLE010000059.1, from coordinate 9,107 downwards.
AACTGGTCATAACGATCTGTACCTCGGCGCCGCGCTCACGCAGCCGCCGCACCAGTTCCGGCGTCTTGTACGCGGCGATACCACCGCTGATGCCAAGCAGGACATTCATACACAAAGCTTAACTGAATCCCGTGATGAAGGCCTGATTGGCAGCTTGCGACGGCGATGGCCATCCGCAGAATTGGCCTTATGAGTGATTCCGAACTTCTGGCCGGTGTGCTCGGCGATATCGGCCTCGCCGATCGGTTGCTGCGGCGGTTTGGTGGCTTGCGGCAAGTATTGCACGCGGATGCAGGCGTACTGGCTGCTGAGTGCGGCGTCGGCCGTTCGCGATGCCGGCTGCTGCGAACTTTGCCCGAACTGGCGCGGCGCTATTTTGCGGAGTCCCTGCCCGTTGGCACCGCGATCCAGAGCCCGGCCGACACCGAGGCTTTTCTGCACGCGCGGCTCCGTCACCTCGGCCATGAGATGTTCTGTTGCCTGTACCTCGACAACCGGCATCGGGTACTGCGTTTTGACGAACTTTTTCGAGGCACGATTGATGGCACATCGGTTTATCCACGCGAGGTGGTGAAGGAGGCACTCGCGATCAACGCGGCCGCCGTCATATTCGCCCACAACCATCCGTCCGGCGTTGCCGAACCGAGCCAGGCGGATGAGCGCATCACGCGGCGCCTGAAGTCGGCCCTCGAACTGGTTGATATCCGCCTGCTCGACCATTTGATTATCGGCGATACGGGAACCACCTCGCTGGCGAGCCGGGGAATGATTTGAAAAGGGGTCAGAGCCCTTTCTGCGAAAGGGCTCTGACCCCGGTCGCGCGGCCGCCTGGCCCTTGTATTGCTTCGGTCGGGCTGGTATAAAGTTCCGCTCTCCGCCCGCCGACAGCGGGCAACTTTACTGAAAAAACAGAGACTTACAAGAAATGTCCAGAGTATGCCAGGTGACCGGGAAGCGCCCGCAGAGCGGAAACAACGTTTCTCACGCCCATAACAAGACGCGCCGCAGGTTCTTGCCGAACCTGCAAAGCAAACGTTTTTGGCTTGCGGAAGAGAACCGCTGGGTACGCCTGCGCGTTTCGCACAAGGCGATGCGCACGATCGACAAGCACGGTATCGAGAAGATCGTTGCCAAGCTGCGCGCGCAGGGTCAACAGGTCTAGGACAGGGGATTAATCGATGGCTAAGAGTAATCGCGAAAAAATCCGCCTCGTTTCCAGTGCAGGCACCGGACACTTCTACACGACCGCGAAGAACAAGAAACTGCATCCGGAGAAGATGGAGACCAAAAAGTACGACCCGACGATTCGCAAGCATGTCGCGTACAAGGAAGCCAAGATCAAGTAACACGATCTGACACCAAGGAATAAAACAAAGCCCGCTTCAAGCGGGCTTTTTTGTAGCATACGGTATGCCAGAACTTCCCGAAGTCGAAACCAGCCGCCGCGGCATCGAGCCGTACCTCTGCGACCAGCGCATCGACAGCATCATCGTCCGCAACAAGAACCTGCGCTGGCCGGTGCGTGCCGAGGTCGCACGACAACTTACCGGGCAAATGATCATGTCGGTATCGCGGCGTGCCAAGTACCTGCTGATCAACACCACCAACGGCAGCGCCATGATTCACCTTGGCATGTCGGGAAGCGTGTACATCGTCGATCACGACTCGCCCGCCACTGTGCATGAGCACTTTGACTTCCAGCTTGGTTCCGGCAGGGCCCTGCGCTACCGCGATCCGCGTCGGTTCGGCTCGCTGCACTGGTGCAGGAACCCGGCGCAGCACAAGCTGATTCGGTCACTGGGCCCGGAACCGCTGGGTGATGAATTCTCCGGTGATTACCTGTGGCAGCGCTCGCGTGGCCGACGCGTCAGCATCAAGCAGTTCATCATGAATGCAAATGTCGTTGTTGGTGTCGGCAATATCTATGCATCCGAAGCATTGTTTCTGGCCAGCATCAACCCGCACCGCGCCGCGGGCCGGATATCGCTGCAGCGCTATGTGCGCCTTGCCGCGGTCATTCGCCAGGTGTTGCAACTGGCAATCAGGGCCGGCGGTACCACGCTGCGGGATTTCTACGGCGGCGACGGTGAAGCGGGTTACTTTCAACAGGAGTTGCTGGTTTATGGTCGCGACGGAGAGCCCTGCAGGGAGTGCCGAAGACCGCTATCCGTCGTCGTACTGGGGCAACGCTCAACGTTTTATTGCACCAACTGCCAGCGCTAGGTTCGGCCGCAACGCTCTATCAGCGCCAGCTTTACTTTGGGCGAGACGAATTCACGCACATCGCCACCGAGCGTCGCTACTTCCTTGACCAGGCTCGACGAGATGAACATGTATTTTTCGGTCGGTGTCAGGAACGCCGTTTCGACTGCATCGGTCAGGTGGCGATTCATGTTCGCCAGCTGAAACTCGTATTCAAAGTCGGAAACGGCGCGAAGTCCGCGGATGATCACGCGCAAACCGTGCTCGCGCGCAAAATCGACGGTCAGGCCTGCGTAACCCTGCACTTGTACATTCTTCAGGTCGGCAAGCGCGTTTGTCGCCATCGCTACCCGCTCTTCGGTCGTGAACATCGGTGCCTTGTTGCCTGGATTCTCGGCAATGGCGACAACAACCCGATCGAACAGCCCGGAGGCACGGCGCACCAGGTCCTCGTGGCCGAGTGTTATAGGATCAAAAGTTCCCGGGTACATGGCAGATACGGTCATCAATTTGTCCTCGAGGCTCTCGTGCCTGTATCGACGAGCGAGTAGCGTACATTACCTGCGTTTGCGGTTTTCAGCACCTGCCAGGACGGTGGAAGCTCGCAGGCAGCTGCTGCCCGGTCTTCCTCGATATAAATTCGAGCATCATTGGTAAGCATCGTTCCGCTTTCCAGCAGCCGGCACAACAGGGGCAGCATGCCGTCAGCAAAAGGCGGGTCGAGAAATACGATGTCGAACGGCCCGCCACCCTGCTGTTGCAAGTAGTCTCGTGCATCCATTGCAAGCACGCTGGTGCCATTCGCCTTGAGCGTCGCGAGATTTGCGCGCAGGGTCGCAACTGCTGGCGCCGATTTTTCGACGAACACGCAATGCGCGGCCCCGCGCGACAAGGCCTCGATGCCCAGTGCACCGGTACCCGCACACAGATCGAGACAACGCGAGCCGTTGATGCGTGGCGCCAACCAGTTGAACAAGGTCTCACGAATACGCGCGGGCGTTGGCCGCAAACCCGGCACCACGGCGATTTGCAACAGACGACTGCGCCAGATTCCCGCTACAATACGCAGCCGTCCGGGCCGGGAGTTTTTCTCTTCGTTGCGCTTGGGCAATTGGCACTTCCTTATCCGCGTCAGTGTAGGCGATTCATCTTCCACAGGCGAAATAGTACTGATGTTTGCAAACCGGGAAAAAGCAAGCGACAAAACGACCGGGCAAGGTGGCTTCCTGAAGCGCCTGCGTGCCCGGCTGAACAAGGGTGATAGCTGGTTAAGCTATGATCTTGCCAATCTCGCGCCGGGGGGCAAGATCGATGCGGACGTGCTCGAGGAACTGGAGTCATTGCTGATTATGGCCGACGTCGGCATTGACACCACCGCGGCCATAATTTCTGAACTGCAGTCAAGCCTGGCGCGCAAAGAGCTTAAGGACGTGGCAGCACTGCAACAAGGCTTGCACCGCTCACTGATGGCGATTCTCGAGCCCGTTGCCCGGCCACTGCAAATCGAGCGAACCGGCAAACCGTTCGTGATCCTGATGATTGGCGTCAACGGAGCCGGCAAGACAACCACGATCGGAAAGCTGGCGAAGCGCTTCAAGGACCAGGGTCTGTCGGTGATGCTTGCCGCCGGCGACACATTTCGCGCGGCGGCGGTCGAGCAGTTGCAGGCATGGGGCGAACGCAACGCAGTACCGGTCATCGCGCAGCAGCCGGGTGCGGACCCGGCCGCGGTCATTTTCGACGCCTGTGAGGCGGCGCGCGCGCGCAAGATCGACGTACTGCTCGCCGACACGGCAGGCCGCCTGCAGAATCAACAAGGGCTGATGGATGAGCTGGTCAAGATCAAGCGCGTTGCATCGCGGCACGATGCCGACGCGCCGCACGAGATCATGCTGGTACTGGATGCGAGCCAGGGCCAGAACGCGCTGCTGCAGGCAGAAAAGTTTCATGCCGCGCTCGGCCTTACCGGCATCACCGTGACCAAGTTGGACGGCAGCGCCAAGGGTGGCATCCTGCTGGCCATCGCGCATCAGCTGCGATTGCCGGTACGCTTTATCGGCATCGGCGAATCGGCCGAGGACATGC
>CAZHLE010000059.1:0-4810 GCA_964533065.1 uncultured Woeseiaceae bacterium | reverse complement strand
ATTCAACGCCGGCGAATTTGTCGATGCATTACTGACGCGCAACGAGACCCAATGATCCGGTTCGAAGAAGTTACGAAGCGATTTCCCGGTGGCCACGAGGCCCTGTCCGGATTGAGCCTGTCGGTCGACAAGGGTGAAATGGTGTTCGTCACGGGTCACTCCGGTGCCGGCAAAAGTACTTTGTTGCGGCTGATTGCCTTGATTGAGCGCCCGACCAACGGCCAGGTTATTGTCGACGGCCAGAATACGCATCGCGTCAAGCGCAGGAAAATACCCGCGTACCGGCGCCAGATCGGCATGGTATTCCAGGACCACAAATTGCTCTACGACCGGCCCGTGTTTGACAATGTTGCCTTACCGCTGGTCATCGCCGGAATGGGACATCGCGAAGCCGGCCGTCGTGTGCGTCCCGCGCTCGAGCAGGTTGGATTACTGCAGAAGGAAAAACGCAACCCCGCAACCTTGTCGGCCGGCGAACAGCAACGTGTTGGTATCGCGCGAGCCATCGTATCGCGGCCGAAACTGCTGATCGCCGATGAACCGACTGGCAACCTCGATCCTGACCTGTCACTTGAAGTGATGCGCATTTTTCGGCGCTTTAACGAAGTTGGCGTTACGGTCCTGATTGCCAGCCACGACATTGCGCTGATTGACAAGTTGGGCTGTCGGCGCATCGAGCTCGACGCCGGCAGGATCGCGGCACCTGTTGAGGATCCGGAGCTTTGGGAATGATTGGCTGGATTTCGCGTCATGCCGGAACGTCGGCGGCTTCATTTTTGCGTCTGGTTCGGCAGCCTTTTTCGAGCCTGATGATTGTCCTTGTGATCGCCGTGACGCTGGCAATTCCGGCGTCGCTGAACCTGGTCGTTCGAACTGCACAGTCCATGAGTGCCGGTTGGGACAATGCGCTCGACTTTTCTGTCTACTTGCGGCGCGATGTCACCGAGGCCGATGCCGGCAAGCTCGCTCAACTGATCGGGCAGCGTGCTGATATCGCCTTGGTCCGATTGATTACTGCGACTGAAGCGCTTGCGGAATTCCGCGCCCAATCCGGTTTCGGTGCTGCACTGGACAAGCTGAGCGAGAATCCGTTGCCACACACGCTGGTGGTTCGTCCGAGTGCGGCAAGTACCAGCGCGTCCATCATTCTGTTGCAGGAAGAGCTCGGCAACCTGCCCGAGTCTGATGCGGTACAGGCCGATACCGAGTGGGTACAGCGCTTTCACGCAATTCTCGATATCGTTCGCAGGGCGATTGTTATCGGCGGCGCCTTGCTGGCTTTAGCGATCATCGTGATCATCGGTAACACCATTCGCCTCGATATCCAGAATCGGCGTGAAGAAATCGAGGTGACCAAGTTGATCGGCGCAAGCAATGCGTTCGTCCGCCGGCCGTTCCTCTGGTCCGGGCTCTGGTATGGACTGTTTGGCGGATTGATGGCTGTGGGTCTTGTTTACTACGGACTCTATTTGCTCGCACCGTCGGTCAAAAGGCTCGCCGGCCTGTATCAAAGCGGCGTCGGCGTGACCAGCCTGTCGGCGCTGGAGGCGCTAGCCGTCATGGGCATCGGCATGGCGCTCGGGCTGATTGGCTCATGGTTTGCCGCCGCCCGCCATATGCGTCGAATCGAGCCGCGCTAGTCGCCATACTAAACATAATCGACGCGCGCTTTCGATTTTTAACTCATTGTTTTTTAATCAATTTTTAGAATTCCCTCGATGGAACTTCGCCCGACTGTTAGCACTCCAAGTCATCGAGTGCTAAAATCCCGCGGCACAGGAGGAACTCGATGACCACAGCAGTAGCCACATTGAAGCGCGATCTCACGCTGGCCGGCCCGGTCGGCAGCCTCGACGCGTACATCCAGGCCGTTGGCGCCATACCGGTGCTCAGCAAAGAGGACGAGCAGGTCTTGTCGCGTCGCTTCATTGAGCATCAGGATCTTGATGCAGCGCGTGAACTGGTGATGGCGCACCTGCGTTTTGTTGTGCATATCGCAAAGGGCTACACCGGCTATGGCTTGCCGATCGGCGATCTCATCCAGGAAGGCAACGTTGGCTTGCTGAAAGCAGTCAAGCGTTTCGACCCGGACTACGGCGTGCGACTGGTGTCATTCGCGGTGCACTGGATACGAGCCGAGATTCACGAGTTCGTTCTCAAGAACTGGCGCATCGTCAAAGTTGCGACGACCAAGGCGCAGCGCAAACTGTTTTTCAACCTGCGCAAGAACAAAAAGAGCCTCGCTTGGCTGTCGCATGCAGAGACTCTTGCAGTTGCGGACGAACTGGGTGTCAGCCCGCAGGAAGTTACCGAAATGGAACGTCGTCTGAGCGCGCGCGATGCCATCTTCGATCCGGCACCGGATGCTGACGATGAGCAGCTGTATACACCGGCTGCCTACTTGCCGAGTCCGAATTCAGATCCGGCCGATTTGCTGGAAAATTCTGATTGGCACGATGATGCAAGCGAAAAAATGGCGATCGCAATGCAGGATCTGGATGAACGCAGCCAGGACATCCTGCAGCAGCGCTGGCTGGTTGAAAACAAGCTGACCTTGCACGAACTCGCCGACAAGTATGGTGTGTCCGCTGAGCGTATTCGCCAGATCGAAGCTAACGCAATCCAGAAACTGCGCACCGCGATCGTTTAAACGTTATCGCCAGCAGTAAGGGGCCACCCCCGCGATCAGTCGCCCGCATGGCGGCCTCCTACTGGTGAATCTTGCGCCGATAACGAATCCATCCGCCAGCTTCAATGCCTTGCGGGTCATGGTGCGTCCAGTGCACCAGGCCACCCAACTCATTCCATTCGTACATGCCGCGAAACCGGACCCGGTCACCAATACCGAGTGGCACGCGTTCTGCCAAGTCGATATTGTGCGCAATCAATAAGGTCGCCTGCCCCTTGATTTGCAGCACGAAGCGCTGATGGCGCGAGCCGTCATTGTCGTCACTTAACAAGCACCGTACGAATCCCGAATCCTCAATCCAGCTTCCGGTATCGTTTTTCTGGTAGCTGCTGCTGATGCCCTGTTTACCCTGTGGTGAGTGGCACCATCGTGATCTCCACACGGCGATTCGCCTGGCGACCGCTCTCCGTCCCGTTGTCGGCGACCGGCATGCTCTTGCCCATGCCGACCGTGATCAAACGCTGTGCCATGATGCCGTGGCTTTGCAGGTATTGCGACACCGTTCCGGCCCGTCGTTCTGACAAAGCCTGGTTGTATTCGTCCGTGCCCATGCTATCGGTGTGTCCGGCAACTTCGACGACCGTCTGGTCGAATTCCTTGAGCACCTTGCTGACGGATTTGAGTACGTCAAAGAAGGCCGGACTCAGGTCAGAACTATTGGTCGCAAATGTCACGTTGCCCGGCATGTTGAGCGAAATGTTTTCGCCCTTTTCGCCAGTGCGCGTCACGCTGACGCCGGTACCCTGGAGTTCCGCACGCAGCTCGGCTTCCTGCCGGTCCATGTAATTACCGACCGCACCGCCCGCCAGCGCGCCAACGCCTGCACCGATCAGCGCGCGCTGCCGACGTTCAAGTGCATCATCACCGGAAGCGAGGCCCACCGCGGCGCCCGCCGCCGCGCCAATCAACGCCCCCTTGGTGGTTTTGCTCATTTGCTCTTCGCCCGTATACGGGTTCAGCGTCTCGCAGCCCGTCGCCGTTACTGCGACCCCAATTATGACCAATGCCCTGATATTCATGTGTTTGCTCCGATTAACACGATACTGGTCGCTATTCTGCCCCAGACAGCTGAACGAATACTTAATACAATCCACATTCTTCAAAAAAGACTTACCTGATGAACGAAACCGTCGACTGGCTACAGCGTTATGCGGACTCCCACACAGAGCTGACCTACCCGGTATTGTACTGGACAGCCGTGCCCTTGGTGGTACTGGGCTGCGTCGGATTGCTCTGGATCGTGCCCATTCCCGAAGCATACGTGCGCATATCGCCGCTTCTGAACTGGGGCAGCACCTTTCTCATAGCGGCCGCGGTGTACTACTTCATTATTTCTGTACCGCTCGCTATCGGAATGTTGCCGTTCGTCATTGGCGTCGCGGCGTTCCAGAGCTGGCTGGCGTTATCTGATTACTCACCCTTGTGTGTCAGCACCGGGCTGCTGCTGGCAGGTATCATCGGTCTCTGGGTGGGCCGGCGGAGGCAGTGGTCATTGGGCCCGCTCTGGCGCGACCTGCAAATGATGATGATTGGACCTGCGTGGCTGCTGTCGGTACTGTACCGCCGCATTGGCATTCCCATTTAAGAGATACCTGCATGACATCCAGTAAAACTGCTTTGAACCCGATGGATCTTTTCGATGTTCGCACCGAGCTGACGGACGAGGAGCGCATGGTCCAGGATAGCGTTGCGCGTTTTGTTGACGAGCAGGCCATACCGGTCATGCGCGCCGCGTTCGAGCAACATCGATTTCCGCGCGAGTTGATTCCGCAGGTCGCGGAACTCGGGTTGCTGGGAAGCTCGATCGACGGCTATGACTGCGCCGGACTCAACAGCATTTGCTACGGCCTGATATGCCAGGAGCTGGAACGTGCCGACAGCGGATTACGCAGCTTTGTCTCTGTGCAAAGCAGCCTCGTCATGTATCCGATCTACAGTTACGGATCCGAAGAACAGAAACAGCGTTGGCTGCCGGCGATGGCCAGGGGCGAGGCGATTGGTTGTTTCGGTCTGACCGAGCCGCAGGGTGGCTCGGATCCGGGCAACATGAAGACGCATGCGAAACGCGATGGCAAAGACTGGATACTGAACGGCTCGAAGATGTGGATCACCAACGGATCG
>CAZHLE010000058.1:0-15338 GCA_964533065.1 uncultured Woeseiaceae bacterium | reverse complement strand
GCCCGGTTCACGCTGCTCATCATCCCGCTGCTGAACCCGGACGGCGTCGCGAACGGCCACTGGCGGCATAACTCGGGACGCACCGACCTCAACCGCGACTGGGGCAAGTTCACGCAGCCGGAAACCCAGGCAGCCGCAAGATTGCTCGCAAGTGTGGATGCACTGAAGATACAGCCGCGCCTGATGCTGGACTTTCACGCCACGAATCTGACTCGGACGCTGCTGTTTTATACGCAAACGGCGGATGAGCAGACGGATTCCCCGGGCTTCGACCGGCGCTGGCTGGCCGCGGTGCGCGGGCGCCTGCCCGAGCTGGAAATCGATCACCGCCCGGGGCCGAGCGACAAGAACCCGAACGCCAAGGGCTATTTCTACCGCCGCTACGGAATCCCCGCCATCACTTATGAACTCGGCGACGAGATCGACCGCACCGAGCTGCACCGGGCCACGCCGGTGCTCGCCGAGGAAATGATGCGCGAGTTGCTGCGCGCCGAGTAGGCGTTAGAAAACGTTCGGTACCAGGAACAGGGCAATCAGCGAGAGCATCACGATGCAGATCAGGTTCAGCCATAGGCCGGCACGGACCATCTGCGGAATGCTGACTTCGCCGGTCGCAAACACGATCGCGTTCGGCGGCGTCGCAACCGGCAGCATGAAGGCGCAGCTCGCGGCGATCGTAATGGGTACGGCCAGCATCAACGGTGGCATGCCCACCTGAACTGCAATCGCGCCAATCACGGGCAGCAGGGTCGCCGTGGTTGCAAGATTACTCGTCAATTCGGTCAGAAAGACCACCAGCGTGACGGCGGCAACGATCAGAACAACCGCACCAAACGTATTCAGCACCGCCAGGCTTTCACCCAGCCAGAGTGCGAGTCCCGAATCGGACACCGCCGCCGCGAGACTCAGGCCGCCGCCAAACAGTAGCAACACCCCCCAGGGCAGGCGTACGGCATCCTTCCAGACCATGAGTTGCGGCTGCTCCGCGTTGCCGCTCGGCAATACGAACAAGAGGATCGCGGCCGTCATCACGATACCGGGATCAGAGACACCGCTTACACCAAGCCAGCCTGTGATAGGCCCGCGAAACATCCAGCAAAAAATCACGGCACCGAAAATGACAGCGACGCGTCGTTCGGAGATGGACATCGGACCCATCGCTACACGCAGGCCATGCAGGTGGGCATCGACGGCAGCGCTGGCCGGGATATTCACCGGGTGCAGATAGCGTGTCAGCAACAGCCATGCCACAGGCAACAACAGCATCGTGATCGGAACGCCAACCAGCATCCAGCGTGCAAAACTGATTTCGATACCGTAGCTGTCCGCCATGTAGCCAACCAGCAATGCATTTGGCGGCGTCCCCACGAGAGTTGCCAGCCCGCCGATACTGGCCGCATAAGCCAGCCCGAGCAGCATGGCGAGCTCGAAGTCCGATTGCGCCCTGGTGGAAAGATCCGGCACGTTGTCACGGATCACCCGGATCACGGACAGGACGATGGGCAACAACATCATGGTGGTCGAGGTATTGGTCATCCACATGCTGAGCATGGCGCAGACGAACATGAAGCCGCCGACCAGCCGGCGCCCGTCGGTGCCCGTGCGATCGAGGATCGCCAGCGCAATCCGGCGGTGCAGATTCCAGCGCTCCACGGCCAGTGCCAGGATGAAGCCGCCAAGAAACAGGAAAATGATCGGATCGGCAAATGGGACGGCGGCATCCCTGAGCCTTGTGATGCCGAGCGGCTCGAAGACCACCAGTGGCAGGCACGCCGTCACCGGCACGGGAATCGCCTCGGTGGCCCACCAGATCGCCATCCACAGGCCAACGGCGGCCGCGTGCCAGGCCTGCAGGCTCATCGCCGTCTGGCTGTCGGCACCAGCCAGCATCAGCAGGAAAATCGCTGGCCCGAGAACCCGGCCTACTAACTGGTACTGCATGGCGTTCCTGTCACAGAGTGGTACGAATAGAGTAACCCGGCCTGGTTTAATTGTCCGTGATTTTTCTGGCTTCCATCCAGGCGCTCACCCGATCGAGATGCTCGAGGTCCTTTGGCTGCGCCGCAATGCGCTTGTAGTCGATCACGAAATGCATGCCGACAAACGGCAGGCCAGAGATTATCTCGGCGCTATCGATCAACTCGTCGACATCAAACCGGCCGATACCCCAACGACAGCCGAGGCTGATGCGACCGTCCTCAAGACTCACCACGTGCACGTCGCAGTCCGCCAGGTAGTTGAGTTCGCCTGGCTCCTGTGCACGCCGCCAGGCGGCGCCACGACAGATAACGTCTATGTCACTGGCCTTGTCGATGATGCCACGCACCAGCAGCGGGCCGCTGCCGAAAATCGCGACGTTGCCGGCGGGCAGATTGAGTGACCTGACCTTCTCAAACAATGCATGCATGCGGCAGTGTGCTTAGCGCTTTCGACAGGAAACCGAACCAAGAGCAGCAAGGGCCAGGAGAATGGTGCCGGATAGAAGATTCGAACTTCTGACCCCCGCATTACGAATGCGATGCTCTACCGACTGAGCTAATCCGGCGCGGCGCGCAGTATAGCCCTGTGGTCCGTTGCCGGAAAGGGCTAAAGATCATAATAGGAACGCCGTCAGGCCCGTTCGCGCACCTTGATCAGGACCTCGACACTCTGCCGCTCCGTGCCTTGGGGCAAGTCCGGAAGCTCCTCGAAGCGGACCCGTTCTTCGGCAATGTCGGAAAGTTCCCCGGTATCGACATTGTAGAAATGGTGATGCGGGTGCGTGGCCGAGTCGTAAAACTTGCGGATCGGGTCAACCATTACTTCCCTGACCAGGCCATGCTCACTGAACAGGTTGAGCGTGTTGTAGACCGTCGCCTTGGACACGGCACTGCCACTTTTTCGCAGGCGGTCGATGATCTGGTCCGCCGACAGGTGTTGTGGCTTTTCGAGCAGGATGGTGGCGACTTCAAGTCGTTGTGGTGTGGCCATGATGCCAAATTGGTCGAACAACGAGCGAATACGCGTTTGCGACATTTGAGCGACCTCTGGATATTTGATTCCGGCAGTATAGACCAATTTCAGGCGCTGTCGGCAGCCCCGAGCCTCACTAGACTCGGCGCTTTGAGCACGAATACCGCCATGCGCCCACGCCGGAATGGATTCACCCTGTATGAATTACTGCTAACGATGACGCTCGTTGCCATCGTCGTCGGACTCGCTCTGCCCTCGTTCGACAAAATAATTGCCAATGGTCGACTACGAATTGAGGTGGACGCCCTGTTCCATGCCATCCATCTCGCGCGCCAGGAATCGGTGATTCGCCGCCAGGTTGTATCGATCTGCCCGAGCTTCGACGGCTCGACCTGTACCGCGTCACTGGACTGGTCGGGCGGTTGGATTATGTTTAATAATCTCGACCGCGACGACCCCCCGGCGCGCGATCCCGGCGAAGCCGTATTACAGGTCCATCGTGCGGACGCGGTGCGAATGACCGCGAACCGTCGCGGCTTCACGCTGCGATCGACGGAGCTGCGGGCTACCAATGGCACGATCGTGGTCTGCGATCCGGCCGGCCGGGTGACCCCGCGGGCGCTCGTGGTCAGCTACACGGGGCGGCCTCGGGTCGCCCTGGCGGATACCCGCGGCAATCCTTATGCCTGTGCGGATTAAGTTAAATCGGCACAGCCAATTTCGACCGCTTGTCGGGTTGGTTTGCCCGCCCGTCAGTTGCCTGCGAAACCCGGGAACCCGCGCAGTATATTGCGTGCATGAAAAAACGAACCCAGACCGGTTTTACGCTGTACGAATTGCTGATCACGGTATTGATCGTCGGCGTCGTGTTGACGCTCGGCATCCCGAACATGACGGAATTCACGCGCAACAGCCGCATTACCACCACGGTCAATGACCTGCACGCTGCCTTCCTGGTTGCACGAGCCGAAGCGGCCCGTGCCAAAACCAACATCACCATCTGCGCCAGTGACAATTCGATGACTGCGGGCGCTAACTGCCAGGGCGGCTGGGACGACGGATTTATCGTTTTTGTCGACGACAACGGTGATCGCACGCGTGCCGGCATCGGCGAAACCGTGCTGCGCGCGCATCCGGCGATTGCCGAAGGCGTCTCGCTCGCGGTGGAAAACGACGCGACGTCTTTTACCTACACTGCGAGCGGACTGGGTTCCGGGGTTGCGGGATCCGTCAGCCGGATCATCGTTTGTGACCCGCGTGGCGTTGGCGAGAGCTCCAAAGATTATTCATACGGACGACTGTTTGTCGCGACTCCGCTGGGTCGTGCCACGGTGCTCAGGGACTATGGGCTGGTCGGCACTGCGCTGACCGCAATGGGCAAGACCTGCCCGTAGTCGATGCGACCTATATATATAAGGAATAGAGTCAATGACGCTGGATAGCCCAAATTGCAGAGCACCGGGACAACGCGGCTTCTCGCTGGTCGAAGTGCTCATCGCTTTGGTCATCATGTCGGTCGGCATGCTCGGCATTGCCGGCCTGTATGTGCACAGCATGCAGGCGGGGCGCACGTCCATGCTGCGGCACCACGCCGTAACACTGGCGGGCGCCGTCGCCGACCGGATCCGTGCGAACCCAAGGGCCGGAGTTACCTATCAGGGCGCCGGACTTAATGGCAATTGCGTCTCGGGCGTCGTTAACTGCGACGAAGTTGCGATGGCCGGCCACGACATCCTGCTATGGCGGCAACAGGCGGCCGACACACTGCCCGCCGGCGATGTCGAAATCCTATTTGATGACAGCGGCGTACCGCCTGTTTACACCATCAACGTGACCTGGAGTGAGCCCGGCGTCAATCCGCCACCGACCTACTCGATCGTGATTCCTGTAATTCCTAATTAGGGCGATGCGAATGATGCAACAGAGCAAAAAATCAATACGCACGCAGACTGGCATGACCATGGTCGAATTAATGGTGGCACTGGCCATCGGCTCGTTCCTCATGATCGGCGCCGTGCAGATTTATAACCAGAGTCGGCAGGCATTTGTCATCAACGATTCCATCGCTCGCGTGCAGGAAACGGCGCATTTCGCGATGGACACCATCGAGAACGACTTGCGCATGGCCAGTAACTGGGGCCGCACCAGCCGCGCGCTGTCGATTGAAGGTCGCTCGATCCTGGGTGACAAGAATCCGCGTGCGCTGCCAGAACCCAATGTTTGCGGCGATGGTTGGGCACTGGATGTCGCCCTGTCGGTTGACGGCGAGAACAATGCGTACACCCTGCCTTGCCTTCCACAAGCAGCGGCACAGCCGAATTCCGACATTATTACGGTACGTCGCGCCACGGTCGCGCCAGTGGCAGTAGACAATACCCGGTTGCAAATACAGACGACCCGCATCCAGGGCGAGATATTCAGCGCCGCGACACCGCCGGCGACTTTCAGCACGGCAATCAACCCGGTCACCGGGCAGCCGGCGTCAACCACGCATAACCTGCTCGTGAGTTCGTACTACGTGGCCAGTAATTCGGACCTGATCCCGGGCGCACCGACCCTGCGGCGCAAGCGCCTGACCAATGTCGGCGGCGCGCCGACGATTATCGATGAGGAGATAGCGCCGGGCGTGGAGAATATCCAGATCCAGCTGGGCGTCGACGTCGACGGCGACAATACGGTTGATCGCTATGTCAATCCGGGCGAGGGCGTTTACGACCCGAACGATGCCGTGAACTTCATTCCGGGCGCGCGCGTTATTACGGCACGCATCTGGCTGGTGGTGCGCGGCGTGACCATCGAAAACGGCATCATCGACCCAAGGGGCTATGAACCTGGCGACGTCGACCTCGGCACGTTCAATGACAGTTTCCGTCGCATGGTGGTCTCGAAAACCATCCTGTTGCGTAACGCCAGGACCTGATTGAGAGCAATACGATGAAAATGATGACAACGCACAAAAAACAGCAAGGCGCAGCGCTTATTGTCGGACTGGTGCTGCTGGTCGTGATTACCGTGCTCGCGATCTCCGGTATGAATACGGCGACCACGGAGCTCGCCATGGCGCGCAATGCTCAGAACTACGAAAACGCCTTCCAGGCGGCCGAAACCGGCCTGGAAAATATTCTTTCGATGGGAGCATTTGATACCGCCGGCGCGCCTGCGATCACCAAGATTATCAATACCCACGACACCGTGGTGGCACAGGTGGACTATGAAGACTCGTCCATCGTGCCGGACAAGGCATTCAGCCTGGGTTCCGGCAGTGGTGTGTCAGCCTACCATTTCGTGGCGACCGCAACGGCGGATTCGCTCCGGTCGCCAGGCGACACCACGGATCGCGATGCAAGTGCGGTTCACACTCAGGCATTTTATGTCGTCGGCCCCGAATCGCCGACACTCTAGGAAGGAAAAGCTCATGGACGTCAGGAAACTATTTGCGATTGCGTTGATCGGTTTAGGCCTTGCAGCCAGCGTGCAGGCAGAAGTCGTGTCTCAGGCTTACGAACTCACGATGGACCAGTTCACGGCGCCGACAACGGCGAACAGCAACATTGCATTCAAGGAATGTGAGGACTGCCAAGTACTGCGCATGCGGGTAAGCGCTGCAACCAGCTATACCGTCAACGGCAAACAGGTCCGGCTGGATGATTTCCGGCTGGCGGTTGCCGAGCTCCGTGGCAACGAGCAGGCGTCCGTTACCGTATTGCATCATCTCGAATCGAACACTGTTCAATCGATCAGTGTAACGAATTAAACGCCAGACTATAGATTGAGGCCAGGATCATGAAGATCTCTACGCGAAAAATTACATGGATGAGTGTCAGCTTTGCGATTGCGACGCTGGCTGGCATGCCGGCAATAGCGGACGACACCGAGTTGCTATTGATCAACCCGGACCCGTCCCAGAATCCAAAACCCAACGTCATGTTTATCCTGGACACGTCCGGGTCGATGACCACGACGCAGAACACGACCGAGCCGTACGACAGCACGCAGGTTTATGCCGCCGGCGGCTGTGACCCGGACAAGTACTATTTTACCGACGTCGATGTGACGCCCGATTGCGCTACCAGCACCAACATTATTGACGGTGACAAGTATTTTTGCGACTTCGCGACTTTGCAAATCGACGGCATCGGCAGTTACACCGATACGCACATTCAGTTGCGCCCAACCGGAAGTGACCCAGACGAGAATTCCTGGCAGGAACTGAAACCGGGATTCAGCAGCAATCCAGTCGAATGTCGGGCTGACTCAGGCAGACACGGCGATGGCAGTGATGCCGATGAGGTGTATGCCGACAGGGACAGCGATATTGAGATTGATGAAGGCTTTGAGGACGATTCCAGTAAAGAAGTGTCCTGGGGTTCCGCACCGCGCAATATCAGCTACACCATTTACAAGGGCAATTTCCTGAACTGGAAGGCCTCGCCCGCCACCGTAGTCATGTCGCGAACCGATATCATGAAGGCGGTGGCAACCAAGGTACTGAGCTCGGTCAACAATCTCAATGTCGGCCTGATGCGCTTTTCTAATGGTAACGGTGGCGCGGTCGTTCTCGACATCACCGATCTGGACACCAATCGCCAGGCCGTTCTCGATGCTATTGATTCGTTGCCAGCCTCCGGCGTAACGCCGCTTTCGGAAACCCTGTTCGAGGCCGCATTATTCTGGCGCGGCATGCCGGCCCATTACGGCGCGATGACCGCACTGACCGACCCTAATGCGCTCGCCTCGACCGCGCCCATGGTTTACCAGCAGCCGGACTGGGACGTCTGCGCCAAGAACTATAACGTCCTATTGACTGACGGCGCGCCGGTCAGTGACAACGATACACCGGGACTCGTTGGACTCCTGCCGAACATGGCTACGACATTAGGCTATGCCGGTTGCGACGGCGCGGGCGCTGGTCTTTGTCTGGACGACATTGCACAGTACCTGTCTCTGGAGGATATCGATCCTAGCGAACCTGGCGACCAGTTGGTCACCACTCATACTATCGGCTTCACCATCGACTTACCGTTGCTGAGCGACACCGCTTTTAAGTCAGGCGGTCAGTACTTCCTGGCGAACGACGTTGAATCGTTGACCAACACCCTGCTTTCAATTGTCGCTAACATTAACGACCGTTCCATGTCGTTCACGGCACCGGCAGTTTCCGTGAATACGTTTAACCGCACGCAGAACCTGAACGATCTCTACATCACCACCTTCGGCGCCAGGGCCAAAGCGCACTGGCCCGGCAACCTGAAGAAATACCGCGTTAAGGATCGCGCTATTGTCGACGTCAACGATGTCGAAGCGGTGGATCCGGCGACCGGCTTTTTCAAGGACACCGCGCACAGCATCTGGACGGTGGGCGGTGCCGACGGCAATAACGTCCTGCTCGGCGGTGCCGCACGTCAGTTGCCCGCGCCGGCCCTGCGAAACGTCTACAGCAATTACAACGTGGGCAGCATCACGGCCGTGAACAATCTGATTCATCCGGGCAACGGAAGTCTGGTAGCCGCAGACTTCGGGCTCACTGGCGCTCCGGGCGAACCGACGCTGGACGTATTGCTGGCCTGGGCTCGTGGCCTCGATGTACGCGATGAGGATAATAACCCCGGCACCCTGGTGCGCTATGCAATGGGCGATCCGCTGCACTCGCAGCCGGCTGCCATCGTTTACGGCGGCACCGCCGCCAACCCGGATGTCGTCGTGTACACGGCCACCAACGACGGATATTTGCATGCGATCAACGGTGCCGACGGCAGCGAGCTCTGGTCTTTTATCCCCAGCGAATTGCTTGGCAACCTGACGCGCCTGTACTTCGACCCGGGTTCAAGATACAAGCAATACGGACTCGATGGCAACATTGTGCCCATCGTCAAGGACGTGGATCGTGACGGCATCATCGAGCCGGCCGACGGCGACTTCGTCTACATCGTGTTCGGCATGCGCCGTGGCGGTAGCACCTACTACGCGATGGATGTCACAGACAAGACTGCGCCGTCGCTGATGTGGACCGCCAATTTTCCGGAATCCGGTGAATCGTGGTCGACGCCTGTCGTCGCCCGCATGAATATAGCTTCAGTCGCGCAAAATGCGGACAAGGCCGTGCTGGTTATCGGTGGCGGCTACGACACCGTGCATGATACTGCCGCGCACCCGACGGTCGCTGATGGCGTCGGCGCCAGCATTCACATCCTTGATCTCGTTACCGGTACTCGGTTGTGGCGCGCCGGCATGGACGCGGGTGCCGACCTGCGCCTCGACGAGCCGGGTCGCGAAATGGATCGCGCAATCCCGAACGAAGTGCGCGTCATCGACCTCAGTGGCGACGGCCTCGCCGATCGCATGTACGCGACAGATCTCGGCGGCCAGGTATGGCGCTTCGACATCACCAACGGCAACGCGCCAGGCACGCTGGTAGCCGGCGGCGTCATTGCCCAGCTCGGTGCCGAGGGTCTGGCTACGCCAACCGCGGCCGACACACGCCGCTTTTACAATGCGCCGGACGTCTCGCTGATCACCGATGACCTGCAGCAGCGTCGCTACATCGCGGTCAGCGTTGGTTCCGGCTATCGCGAACGCCCGTTCGACCTGAGCGCCTCGGATCGCTTCTTCTCGATCCGCGACAAAAATGTCTTCAACCAGCTGGATCAGCTCAGCTACGACTCGCAGACGATTATTACGGATGCTGACCTGGTGGAAGTCAGCGGTACAACGCAGACCGTCATCACATCCAATGACGACGGCTGGAAGTTCACGTTGCCGGACAATGAGAAAGTCCTGGCGGACTCACTGACGTTCGACGACCAGATCTTCTTCGTTTCCTTCACGCCGGACTCGACTGCTGCCGCAACCTGCTCCGCCGGCAAGGGAACCAACTTCCTGTATCGCATGAGCGCGGTGAACGGCGATCCTATCGTGCCGAACATCGATACGCTGGATTTGGCGCTGGCCGACGACGAACGCCGCACCACGTTGCAACAGGGTGGCATTGCGCCGACGCCGACGATCCTGTTCCCGAGCCCGGATGACGGTTGCATCGGCGCGGATTGCAATCAACCGCCAATTGGCTGTGTGGGTGTCGAGTGCTTCGACCCAGGGTTCAATCCCTTCCCGGTGCGCACCTTGTGGACGCAGGATGGAATTGAGTAGGCCAACGGAGACCTGGAGCCCAATCATGCCGATACGGAAATCTTTATTGTTGCTCGCAATGGCTTGCTGTGCGCCGGCCTTTGCGGAGTTCCAGATTGTAACGCTTGTCAATGCGGTGGAAACGTCGCCGTCCAATATCATCCTGCCGGCGACGACAAATGGCATGATGACCTATCGTGGCTGTTCGGAGGAGTGCGACAAGGAATATGAGCGGGCACGGCTGACAGATAGCACGAGCTTTACCGTAAATGGCAAGGCGGTGAAGTTTGACGACTTCCGACTGGTGTACGCGGAGGTCAAGCAACTGGAAAACAGCTACGCACTGGTGAGCGTAGATACAAGAACGGGCACGGTAACAAGCATCAATCTGGCGCGGTAAGACCTGCCGAAGTGTGACTGATTGAGCGATAGGGTCACGGACTGACTGAAGAAGAGGAAAGGACACATGTGTATGTGCCGGAAGCACTCCGCTTGGGCAACAGCCGGAATGCTGCTAACACTGATCGTTGCAAGCCCCGTATGGGCAGACGATGTCGAGCTGTTATTGTCGACGCCGGCTGCCAGTGATGCGGCGAAACCCAACATCCTGTTCATCATTGACTCGTCCGGCAGTATGACGACGGTCGAGAAGAGCCAGGAGCCTTATGACGGCACGCGGACCTACACGGGGCCTTGCGACCTCAGCAAGTACTATTGGTCGTCGACATCGTCGATTCCCAGGTGCGGCAACGAGTATCGATTTTACAAGGCGGAGTTCCATTGTGACAGTGGCAAGGCGCAGGCGCTCGCGGCCGGTTCCTACACCGACACGATGGCGATGTACTACAAGTACAACAACCGTTGGAAGTGGTATGAACCGTCCAAATCGCGGCAAAGCAGCGACGTCGAGTGCAAGGCCGACTCGGGCGTGCACGGCTCCAATTCGAACCCGACTGGCGCTACTTATGCGCGCAAAGGGTCAAACACTTCACAGTATTCCTCGGACCCGACGCGTGAAGTCGACTGGGGCAGCAACCCCACGAACCGGATTATCACGGTCTACGACAGTAACTACCTGAACTGGTATTACAATCCGCCCGGTACCAGCATGCGGCGTACCGATATTGTCAAGGAAGTAACCAAGAATGTCCTGGGTTCGATCAACAACGTCAACGTCGGATTCATGCGCTTTTACTACAGCGATGGCGGCCCGGTCATCCATGGCATCAAGGACCTTGATACGAATCGCACCAGGGCCAATCAAGTAGTGGACAACATTCCGGCCAATGGCTGGACGCCGTTGTCCGAGACTCTTTATGAGGCCGCCTTGTACTGGCGCGGTATGCAGGCCGATTACGGCGGCCTCAGCGCGACGGATTCGGACGCACTGGAATCCACCGAACCGATGCTTTACAGGCAACCGGCCGAGTACGCCTGTTCGAAGAATTACATCGTGCTACTGACTGACGGCGAGCCCACCCAGGACAAGGGCGCCTATTCCAGAACACCCACACTGCCCGGCTACGCCGGCACTATGGGTCGCAATTACTGCGATGGCGGCAACAACGATGGCGCCTGTCTTGATGACATTGCCGAGTACCTGTCGAAGACCGACATTAACCCGGCCCTGCCGGGCCGGCAGTCGGTGACGACCTTCACGATCGGTTTTACAGTTGACTTGCCATTGTTGAAATCAACCGCCGAGCGCTCGGGCGGCAAATACTACCTGGCCTCCGACGTCAAGTCGCTGACCACGGCGCTGACCGACATTGTGACCAACATTTTCGACCGCGATATCTCCTTCACCGCGCCCGCCGTCGCCGTGAACGCATTCAACCGTACGCAACATCTCAACGACCTGTACGTATCGGTGTTTCGCGCAACCGACGAATTGCATTGGCCCGGTAACATCAAGAAATACGCGCTGCGCGAGGGCGAAGTGCGCGACAAGAACGATCAAAACGCCGTCGACCCGGACACCGGCTATTTCGCCGAGAAGTCCAGCAACTTCTGGAATGAAGGCTCGCGCCCGGATGGCCCCGATGTCTATTCGGGCGGCGCAGCCAATCAACTTCCGGATCCATTCACACGCAAGGTGTATACGAATAATGTGCTCGGCAGCTTGCTGTTGCCAACCAATTCATTCTCCTCCGGGAATCTCGCCGCGTTCAGCGACGGAATACTCGGGCTAACCGGCAGCGTCGGCGAACCCACTGCCGGCGACCTGATTGACTGGGCCCGCGGCGTGGATGTCCAGGATCACGACGACGACCCGACCACAACCAGCCGCAAGATGATGGGTGACACGCTGCATGCGCAGCCAGCAACCGTTGTCTATGGCAACGTGGCCGGCGAATCCAGCATCGTTCTGTTTACGGCAACCAACGATGGTTACCTGCATGCAATCGACGCGAACAACGGTAAGGAACACTGGTCGTTTATCCCGCGTGAACTCCTGCCACGACTGCGCGAGTTGTATTTCAACGAAAATGTCGACTACAAGAATTATGGTCTTGACGGTGACATCGTGCCGATTGTCGTCGATCAAAACCGGGACGGCATCATCGATCCGACCGAGGACTATGTTTATATCGTATTTGGCATGCGCCGCGGCGGCGACAATTACTACCTCATTGACGTTACGGATCCCCAGCGACCGGCACTGAAATGGTTCCGAAACCTGCCGGAGGCCGGCCAGTCCTGGTCACCTCCGACTGTCGCCAGAATTGACATCAACAGCCAGCAAGCGACTAATCCGCAGAATGCAGTGCTGATCATCGGCGGCGGCTACGACACCGTGCACGATACGCCGGCTCATCCGACAGACCCTGACGCGGAGGGAGCGGGATTGTTCATGCTCGACCTTGACACCGGCGCATTACTCTGGCGGGCAGGTCGCGACAGCGGTGCGGACCTGCAACTGTCGAAGATGACGCGATCAATTCCCAGCCAGGTTCGCGTAATTGACCTGAGCGGCGATGGCAATGCGGATCGCATGTACGCCGCGGATCTGGGCGGCCAGGTCTGGCGTTTCGATATTTTCAACGGCGCCATCCCCGGCAAGCTCGTGACCGGTGGCGTCATTGCGAGCCTGGGTGCCGAGGCCGTCAGCAATCCGACCATGGCGGACACCCGCCGCTTCTACTCGACGCCGGACATTGCCATGTTCACGGACAAGATCCAGGCGCGGCGTTATCTCTCGATCAGTATTGGCAGCGGATACCGGGCACATCCGCTCAACAACAGTACCGACGACCGCTTTTACTCGATCCGTGACGCGGATGTTTTCCGCCCGTTGTCGCAGGCGAATTACAACAATTACCCGGTAGTCAAGGACTCGGATCTCGTCGAGGTCAGTGGCAGCTACGGTACGACGATTTCGGCCAGCTCACCTGGCTGGAAACTGACGCTGCCGCCAACGGAAAAAGTACTGGGGCAGTCGCGAACCTTCAATGACTCGGTCTTCTTCGTCTCGTTCGAGCCGCAGATAGCTTCGGCTGACCCATGCCAGGCCGGCCTCAGTGTCAATCGCCTGTATCGACTCAGCATCGAGAACGGCGACCCGGTTTTCGCACAAGGCGAACCGGTGCCGAAATCTCCCGAGGAAATTGACGCAGCACGAGTCACCACGCTCGAGCAAGGCGGCATCGCGCCGGTGCCGGTATTCCTGTTCCCGAGTTACTGGGGCGAAGACGGCTACTGCACTGGCAGCGACTGTCCGCGCCCGCCCCCGGTTGCTTGCATCGGCGTTGAGTGCTTTGATCCCGATTTTTCGAATATACCCGTGCGAACTTTGTGGACACAGGACGGTATAGAATAATGCGTCGCAACCAGGAAAAGACCATGCGAATGATGAAACACATGCGCGGCATTACGCTGATGGAGCTGATGATCGTTGTTGTAATACTCGGCATCCTCACGGCAGTTGCGTACCCGAACTACCGCGAATTTGCCGCCCGGGCCAAGCGCACGGAGGCAAAAGCACTGTTGCTGGAAATTGCCAACAACCAGGAACGCTTTTACCTCAACGCCAATACCTACGGAACCCTGGCACAGCTCAACTACCCCGCGGACCCGATGGTTACCGACAGCGGTTCCTATTCGGTGACAGTTACCGCCAATGACGCCAGCAACTTTACGGCAGTCGCCACGAATATTCTCGGTGGCAGCGAAGCCGCAAGGTGCGCAACGTTTACCATCGATGGCCGCGGCAACAAGACCTCAACCGGCAGTATTGCCAACTGCTGGACGGACCAGCGCTAAACCCCGGTGACAAACCCCGGTGACAGTTACCGCCGGTAACTGTCACCGGTTTTTATCCCGACTAAGCAGCACCGCATCAATCAGCAACAACCCGGCCCCCACCGATATAGCGGAGTCAGCAATGTTGAACGCCGGGAATGGCCAGCTGCCGAACCAGACCTGGATGAAATCGGTGACGTAGCCCAGGGTTGCCCGATCAATGAGATTGCCAATCGCACCGCCAAGCACCAGCGACAATCCTGCCGCCAGCAGCAATGGCCCTTCGCTGCGAATACGCCACAGCCAAACCGTGATAACCACGCTCACCGCGCTCGCAAGCAGAACGAAAAACCAGCGTTGCCAGCCGCCCTGATCTGCCAGAAAGCTGAACGCTGCGCCGGTATTGCGCAGGTGTACAAGATTCAGAAACGAGTTGATCGGTACTTTGTCGTATAACGGCATCCACTCGATGACCGCCCATTTGGTTGCCTGGTCCGCTACGATCACCAGTAGCGCGACACTGCAACAGGCGACGAAGCGATGCATCCCGCTATCTGCTTGTGCTGACATTTATTTCCCCTGTTTCATGCCGCCGTCGACGCCAATATTGATCGCGCATTGTCGGCATCGCGATGCATTTGCGCAACCAGCTCGTCAATATCATCGTACTTGATCTCGCTGCGCAGCCGCGAAATAAAGTCAATGTGAATGTAAGCACCGTAAATTTCGTCATCGAAGTCGAACAGGTGGACCTCGAGCAATGGCTTCACACCATTGAACGTGGGACGCGTACCAACGCTGGCAACCGCATCCAGCGGCCCCGCGCCCAGACCATGTACCCGCACGGCAAATATCCCCATTACCGCGCTCTGGCGGCGCCGCAGGTCAACGTTTGCGGTTGGAAAGCCCAGCGTGCGCCCGACTTTGTCGCCACGGATTACTGTACCGGACATGCGATAGGATCGACCCAGCAGTGCGCGCGCGGTCTGCATCTCGCCCGCCCAAAGGGCTTCGCGAAT
>CAZHLE010000057.1:0-15730 GCA_964533065.1 uncultured Woeseiaceae bacterium | reverse complement strand
GCAATCTGCTCGGCTATGGGCAGCAAGTGAGCATCGGCTGGGTAGATGACGTCGATCGTACCTCGAATTCGTTTAGCTTCAGGGATCCTCACATTGGGCAGAGCTGGGTCGACGGGGCGATTGCAGTCGCCGACAACTCCGATGGCCACTCATTCTTTGCGGAATTGATCCGACCTTTCTATGCACTCGATACGCGCTGGTCGCTGGGCGGCACCGTGCTGGATGATGATCGCCGCAGCACATTTTATTCGCTGGGCGAGGAAGCCGCCGAGTATCAACACGACCGACAATTTGCGTCGCTGTTTGGTGGCTGGTCGAAGGGTTTGCAGAACGGCTGGGTGCGTCGCTACCAGACGGGCCTGGTATTTGACGACAATCGCTTCACCATGGTCGAGGATGGCGACTTGCCTGCATTGCTGCCCGAAGATCGCATATTGAACTACCCGTTCCTCGGCATTGACCTTATTGAGGATCAGTTCGAGACCACGCGGAACAAGGAGCAGATCGGGCGCACCGAGGATTTCTATTTTGGCCAACGCTTGTCGGCCAGGCTCGGATATGCGGCTGAGAGCTTTGGTGCGGACCGCGACGCCTTGGTTTACAGCAGCAGCTACAGCCGTGGCTTCGGGTCGTTTGAGTCCAATGCACTCCTTACATCGCTGTGGGCTAACGGCCGCGTGGAGCACGGCAGCTTCAAAAATGCGACGGTCGGTTTCAGCGCGCGATTCTATCGGCAACAATCCAGAAAGCGCATGTTCTTCTCGACTTTGTATGCCAGCCATGGGCACGAGTTGGACCTGGACCAGGTTGTCGAGCTGGGTGGTGATACGGGCCTGCGCGGCTACCCACTGCGCTATCAGACCGGCGATTCGAAACTCCTGTTCACCTTAGAGCAGCGCTATTTCACCGACTGGTATCCGTTTCGCCTGTTTCGCGTTGGCGGCGCAATATTTGCCGACGTAGGTCGTGTCTGGGGTGAGAACCCGACCGGCGTCGCAAACCAGGGCTGGTTGCGCGATGTCGGCTTTGGCTTGCGTTTTGCGTCGACGCGGTCGGGTTTCGGCAATATCGTGCATGTCGATATTGCATTTCCGCTCGATGGTGATGCGTCAATTGACGACGTCCAGTTCCTGGTTGAGTCCAAACGCAGTTTTTAGGTGGCGGTACGGCACTTTTGGATTGCAGCCCGTCTAAAGACCCAGGCATCCACAAGCGATTTTTGGCAGAATGCGCGGATGATAAATCAGACCATCACAAGAGTGGCTGCGTTTGTGGCCCTGGCACTGGTCTCGTTGCAGTCTTGCGTGACGACACCGCGCACGGCGTTCGCGGAATCGACCGGCGCGTCGGAATGCGTAGTCCTTATCCACGGCTTGAACCGGAGCTGGCGCGCGATGCAGACAATGGCCGAGGCATTGCATGAAGCCGGTTTTTCGACCGTCAATGTTGATTACCCGTCGCAGGCGGGCTCGGTCGAGGTTCTTGCACCCATGGCGGTCGACACGGGTCTTGCTGCTTGTCGCAATGCCGGTGCTCAACGCATCCATTTCGTTACCCACTCAATAGGCGGCATCCTGCTGCGCTACGCGCACCAGGCATCACCCATTCCTGACCTCGGCAGGGTCGTTATGCTGGCACCGCCAAATCAGGGCAGCGAAATCATCGACATCACGCGCAACTGGCCAACAACGGAGATTTTCGCCGGCGAAGCCGGTCTGCAAATGGGCACTGATTCAGGCAGCATTCCGCGCCGTCTGGGGCCCGCCGATTTTGAACTCGGCGTCATTGCCGGCACGGGCTCGATTAACTTTTTCATGTCCGCCATGTTGCCGGCGCCCAATGACGGCAAAGTCTCCGTTGCCAGCACACGCATTGATGGGATGGCCGATTTCCTGATCGTCGACAATTCGCATCACTACATCACGGAAAGTGACATCGTGATCCGCAACACCAGTTTTTTCCTCAAGCACGGCATGTTTGCCGACTCCGTGCTGCAGGCCAGCAACTAATCAGCAATTTCTCTATTTGCAAAGCTCGTCTTTTTTGGCGCGTGTTTCGGCGATCGTTTTTGCTGCGTCCTCTTTACTCAGGTATTCGCGCTCGCCTTTCTCGTTTGTCTTATAGAGCTGCGGCGCATTGACGTAGGAGTCGTAGATTTCCGTGGCGCGATTGCAGTAATAGGCTTCGGCACGCTCTCGTTCTGCACGCTGTTCGGCCGTTTCTCCCGGGTACGCATAGCCATCCGAACCGGACTTCGATTCGCCATTGACCACGTCCTCAAGCTTGCCTTTTGAATGCCAGACCAGTTGCACCGATACCGCATCTTCATGCCCGGGCTGATCGGCATAATGTGCTCTGCCCTCGTCATCGACCCACGTATAAATCGGTCGCATGGTGTCAACAAAGTGGGTATTGCCGAGCGCGTCGACCCATTTCCAGACATCCGCATGCGCCGCTGGCCAGAGACCGGCAAGTAACACGCAAGTCATGACAATTCTTTTCATGCCGGCTTCCATTGCGGCAATTGTGAGCTTTGGTGCGCGAGTTTCCTTTGATTCGCGTCACATATCCTCAACTCAATCCGGCCCCTCGACCTGCTCCTGCAGGCGCCGGATCTGCTCCTGCTGGGCCTGGATCACGCGCGTCAATACGGCGACGATATCCATCGTGCTGAGGCCTTGCCGGTCACTACTCGCGACCAGGTCTGGCACGTCTTCTGCGATAAAGCCGAGGTGTTCTTCGGCATGGTCCGCGCGATAGTTGAAATGCACAGGCTCAAGTCCGGCCAGCGTTGCCAGCGCCTCCTCCAGAGTCAGTTCACTGATGTTTTCTTTCACCGCTCGCGACGAGCTGTTGGTCCACGCACCACCCGCAGTCACGTGCGCGCCGCTCGCCATTTGCAACGGATGGGCTGGCCGGGACGCACCAATTCCGACGCTGCCGTCGCCGGTAATAGTGATGCGATCCACCGAGCCCGCACCGATGGTCAGGGTGCTTGCGCGGTTGTGCATGATATAGCCGGTATCGCCCGAGGACTGGGTCATCATCAGACCGGCCACGCTGCTGTTCTGATCATGGATCTGTATGCTGCCATTGACTTCCAGCCGCTGTTTGGGTTCGGTCGTACCTATGCCGACCTGGTTACCGTTGTCATAGACCTGTGATGACGAACCCGAGGTCTCGTCTCTGAATTTAACGAGATAGTCGGGGTCACCCTTGATCGACCCCGCGCCGCCGGCACCCGGCGGACCTTGCGGCCCCGGCGGCCCTGCTGGCCCTTGCGGACCCGGCAATCCCGCCATCGCTTCGGGCTCAGGCTCGGGCTCGACCTCGGGTTCGGGTTCGGGTTCGGGTTCGGGTTCGGGTTCGGGTTCGGGTTCGGGCAGAACAGCGACCGGCACCGCCTCAGACCCTGTCTCTTGAACGACCGGCAGCGGTTCAGTGTCAATAATAACCGGCGCCGCCACCGCAACCTCCGGTTCAGCCGGCGCGCCGACAATAACAACGGTCCAGTCGGCACTGATAAAACCCGACTCGCCATCGGCGAGACGCACTTCATTCCAGCCATCGGCGCTGGCGACAAAGGGCAAGGACGCGCCCTGCTGCAGGCGACCCACCACTTCGGCCGAGGAGTTCGGCAGGCGACGTATATTGACGTGCGTCTCCACGCTGTCCACGGGCACGACGTTGTCCGCAAAGCACAGCATTGGCATGGCCAGCAAGGCACAAGCAAGAATCCGCTTCATGGGCTGCTCCTCTCATCTGTTAAAACCCTGTTGTGCAATATCCAATAGCACAAATTGATCAGCCAGATCAGTGCTTTGTTGTCGCTGATCAGCGACCCGGGCCACTCCGGATGGCGCCCTGGCCCATGAGCTATACCCGTACTTTACGCAATCCCGCACAGTGCCCGCATAGGGAAGGCGTGTTGCGCATCAAGTAGACTACGGCGTGGTCATTGCATCAACCCAAACCGGAAAACAAAAGATGACTCACGAGAACGAATATCCCGACAGCCTGGTAAAGATGCTTGAGTTGATCTGGGGCGAGGGCTACATGGCGCCTGGCGGACCCGGCAATGTCGCCAAGCTGCTTGATGGCATCAATACCCAGGGCACGCGCATCCTCGACATTGGCTGCGGCCTCGGCGGACCTGCCTTTGAAATAGCCCGCACACATGGTGCAGACGTCGTGGGCGTCGATCTCGAGGCGCCATTAATAGAACGTGCACAGCGCGCTGCGAAGGCTCATGGGCTCGGAGATCGCTGCAGTTTTCAAACCGTGGCAGTCGGCCCACTGCCCTTCGACGACCATTCATTCGATATCGTCGTCAGTTCCGGCGCTTTCACGCAGATTTCCGACAAGAGCGGCATTCTTGGCGAAAGCCTGCGCGTACTGCGCCCCGGCGGTCAGCTTCGTTGTTATGACTGGTTGAAATCTGAAGGCGAATACTCGCAAGACATGCACTACTGGTTCGAACTGGAGGGCATCACCTACGGGCTTGAAACGCTGGAAGAATATGCACAGCATATTCGCGAAGCAGGATTCGAACAGGTAAGTTCCAGGGATGCGACCGACTGGTATCGCCGTGAGGCACGCCGTGAATACGCACTGATGCAGGGCGAACTTTACGCGCGCATGGTCGAGCTGCTTGGCCGGGCAGACGCCGACTACCGCGTTGAAAACTGGCGCATGCTGGTAGCTGTGATCGACAAGGGCGAAATGCGACAGGGCTACTTCAGTGGTACACGGCCCGCATTTGCCTGAACAAAGTCGGGCGAAGGATTTTCACACTACTGCGATAGCTCGCCAACAGGCCCGGAACCAGCAAAGTCAGGGCGTTGCACGTATTGCACCGGCAGAACATTCGAGATCGCTTGGCGTGGCCGGGCCGCGACATGGTACGAAGCGCCGGCCGAATGCCAAGACAGCGTGGATTTCGGTCATCGGCTAATTGACCTCCGCACTCTTCAGGCGTTTAATGGCCCGGATATGTTTTCGCTCGGGGGGAGCAAAATGAATATTAGAAATATGCGAATTCTGACGCTGCTTGGCGCGGCGCAGGGTCTGACCCTGCTGATATCCGGCAACGCTTTTGGACAAAGCAGCATCACGCTGGAAGAAATCATTGTTACCGCGGCCTATCGCGAACAGGGCCTGCAGGATGTACCAGTCTCTATCTCGGCCGTGAGCGGCGAAATGCTGACTGAAGCCGCACTGCAGAAGGCCGAAGACATACAGTTCCTGGTGCCGAATTTCACGCTGACGGAAACCGGCATTGGCACCAACGCATTCATTCGCGGTATCGGTTCCGGCATCAACCAGGCGTTTGAACAGTCAGTCGGCACCTATATCGACGGCGTTCACTACGGGCGCGCGCAGCAGTGGCGAGCCCCGTTCCTCGATATCGAACGCGTCGAAGTGCTACGTGGCCCGCAGTCGATCCTGTTTGGCAAGAACTCGGTCGCCGGTGCGGTCAATATCACGACGGCCAGGCCCACCGAAGAATTCGAGGGCCGTCTAATGGTTTCGAATGAATTCGAGCATGACGAAGTGATTGCCGAAGGCATGCTCTCTGGCGCCTTCTCCGACAACATCCGCGGCCGGCTCGCCGTGCGTTCACGCCAGGGCGACGGTCACATGACCAATGCAACCCTCAGCGAGAG
Organism: uncultured Woeseiaceae bacterium; assembly: GCA_964533065.1. Taxonomy (GTDB): domain Bacteria; phylum Pseudomonadota; class Gammaproteobacteria; order Steroidobacterales; family Woeseiaceae; genus UBA1847. Next base: position 10,064 of record CAZHLE010000057.1, on the reverse strand, counting down.
CGAGCCAAATCGCGAGGACTGGAGTGCCCGCGGCACGCTGGAGTTTGATCTTTCGGACAACGTTATGGCGACACTGAGAGCCGAAATCGGTGAATTCGATGTCACGGGCCGGCACATCGAAATCATCAACGAGCAGCCCGCCGTGGCCGGGCCTTTTCCCGGACTGCAATATAACCAGATCCTGCAGGCCTTCGGCGGCGACCCGAGTACGGGTAATGTCGTGCAGGACGAGATTCGCTCCTCGAATGGCGACTTCAGCAATAACGAACTGACCAACTACTCGCTGACACTCGACTGGGCGATGGGTGACTACGACTTCAAGTCGATCACGGCGTTCTCCAATTTCGAATACGACGAATTCTGCGATTGCGATTTCACCGGCACCAACGTATTCGGTGCCGCACTGCAGGAAACCTACGACCATTTCAGCCAGGAGTTCCGGCTGTCGTCACCGCTGGAAGGATCGTTCGATTACATTGCGGGCCTCTACTACCAGACCAGCGATCACGACTTCGCAGACCAGATTATTTTCACGTCCGACTCGGTCCTTGTGCCAATCGGCAACCTTCTCAGCCCCGGTGCCGGCAGCCTGATTTCCAACACCCAGGGCTCCCGGTTTGCGAACGTCGATGCGGACGTGCTGTCGGCGTTTGTCCAGTTCAATTTCAATGTCAGCGACGCCTTCACCATCCAGGCCGGTGGTCGCGTGACTCAGGACAAGCGCGACGGTGATCGTACACTGGCCATTACGAGTGTTGGCGGTGACCCATTGCCCGCGGCGCAGGTTGCCGCGCCGCTCGTCTGGGCCAGTCTGCTCGACATCACATCGACAAACCTCGTTGCCCTGGCGCAGTCCCCGGTGCCACAGCTGTCTGTTCCGGCCAATGCCTTTCTGGCGTCACTGGGGCAGCTACCCGTGTCGGGCTCAAGAGACGAGACCAAGTTCTCGCCCGAGGTAAAACTGGTCTGGGACGCGAGCGACGACACGATGCTCTATTTGAGTTGGTCGGAAGGCTTCAAGTCGGGCAGTTATGACTTCCGCGCCAACAACAAGGGTCTCGCGGTTGACATGCCCGCATCCTTCGAATTCGACGACGAGGAAGCCAGCAATGTAGAGCTCGGCGGCAAGTTTGTGCTGGCCGATGGCGCGTTCGAACTGAACGCCGCCGTGTTTTTCACCGAGTTCGACGACCTGCAGATTTCCATCTTTGATGGCGGTCTCGGATTCAACGTAGGCAATGCGGCAGCAGCGGAAGTCGAAGGCCTGGAATTCGACGTGCGCTGGGCTGCAAGCGAGTACACGACGGTCACCGGTGGCATCGCGTTTACCGACTTCGAATTTACCGACTTTACGAATGGCCAGTGTTACTTCGGCAGGCCACCCGACAGTGTGCAAGCCGGTATTCCGCGTTGCGATTACACGGGCGAGTCCAACCAAATGGTGTCCGACGTGCAGGCCAACGTGACGGTGAACTACGAGCGGCCGTTCGGTAATAGTCTCGTTTTCAGCAGCATGTTCGACCTGTTCTTCACTGACGACTATGACGCTTCCGCCACTTACGATCCGGCGCTGGTACAGAACAAGTACTCGACACTCAGCCTGCGCGCCGCGGTTGGTTCAGAGTCGGGTAGCTGGCAGGTCGCGGTGCTCGCCAGGAACTTTACCGACGAGAAGATCCTGTCTTTTGGTGGCGACACGCCACTGGCTGGCAGCACCTTTGGTGCCAAATCGAACTACGCGTTCTACGGCCCCGGCCGCACGATTACTGCGCAGGCAATATTCCGTTTCTAAGCGGTCGCGCCTGAACAGCCTTTGAGAACCATCCGTCGGATTACCGGCGGATGGTTTTTTTTGCCGAGACCACGCCGAATGCAGCGCCTGATACTCGCCCTGATTCACGTCATTACGAATACGTTCTTCCGGCGAATTGATGTCGTGGGCGAAGAACATGTACCAGCCACGGGACCGGTCATTTTTGCCGGCAACCACCCGAATGCGCTCATGGACGGATGGCTGCTGACCGCGAGGTGCGGCCGACGCCCGCTGCATTTTCTCGCCAATGCCAAACTCTGGAAGTATCGATTGCTGGGCGCGATTCTCGATGTGACCGGCGCGGTCCCGGTGTATCGGCGCGAGGAACACGGTGATTCGATCGACAACCAGCCGGCATTCGATCGCCTCTATGAGGTCATCGAGTCGGGCAATTGCGTCGGCATCTTTCCCGAAGGCGTCAGCCACCCCGAGTCGCAACTTGCCAAACTTAAGACCGGTACGGCACGTATCGCCCTGTCGGCCGCTGCCCGCGGCATCGCCAGCGTGCGCATCGTGCCCTGTGGCCTGAACTACATTCACCGCCACCGCTTTCGCAGCCAGGTCCTGATCGAGTTCGGCGAGTCGATATCGATCGATGAACCATGGCTCAGGCGCTACCGCGACGATGCACAGGAAGCTGTCCGAAGCCTGACCGAAACACTCGCCGTTGCCTTGCAGGCTGTCACGCTGAACGCCCCGGACTGGACCACCTTGCGATTCATACAGACCGCGCGCCGGCTTTACAAACCGGATTCGGCGAAGCTGACACCAGGTCAATACGTCGAGCTGAGCCGGCGATTCGTGGCGCGTTACACGCTCGCGAGTGACGACCCGGAAATGCAACAGTGCCGACAGGACGTCGAAAACTACCAGGCGCGGCTCGACATGCTTGGTATCAAGGACCATCAGCTACGCTATCCGATGACGCTCGGCCACGCATTCCGCAAGTTATTGCTGCGGCTGGTCAACCTGCTGATATTCCTGCCGCTGGCCATCCCCGGTGCCCTGCTGCACCTCCCCGTCGGCTGGGTCGCCGCACTCGTCGGCGAACGATTCAGCTACGAGACCGACGATATCGCCACGTTGAAAGTACTATCGACCACTCTATTGCTACCGCTTAGCTACCTTGTCATTGCGATTTTCGTCGGCGTGAACTACGGCTGGCTGTTATCCATGCTCGCGATAGCAGCATTGACCTTGAGTTTTTTTGTTTCGGTGCGACTCATTGAAACCGAGGTCGGGCTGCTTAACTCGATAGTCGCGATTGTCAGGCTGTTACGACTCGGTACGGAGATCGAAGCGCTGCGCGCAACGCGGCGTGAGCTTGCGGGAAGGATTCGACAACTTGCCGAGAGACTGGCCGATCCGGCGACAGAACGAATGTTTACGCCGGCAGATTTCTGACGAGCCCGTCGACGGTCAGTTAAAACGTACCAGCCGGCCCGGGCGCGCATCGGTCACGACATCGTTATCAATGACGCGTTGCCCACCGACCAGAGTTGCGCGAAACCCGGTTGCCGCTTGCAGCAGTCGCTGCCCACCGGCTGGCAAATCCCGCATCATGTGCGGTCGCCGCAGTGACAGGGCAGCATAATCGATGACATTGAGGTCGGCCCGCTGGCCGAGGGCAATTCGGCCACGATCGGCGAGGCCCAGATAGTCGGCCGCATCCGCGCTCAGCATCTGCACTGCACGCGCAAGTTCAATGCGGTCCGCATCGCGATCACGGGTCCAGTGCGACAGGAAATAGGCGGGAAAACTGGCATCGCAAATGGTGCCGACATGCGCACCACCGTCCGACAGCCCAAGCAATGCATTTGGGTGTGTGAGCATGGTATGCACGTTCTCGTAGTTGAATTCCGTGTAGTTGTAAATCGGAAAGTAAATCAGTTGCCGGCCATCATCTTCGAGACAAACGTCGTAAAGTTTTTCCATGACCGACACGCCCTCGCGACGTGCCTCAGCCCCCAGTGATTGCTGGGCCGTCTGTTCGTAGTCCGGATGCTCACCGAGTCGAAACAGCTTGAACGCAATGGTCTCAATTTCACCGATAATTCGATCGACAATCGGCGGCACCGATGAGCCCTCTCCGGCAAGCCTGACCGGCCGATCCGCGAGGCAGCGCTTGCGGAAATCAGGGTCGCGCATGATCGCGACGCGCTCCGCCAGGGGCTTGGCCGCAACCGACTGGTAAGCAGGCTGTGCCAGCAGGGGATGGAAGGTGCATTGCAGCCCGTTGATGACACCGATCGCGCGCGGCGCTACCTGTACACGAAAGTCGACGCCGTCGCGATTCAGTCTCTCGGTTTCCACCAGTATCTGTCGCCACTGGTCCGGCGCAAAATCGCGCTGCATCAACGAGATCGAGCACGGCCGACCAGCCGCCCGCGCAAAACTTTCTATCAGTGCGAATTCCTCCGCAAACTGATCACCTGGCCGTTCCAGGTCGAAATCGTTGACCAGTTGCAGCACGCCGGACCGGCGCCCGCGCAAAACCTCTGCGAAACCGACCAGTTCCTCACGGCTGGCCTCCGACGCTGGCGTCCACTCGCCATCCGCGGTTCGGTGCACGTCGGTACGCCCGGTTGAAAATCCGGCGGCCCCGGCGTCCATCGCCTCGGCCAGCAATCGCTGCATGGCCACGATGTCATCGGCCGTGGCTTTATGTTCTTGGCCTGCCCGATCACCCATGGCGTACACGCGAATCGGGTCGTGCACTGCCATGACACCGAAGTCGATCGTATGCGGCACACGATCGATCGCGTCCAGGTACTGCGGAAAAGACTCCCATTGCCAGCTGATGCCCTCGTGCAATGCGGTCCCGGGGATATCCTCGACGCCTTCCATGAGGCGAATGAGCCGGTCGTGATCGCCCGGGCGGACCGGCGCAAAACCGACGCCGCAATTACCGAGAATCGCGGTCGTTACGCCAAAATTGACCGATGGCCGAAACTCCTGGTCCCAGCTGACCTGGCCGTCGTAGTGGGTGTGTAAGTCGATAAAACCCGGGGTGACGATTGCGCCGTCTGCATCGATGACCTGCCGCGCCCTGCCGCAATTGCCGATTGCCGCTATCAGGCCATCCTTGATCGCCACATCAGCGCGCGTCGCAACGCCGCCGTTGCCGTCGTAAATACGTCCGCCGGTAATTTTGAGGTCGTAACTCATGCCATGACTCGCCTCTGGTCCAGGTATCGGAACAGCATAACCAAAAATCCGCCCGCGACCAGGTGCCAGACTCCCCACAGGGCGGCTATCGCCGCCGCACCACCGAGCCCATCGAACTGCGCCAGCAGGATAACGATGGCGAGCCCCGAATTCTGGATGCCAATCTCGAAGGTCAATGCACGCCGCGTGGCCCGGTTCGCCCGCAATGCGAGGCCCGCGAAAGCACCGGCGGCGAAGGCGACGGCATTGTGCACAATCGTCAGCATGCCGAGCAACGGCAGCGCAGGCAGCAACAGTGCAAAGAATTTTGTACTTCCGTAAACGATCGCCCCGGCCAAAACCAGTGACCCCGCCAATGTGATGTAGCGCCGCATGCGCATCGCGACATCGGGCGCCCTCGCACCCAGAATCATCCCCAAGACCAGCGGCAGTGCCAACAAAATCGTCGTTTGAGTCAAAAACGCCGCGGCATTGAAGTCTATGGTTTGCAACAGAGTCGATGTCGGCCGATAGGTCCCCGACCAGAACAGGATTGAGGCTGGCGTCAGCAACGCCGCCAGCGCACTGGAAACGGCGGTCAGGGAGACCGAGTACGCCGTGTCGCCGCGCGCGAGATAAGTATAAAGATTAGACACAGCGCCGCCCGGGCAACAAGCGACCACAAACATGCCGAGCGCCAGCGACGGCGGTGGCGCAATCAGTTTGACCAGGGCCAACGTAATCAGCGGCAGGCCGACGACCTGGGTAAGCACACCGGCCAGGAAAAGGACACGACGCTGCAACAGGCTGGTGAAGTCTGCAACGCGCAAACCGAGTGCGACGCCGAACATGATCAGCATCAGGGCGATAGCGATCGCAATCTCCCCCACCGGGTCAAGAACGATGCGCAGTTCATCGAGGGTCGTCATGTCCATGTGTCAGGCATCGTAGCAGGGTGAGACCGCTCGAGTTCTTGTCCTGTCGGTGCAAGTCGCTTGGACAATCCTATCGGCAATGCACTAAGCTGCGCCGCTGAATCCACTCGACCCGGGACCGGTAATGACTCCAGGAGGAAATCTCAAGGCAGCTATCGATAGCGGAAAATTCTTCGTTACTGCAGAAATCACGCCGAAGCTGACGGCAGACGCGGACGCATTGCTACGCCAGGCCGAACCGCTGCGCGGTCGCGTCGTTGCCGTCAACGTAACCGACGGCGCCGGCGCGCGCGTCACCATGTCGAGCCTGGCCGCGTCGGCCCTGTTGCAACGGAACGGCATCGAGCCGATTCTGCAAATGACCTGTCGCGACCGCAACCGCATTGCGATCTCGGCGGACCTGATCGGTGCGGCCGCGCTGGGCATCGAGAACATCCTGGTCTTGACGGGTGATAATCCGGGCGCCGGCGACGAGCCGGATGCAAAGGGCGTATTCGACTTCCAGGCAAACGACATCATCGCGCTGGCCAGGCAGATGAGCGAGCAAGGGACGATTGGCTCGGGTCGTGAATTGTCGCATCGACCCAATTTTATCGTCGGTGGCGTCGACGCACCGTTCGACCCGCCGGCAGACTGGCGCCCGGAAAAGCTGGCGGCACGAGCCGACCTCGGCATGCGATTCATCCAGACACAGTTTTGCTATGAGCCAGCCGTAACGAAGCGCTACGTCGAGCGGCTGAAGCAACACGGCCTGCTCGAGCGGGTTGCACTGATCATCGGGGTCGGGCCGATTGCGTCATTGCGTTCTGCGAAATGGATGCATGAAAACCTGTTCGGCGTATCGATTCCCGACAGCGTGATGCAGCGCCTGCAAAACGCCGATGACGAGGCGGCAGAAGGACACCGAATCTGCGTCGAGCTCATCAATAACTATCGTGAAATGTCCGGGGTCGCGGGCGTGCATGTCATGGCACCGGCGCAAAGCGCGCAACGGATTGCCGACGTCATCGATGCCGCATTCGCGGCCTAGTTCCCGGCCACAAGCTCCAGCAACAAACGCCTGTCGGCGTCCAGCAGCTGCAAGCGCTGCTCGCCAAGCTCGATTTGACGCGTCGTCTGCAGTGCCTGCATGAACGCACTTTCCATGCTCATGACTTCTTGCGCACAAGCCATGCGCGTGGCGCCGAGTGGCCCGACCGCGATGCCATGGTCGGTCTTTTCCAGGCTGCCGAAAAAGCTGTTGCAACCACCATGGCCCTTGATGCTGCCGTCCACGCCAAAGACGACCTGCATGCCGCTGTCGGCCGGCACCGGGTCCGCACCGAGTAGTATGGGTCGCCATTCCTGCCCGGCGATGCTGGCACCGCCACCGGGGAGATTCTGCCGCGCCATCTCTCGCCCCTGCAGCATGACCAGCGCGATACCGGCCAGGAACAACAGGAAAAACCCGAATCCTACGATTGCTTTCATGCTCACGCTCGCCGTCACTGGATAGAATTGCAGAATAATCGCCTAATCGACGATGTCGATTTTGCTCCAGTCGCCGGCGACAGAATCCAGCAGGCGACCGAGAGCCTTACTCTTCTTTCGATAGTTGTGCGCATTAAGATCCCAACGCTGCTTGACACTGCGGTGCACGGGCCCCTTCACAGTGCGCACCAGTTCAGCGCGCGCAAGGTAAATACCTTTGCGCGATTCGTGCTGCCTGTCGGCCGGATCCGGTGTTACCGCATTCAGGAAATGCGCCTCAAACTGCAGTCCGAATTTATTGGCTTCCTTGAGCATCCATTGACTCGCGCAGTTGCTCAGGCCGGATTCGCGATAACCGCCACCCACATCGCTGTGCGCGCCCGCAAACCATACCTGTTGAATATCGACGCTGGGTTTGTCGCTCCAGAGCACCGGTGTAAAGTCCTCGCGGCTTTCGTCGATGGCGACCGCGTGTCGCGCATGCTGCACGATCTTGCTCGGCTCGGTATCGTGAAACAGGAATTCGCGCCGATTCAGCGTGCCCCAGAACGGCACTGGGATGCCCAGTGCGCCGACCGTGTCCCAGGCGCCGACGAACTCGATGGGTGTGGTGTCGGCAACCGCGAAATCCCGCCGAAACTTTGTCGGTTGCGGCTCATTAGGGCCACTGGCCCGAGTTCGCTTGCGATACAGGCGAAATGCCTCGCTGATTCTGCGTGCATGCTCGCGCCGCAGCAAACCACAATTGCGGATCAATCCTGCCAGTGAGCGCACCGTGTAGGCACCACGACTGAAGCCGAAAAAGAACAACTGGTCGCCGACCGCGTAGTTGTGCACCAGGAACCGGTAGCAATCCAGGATGTTCTTGTCGATGCCGGCGCCGGTCAGGCCGCCGCTAAACTTCTTGCGGTCTGTACCGACGCCCCAGTCATAAAACGCGACCTGCTTGGTGCCATTGACATCCGGCATCACCGCGCGGGCCATGTGCAGCACATTGGTGGTTTCACCGTCCTCCGGCGAATTCCAGGTACCGTCAGCGAAAATCGCAATTCGTTTCATCTGAAGCCTCGCGCTAAACGTACTAGACTTCCACCCTTTCGTCGACGGGCAAAGCGTATGGCTGAACTGGAATTGCACCGACTCCTTGTCGTCACGATCTGTGCAGCGGCCGGTTTGACCTTCATCGCCCTGTTCTTTGTCACCGCTCCCTACGGTCGGCATTCGCGTAGCGGATGGGGACCCTCGCTTCCTGCCAGGCTGGGCTGGATCGTCATGGAGTGCCCTGCCGTCCTGCTGTTCCTCGCTGTATACGCCAAAGGTGACCACGCCGCACAGTTTGTACCGCTGGCAATGCTGGGCCTGTGGCAGTTTCACTATGTGTATCGAACGTTTGTCTACCCGTTCCGGCTGCGCAATACCCAAAGCCGCATGCCCTGGACTGTCGTGCTGATGGCGCTCTGCTTTAACAGCCTCAATGCCTATGTGAATGCGCGCTGGATCTCGCATTTCGGTGACTACGCCGAGGACTGGCTAACGAGCCCGACGTTCTTGTTTGGCATAGTGCTGTTTTTGTTAGGCTGGACGATCAACCGGCACGCCGATCGGACCCTGTTGCAGCTGCGCAACGACGGCGAGTCGGGTTACCGGATTCCGCAGGGTGGCCTGTACCGGCTGGTCTCGTGCCCGAACTACCTCGGCGAAATGCTCGAGTGGATCGGCTGGGCCGTCCTCACCTGGTCAGCCGCCGGCCTGGCCTTCGCCGTGTTCACGATCGCCAACCTGCTGCCGCGTGCGATCGCGAATCATCGCTGGTACCGGACGGAATTTGCCGACTACCCGCGTGACCGCAAAGCGATCGTCCCGTTCATGCTCTGAACACCTTACCGCCGCTTCAATTACTGCGCCGCCAGATCTCCACCGGCCTGCCCGTGCTCGCGCCCTCTACGATGATGTCGCCGAGCTTGCAGGGTGCAACCCCCAAAGTCTCCTCGCAGCTCTTCAAGCTCGCGAGGCGCTCTTCGTGCGCCATCGCCGACGGAGCCGCTGTCGTAATCGCGGCCGGTTCGTGCCAGCGCCCGGCATCGCTCGCGGCTTTTACCGCTTCCGCACTCGGGAAAGCTTCTGCCTGGCGCGCGGACGGCGCGCAGCCGGACTGGTCACGATTCACTATCGTGTTGGCCGACTGATCCTTGATTTCGATCAACTGCTGCAGTGCCACCTCACACTCGGCCTGGGCGAGAAACTGCATTTCAAGCTGCTGCTCCTGGCAAACGGTTTTGCCGGCCGGAGCGACGCATTCGCTCAAGGTTAAAATGAATACCTTTATCCAGATTGCGTCCATTATTGACTCCCTTCGAAGATGCCTAAAGACTAGCAGAAAATCGCCGCGGGCTGCGCTGGCGCTCCTGCCTGGGGCACAAACAGATCATGTTTACCGACCTGAAAATACCAGCCGGGCGGCGCCCGCTCACGAGACTCGAATCCCGTATCGCCGCGATTGCCGGCGCCCTGTTTGCAGGGATGATTCTCGTGGCGGTGTTTGAGGAATTCTCCGCTCAACGCCTTAGCCTCGTATTCATCCTCCTGTTCTGGGTACCGCTGCTCGTGCTGCACGAACTGGGTCACGCGCTGGTGGCACGACTGCTCGGCTGGCAGGTTCGAGAGATTGTCATTGGTTTCGGCCGGGAGGTGTGGCGTCG
>CAZHLE010000056.1:13462-16160 GCA_964533065.1 uncultured Woeseiaceae bacterium | reverse complement strand
TGGAACTGCAGCCGCGGGAACCGGTGGTTCGTTGATACATAAATGTAAGGGTAACTTTTGTCATCCCTGAGCGTGACGTTGTAACGCGGCCTGTGCTGCTTGATCAGGTTGTATTCAAGCAGCAGCGCCTCGGCTTCGGTATTGGTGACGGTGACCTCGACATTGCAGACAAGCTCCATCAGCGCGGCCGTCTTCGGCGCTGCCTGCGTGCGCTGGAAGTAGCTCGCGACGCGCTTTTTCAAATCACTTGCTTTGCCGACATATAAGACATTGTGTTTTGCATCGAGCATGCGATACACGCCCGGTCGATGGGTCAGGTTTTGAAGAAAAGTCTTCGCGTCAAAAATTCGGTCGTCGCTCACGCTGCTATTTATCCAGTAACAGCCGCACCTCTGCAAATATGGCGTCAAACATCGCTGCCGTCAGTCGGCCCGTATTCGTGTTGTAGCGGCTGCAGTGATAAGAGTCGAGCAGCCGGATGTGACCGGGCCGGTGAAGTGCCGCATGCGCAAAACTGAATTCGGCCCGCCGCGCGCCAAGAGCCTTGAGAATTGCGCGATGGGCGATACCGCCCAGCGCGAGCACTACCGCGTCGGCCGGCAACGCCATGATTTCGCTTGCCAGGTAAGCGTTGCAAGTGTTGATCTCCGCGCCTACAGGTTTGTTATCGGGCGGCAGACATTTGACCGCGTTCGTTATGCGGCAGCGTTTCAATTCCAGGCCATCGTCGCTCGCCACGGATTCGGGCGCAGAGGCGAAGCCATATTTGTGCAGCATCTGGTACAGCAAAATGCCGGCATGATCGCCGGTAAAGGGTCGGCCGGTGCGGTTCGCGCCATGCATGCCGGGAGCTAGACCAACGACGAGGAAATTCGCGCGCGAATCACCGTATGGTGGCACGGGCCGGCAATAGTAGTCGGGGTGACGCGCCTTCACGGTATCGAGAAAGCCTGCGAGCCGCGGACAGGCGCGGCAATCCCTGTCAAAGATCGGTTTGTTCAAGGTCTAGCCGGGCTGGTGCAGCCCGGCGATGCGCATGGCGACTTCCATGGCCTGCTCGTAATTGAGCCGTGGATCAACCGTGGTCTTGTAGGCACGTGCCAGATCACCGTCGGTCAGACCACGCGCGCCACCCGTGCATTCCGTCACGTTCTCGCCGGTCAGTTCGAGGTGCACACCACCGAGATAGCTACCCATGGACCGGTGAATACGAAACGCCGATTCAAGCTCGGCAACAATATTGTCGAAGCGCCGCGTCTTGGTTCCATCTGCGGTTGATTCAGTATTGCCGTGCATCGGGTCGCAAACCCAGAGGACCGGCGAACCGGTCTCGCGCACTGCAGCTATGAGTCCGGACAAATGATCGTCGATTGCCTTCGCGCCGAAACGATGGATCAGAGTCAGGCGGCCCGGTTCATTGCGAGGGTTCAGCACCGCAATCAGATGCTGCAGCCATTCAGCCGTCATTCCCGGCCCGATCTTCACGCCCATCGGGTTCGCAATGCCACGAAAGTACTCAATATGCGCGCCATCCAGCGCCGCTGTGCGCATGCCGATCCATGGGAAATGGGTGGTCAGGTTGTACCAACGGTCCCGCCGATCCAGAAAACGTGTCTGTGCCTGCTCATAGAATAGGTGCAAGCCTTCGTGTGCAGCGTACATGTCGGCTCGTTGCGTATGGTGCAATTCGCGGCCCGAAACCGTTTCAAGGAAATCCAGCGAATTGGAGATCGACTTGACGATGGCTCCGTATTCCGCGGCCATCGCCGAGTGCCCTACCCAGCCAAGATCCCAGTATTCCGGATGATGCAGGTCCGCAAAACCGCCGTCGATCAGCGAACGCACGAAGTTCAGTGTCAATGCGGCGCGTTCATAGCCACGCAGGATCAACTGGGGATCCGGAACGCGGTCCTCAGCCGTAAATGGCAGTCGATTGACGAGGTCGCCACGGAAGCTGGGCAAGGCCAGCCCGTGACGCGATTCGGTATCGGCGGAACGCGGTTTCGCGTATTGGCCGGCCATACGACCGATTCTGACCACGGGCTTTTTCAGCCCGAACTGCAGCAGGATCTTGAGCTTGGCGACAATGTTTTCCGAAGTGCACTCCTCGAATGTTTCCGCGCAGTCGCCACCCTGTAGGACGAAGGCATCACCACGTTGCGCCGTGGCAATCAGGTCCTTGAGTGCATCGACTTCCCACGAGGTCACAATCGGCGGCAATCGGCTCAGCTCGGCAACCGCCGCATCCAGCGCTGCCTTGTCCGGGTAAACCGCCTGTTGCGCAGCCTGATGCTTTTGCCAGCTGGCAGGATGCCAGTCGGCAGCGGGAATGTTTCTGCTCACATTTGTTCCTGAAGAATGCCGTAAGTTCGCGGGAAATCAGCGCGTTTGAGTCGTCGACTATGCCATGCCGCTGCCAAACGCTGCAAAAGTTTCTTCTGTAATCAGCGGCTTAGGCGTGTGTGGAAACGGCACCGCGAGATTGGCACAATGCGCGCCATTAGAACGCCGGCGAGGCCCGGCCTTTTTCCTGACTGGAGACACACAAATGCAGGACATCCTCGTCCTCGGCGCCGGCAAAATTGGCGCGTTGATTTCGGGCCTGCTGTCCGAGTCAGGCGACTATCGGGTGCAACTCGCTGACTCCAGTCCCGGTGTCGCTGCCCACGTTGTCAATGCCCACAAAAATGCCAATGTT
>CAZHLE010000056.1:0-13452 GCA_964533065.1 uncultured Woeseiaceae bacterium | reverse complement strand
CGAACGGTCCTTGAGCGATTACAAGGCGCCGATCCGCCGCATCGCCTATTTCTGCTCCGGCTGTCCGCATTCGACCTCGACGCAAGCGACAAGGCTGCATTAACGGCCCATGTGCGCAAGCACAAGCCGGGAACGGTCGTTTCCGGCCTGCCATATTACTGCAACGTGGCCGTCGCCGAAGTCGCGAAAGCGGAAGGCCTGAATTATTTCGACCTGACCGAGGACGTTGCCGTCACCGAGGCCGTGCGCAAGCTCGCAACAGGTGCTGCGCAGGTATTTGCGCCACAGTGCGGACTCGCGCCGGGCTTCATCAGCATTGCCGCTAACGAGCTTATCCAGCATTTCGAGGAATTGCGCACGGTAAAATTGCGCGTCGGTGCCCTGCCACAGCATCCGAACAATGTACTCAAGTACTCGCTGACCTGGTCGACCGACGGCGTCATCAACGAATATGGGAACCTGTGCCAAAGCATCGTCAATGGCAAGGAAGTCAACGTATTGCCGCTCGAAGGCCTCGAGCAGATCGAGATCGACGGCACGCTGTACGAAGCGTTCAACACGTCGGGCGGGCTTGGCTCACTCGGCGAGACTTATGGCAATCGCGCTCGCTCGATGAATTACAAAACGATTCGCTACCCGGGACACTGCGAACAGATTCGCCTGTTGATGAACGGGCTTAATCTGAATCACGATCGCCCGACGCTTAAACGGATACTCGAAAACGCCGTGCCACAGACCTTGCAGGATGTCGTCATCATTTATGCCGCGGTTACCGGCATGCAGGACGGAGAATTCCGCGAAGAGAACTATGTCAACAAGGTCTACCCGCAGTTCGTCGCAGACCGACTCTGGTCCGCGATCCAGATCACGACGGCCGCCGGCATCTGTTCGGTATTGGACATCGTTCTGTCGTCTCCGGGTAAGTACAAGGGATTCGTCGCGCAGGAGCAGTTTCGCCTGACCGATGTCCTGAACAATCGTTTCGGCAAGTACTATGCGCATGGCGGCACCAACAAGGAATCGGCCGAGCGCGTGGCGCGCGGCCAGACCGGTCATCAGCGCAACAAAGGGGGCAGGAAATGAACGATCTGCTCAGGAAACTCGGCCTCGACGCGATCAATCCCGGTACCTGGTATGGCACTGAATCATCAGAGGATAAGACATCGGGGCTGATTCACTCGATCAATCCCAGCACGGGCGAACTCATCGCCAGCGTGCGCACTACTTCAAAATCCGAGTATGAGCGCGTGATCGCAATGGCCGAGGAATCATTCTCGGCCTGGAGCCGGATACCCGCACCGGTACGGGGCAACGCGGTGCGCCTGATTGGCAACGCATTGCGCGAGCACCGCGACGCGCTCGGTGCGTTGGTCACACTGGAGAACGGCAAGATCCGATCCGAGGGTGTGGGTGAAGTGCAGGAGATGATCGACATAGCGGACTTTGCCGTGGGCCAGTCACGCATGTTGTACGGGAATACGATGCACTCCGAACGCCCGCAACATCGCATGTACGAGCAATGGCATCCGCTCGGCTTGGTCGGCACCATCACCGCATTCAATTTTCCGGTTGCGGTCTGGGCCTGGAACGCGTGCATCGCGGCAATCTGCGGCAACGTGAATATCTGGAAGCCCTCGCCGAAAACCGCCCTTTGCGGCGTCGCAGTGCAAAAAATTGTTAATGCTGCATTGGCGAACGAGGACCTGCCGGCGGCGTTCTTCCTGATCAACGACGACAGCAACGAACTTGCAGAGACGTTTGTCGACGACCCACGTATCAAGCTGCTCTCGTTCACGGGCTCCTGCGCAGTCGGTCGCCAGGTCGGCGCTCGTGTCGCGGGGCGGATGGGTCGTGTGCTCCTGGAGCTTGGCGGCAATAACGCAATTATCGTGGACGAATTTGCCAACCTGGATCTCGCCATTCCGGCAATCGTTTTCGGTTCGGTCGGCACTGCAGGACAGCGCTGCACGACGACGCGCCGGGTATTGATTCACCAGTCCCGTTTTGCCGAGGTCAGGGATGCGCTGGTGAAAGCCTACAGCCAGATACGCATCGGCGATCCACTCGACCCCAAGACCCTGATGGGGCCGCTTATTGATCCGGCTTCCGTGGCGCGGGTCGAAGCCGCCTGCGATGCCGTGCGCGCCAGTGGCGGCGACATTCTCTGCGGCGGCAAACGCCTTGACCGCCCCGGCAACTTCATTACGCCCGCGATTGCCGTGGCGAAGAACGACTGGGACATCGTGCAATCGGAAACATTCGGGCCGATTCTTTACCTGATCCGGTTCAATACGCTTGACGACGCCATTGCGATGCAAAACGCGGTCGTGCAGGGACTGTCCTCGGCGATATTCACCGACCGGCTGCAAAACGCCGAACGCTTTCTGTCCTCCGCCGGCTCCGATTGCGGCATCGCCAACGTCAATATCGGCACCTCCGGCGCGGAAATTGGTGGTGCATTTGGCGGTGAGAAAGAAACCGGTGGTGGCCGCGAAGCAGGCTCCGATGCGTGGAAAGCCTACATGCGGCGGCAGACGACAACGATCAACTGGGGTAGTGACCTGCCGCTGGCGCAGGGCGTCAATTTCACGCTTTAGGCGGGTCGCCGTTCGAAGCGATTTTCGGCGCGATTCTTCTGAACCTGGCCGGCAGGAAAGACCTCGCCGTTCATTGCTATGTAGACGCCGGCGGCACAGGCCTGTGCCGCGGCGACGGCCATGCCAACATTGAAAACCGCGTCCGTCGTTCGAAATCTTGCCGGCGTGAGCGCGCCCGTCAGCACGATGGTCTTTCCCTGCAGCCCGGCCAGCGCCTCAGCGGTCTGGGGCATCGTGTCGGTGCCGTGAGTAATCACGTAGCGATCGGCCGAATCATCGGCAATAAAGTCACGAAGTCTTGCTCGATCGGCGTCGGTCATTTCGAGACTGTCTTTCTGCAACAGCGGCACGATGTCGTAGTCAATGTTGACCAGGCCTTCAGCCAGGATCTGCCGGATCGGTGAATCACCCACTTCATACTGGCTCAAGGCGTCAAAGTAGACCTTGTCGATCGTGCCACCGGTGGTAACAAAACGAATAAACATGCCGTGTGCCTGTGCGGAGCTAAGGAATGGTGACCGTGATATCGGCCCCACCCATGGATGAGCGGCCGATTGTAATCGCGCCACCATAGGAAAGAACGATGTCCCTGACAATGGCGAGGCCGATACCATGCCCCGGGGTGGATTCGTCCAGGCGTGTTCCGCGTTGCAGCAGGACCCCGGCATCGTCCGACGGAACGCCCGGGCCATCGTCTTCAACGCGTAAAACCATGCCGGTGGCATGCCTGTTGTTTGCAGTGATGGCGCTGACGCTGACCCGAACATTCGAGCTGCACCACTTGCACGCGTTATCGATCAGGTTTCCCGCCAGCTCGTGCAAGTCGCCCGCATCGCCACGCAAGCGCGCTTCTGGGTCCACGTCGACTTCGATGCGTGGCGATTTTTCGTGATGCACTTTCCGCAGACCTGCCACCAGGCGCTGCAACTCCCCCGCAATATTGACACGCGCAAATGCGAGGCCATCATTCGCAGTCGCCGTCGGCTTGCGCAGTTGATAACGAACGATTTCATCCATGCGATCGATTTGCTCATTGGCGCGATGCTCGAATTCTGGTTGCCCGCGTTCCTCCAGCAGAGCGCGAATGGCTGCCAGAGGTGTCTTGAGGCTGTGCGCGAGATTGCCCAAAGTTACGCGATAGCGCTCCGAGCGCGCCCGCTCACTGCCGATCAGCAGATTCATATTGCGTGCGACACCCTGCAATTCGCTCGGGTAACGATCGGACAGGCTGGTGCGAGCACCCTCCTCGATGGCGACGATTTCGGCTTCGATCTGGCGCAGCGGTCGCAGTAATCCACGTAACAGAAACGCGATCGACAACAACATGATTACCGCGATCGTGCCGAACCAGCTGAATAGCTGACGGCGAAACTTGGCGAGTTGCGCGTTGAATGCATCAAGATTTTCGGCAACTTTGAAGACATACGGTCGCAGTTCACCGTCGGGAAACTCCCATTGCACCGCAAGGCTTAACATCAGTAATGGCGTGCCGTCTTCGAGCGCGACTTCGCGAAATTCCTGCGCCCCGCCCGCGGACGGTGAGCTCGCCGGTAAATCAAGTCCCAGCGCCGATCGCGAGCGCCAGATCGTCACGCCGTCGGCGCCGGCAAGTTCTGCATACAGCCCGGAATCAATCGTGCCGAAACGCGGTTCGGGCAGGTCCGGCGGCATTCCAAGTACGCCATCGGCGGTGGGCTCGGCTGCCGCCAGCAGCGACATCAGCTGGCTATCGAGAATGTCCTCTTGGGCCTGCTCGCTGGTGGCGCGGAACGCGACGTCGAGTGCCACGATCGTGACACCAAAAAAAATCAGCAGCAGCACACTGACGGAGACAAGCAATCGAGCGCTTAAGGACGACATGTGTCGGCTCAGGCGGACTGCTTGCGTTCCAGTCCAAAGCGATAGCCGCGGCCGCGTAAAGTTTCGATCGGTTTGATGGAGTTATCAGGGTCCAGTTTCTTGCGCAAGCGGCCAACGAAGACCTCAATCACGTTGCTGTCGCGCTCAAAGTCCTGGTCATAAAGTCGTTCTGTCAATTCCGTTTTCGAAATGACCTGCCCGGCGCGGACCATCAGGTATTCCAGAATCTTGTACTCGAAGCTGGTTAGTTCTATCGCCTCGTCGTTCACTTTGACTTCCTGGCGCGACAGGTCGAGCGAGACGGGACCGGCAACCATGGTCGACGATGCCCAGCCGCCACTACGCCGCAACAGCGCGTTGACCCGCGCTATCACTTCCTCGAACTGGAACGGCTTTACCACATAGTCGTCGGCGCCGGCGTCGAGTCCGTCAACCTTGTCCTGCCAGCGATCACGCGCAGTCAGAATCAGAATGGGAAAACTTCTGCCGATCTCCCTGGTCTTGCGGATGACATCGAGCCCCGAAATTTCCGGCAGGCCGAGGTCGATGATCGCAAGATCGATCGGGTATTCCTGTGCGCAATACAAGCCTTCCTTGCCGTCGGCTGCCTGCTCCACGGCAAATCCTGCGTCCACCAGTTTGGCCGCAAGTGACTGGCGCAGAATCTGATCGTCTTCGATAACCAGCAATCGCATGCGCTTACCCTCTATCGCTCTTGCGTCCCTGGACTGTGTAGGTTTTGACCTTGCCATCCTTGGTCAGGACCTTGATGTGGTGCACTTCATTGCCGTTTTTGGTCCTGGTCTCGGCGCTGACGATGCGGCCATCGGTGCTTCGGCGTACCGACTCGACCGCCTCCGACAGCGTCATCCCGTCGTTGTCGGCGAGTTGCAGGACATCGTTCAGATCGAACGCCTCTGCCGCGACCGGCGCCGCGGCCAATAAAGAGAACGCCAGAATTGTGAGAATCAATCGCACCGAAAATTACCTTTGCAGGACACCGCAGAAGTTGCAACTGGCTGGCCTACAAGTGTGGTATGGCAACCAGCCAATTGCAACGAACGGTGTCACGCCTTATCCCGCCGGCCGGATATCGACACGCACGCGGATCTTTCGACCCGGGTCGTAGGGCATGCGCGTCGCATATTTCTGGCCATGGTAGCGATACACGACATCATAGCCGTCGATGCGCTGCTCCTGGCTCTCGCGGTACTGCGTTTCGCAGCGCTTTACCGGGCGCGAGTATTGCACCGGGCCATAAAAGCCATTGCGGTAGGCACTGCGATTGCCTACGGTCGCGCCAATCAGCGTACCCGCGACCGTTGCCGCATCGTTGCCACTACCACTGCCGAACTGATGTCCGATCACGCCACCGATGATGGCGCCGGCCAGCGTTCTTGCGCCGACACCGGGCGGCCGTTGTTCAACCGTGTAGTACTCGAGGTCGTCCCAACATTCCTGCACAGGGGTACTGACCGTAACGTAGCGAACGACGGGCTTTGAGCTGATGACGTCCGCGTAGTCATAGACCGGTTTTGCAACCGCCTGGGTTGCCAGGCCGAACAGCATAGCCGTTGCGGTCATTCCTGCTGTCTTTCGTTGGCTATTCATGATCTGGTTCCTTTAGTGCTTGCAGCTGGCATATTTGCCAGCCTGGGCACCAAGGTAATGCCTGGCCAATGAATACTGGCTGAACAAGCCAAAAGGAGTCAGAGCCCTTTCAGGGTTTAAGGCGCTGCTTGGCGGCACGCCATTCCTGGTCAAGCGACTCCGGCGTCAACTCGGCCAGTTTCTTGCCACTGCCAAGGATTTTTTGCTCCATTTCGCGAAAACGGCGTTCAAACTTGTAATTTGCCGCTGTCAGCGCTGCTTCCGGATCGACCTGCAGATGGCGCGCCAGGTTGACGACCGCAAACAGCAAGTCACCAAACTCTTCATCGATTGCAGCACGCTCACGGGTCCCGATCGCGACCTCGAGTTCGGCGAGTTCTTCGCGAATCTTTTCGTCCACACCGATCCGGTCGGGCCAATCGAATCCCACAACCGACGCCCGATTTCCAAGTTTTTGGGCACGTTTCAGCGCTGGCAGGGCCCGGGCCACACCGGCCAGCGCGCTCTTGTCCGCCAATTCGGCCCTCTCGTCAGCCTTGATCTGTTCCCACTTGATCCTGACCTCGCCCGCATCGCGTTTTGGATCGTCGCCGAATATATGCGGATGCCGTCGCACAAGCTTGCCGACAATCGCGCTCGCGACATCGTCGAAATCGAAATGCCCGGCCTCTTCGGCCATACGCGCGTGAAAAACCACCTGGAACAACAGGTCGCCCAGCTCATCGCAAATCGCCGCGATGTCGTCGCGCTCGATCGCGTCATAAACCTCATACGCCTCTTCCACGGTGTACGGGGCTATCGTTTTGAAGGTTTGCCTGAGATCCCACGGGCAACCCCGCTCGGCATCCCGGAGTCTCTCCATGACCTCACGTAGTTTCTCGATAGGAGTCATATTTATTTGTTTTCTAAGATTTTTATAAATTGCAAAATCATCATTGCCGTGGCACCCCAGATGCGATGACCCTGGTAGTGAAATTCGATCATCGGCAACCGCCTGCCGTGCAGTTCGCGTTGCACCACCTGCCGGTTACCGGGCTCGAGCAGGAACGACAACGGCACCTCGAAGGCGAACTCGACCTCCTTGTGATCGGGCACTGGCACGACAGTCGACTCGATCAGTCCAACGACGGGCGTGACCGCATAACCGGTAATGGTCGGCATCGGATCAAGGTAGCCGACCACGGAAACGAGGCCGACACCGATGCCGACTTCCTCTTCCGTCTCCCGCAGGGCCGTGAAACAGACATCGGCGTCGCTGGCTTCCATGCGACCGCCCGGGAAACTGACCTGCCCGGCGTGGTGCTTGAGCTCGGCCGCTCGTTGCGTCAACAGCACGGATAAGCCGTGCTCGCTGTCAGTGCGGTTGAAGACAGGAATCAATACGCCCGCCGGAATCAGGGTCGAGCGCAATTGTTGCTGCAGGCTCAGAGGCCAGTTACGGCTACCCGGGTACTCGATGACATCGGTCGGGTCAGCCGGCAACGCTGTATGTGCAAAGCGCTGCCGCAGCTCCTCAGCGGTAATCAACGCCTTAATTCTTGATCCCACCCTCGGTCAGCGCTGCCGGGTCGAGCAGACGATCCAGCTCCTCGGGCGTCAGGTCCGTCATCTCGCGCGCCACCTCCTTGACCGCCCGCTCCTCGGCGTAGGCCTTCTTGGCAATCGCGGCGCCGAGTTCGTAGCCGATGACCGGATTCAGTGCGGTGACCAGAATGGGGTTTCGATCCAGTGCCCGGTTGATGTTTTCTATATTGACCGTGAACCCGGCAATCGCCTTTTCGGCCAGGCAGGTGCTTGCATTAGCGAGCAATTCGATACTTTGCAGCAAGTTGTATGCGACCACCGGTAACATGACATTGAGCTGGAAATTGCCGGACTGGCCACCGATCGCAATGGTCGCGTCGTTACCGATCACCTGCGCACAGACCATCGCAACGGCCTCGGGGATCACCGGATTCACTTTACCCGGCATGATGCTTGAGCCTGGCTGCAGGGCGGGCAGCGCGATCTCGCCAAGACCCGCCAGCGGCCCGGAGTTCATCCAGCGCAAATCATTGGCAATCTTCGACAGGCTCACTGCCAGTACTCGCAATTGCCCGGACACCTCGACCGCGGTGTCCTGGGTACTCATGGCCTCAAACTTCGAGGCAGCGGAATGGAATTCGATATTGCAACGTTCACTCAGCAGCACGGCGACCTTGGCACCAAACTTCGGATGCGCATTGATCCCGGTGCCCACCGCTGTGCCGCCCTGCGCAATCGCGGTCAGCCGCGACATGCTGTCAGTGAGCCTTGCAACGCTGTTGTCTATCTGTGCGCGCCAGCCATCCAGTTCCTGGCCCAGCGTCACCGGCATGGCGTCCATCAGGTGAGTGCGCCCGGTCTTCACGACATCACGCACATCATCCGCTTTTTTCTCCAGCGTCGCGGACAGCATGCGCAATGCAGGCAGCAATTGCTGCTGGATCGCGAGTGCGGCACTGACATGCACACAGGTCGGAATCACGTCATTGCTGCTCTGGCTCATGTTGACGTGGTCGTTCGGGTGCACCGAAGAACCGCGAATTTCCGAAGCGATCGTCGCGATGACCTCGTTTGCATTCATGTTCGAGCTCGTACCCGAACCGGTCTGAAAAACGTCAATCGGAAACTCGGCGTCGTGTTCGCCGTCGGCGACCTGCAGCGCCGCCTTCTGGATAGAAATCGCGAGATTCGTACCGATCAGGCCCAACTCCGCGTTGGCGCCCGCGGCGGCCCACTTGACCAGGCCGAGCGCCGCAATAAATTGCCGTGGCATAGTCAGCCCGCTGATTGGAAAATTGTTTACCGCCCGCTGTGTCTGGGCGCCCCACTTCGCTTTCGCCGGCACCTGAAGCTGGCCCATGCTGTCCTTCTCGGTGCGGAATTCCTTGTCATTCATTACCTGTCTCGCCATGTCCTGTGGTGTATGATCCGGGCTTTGCGCGCAAGTCTACACTGGTTTTCACGACATGAAAGTCTCCACGCTCAAAGCCCTGTCGCCAACTGATGGTCGCTACGCCGACAAGGTCAGCGCGCTGCGTGACATCTTCAGTGAGTACGGCCTGATTCGCTTTCGTGTGCTGGTTGAAGTTCGCTGGCTGCAGTGCCTCGCGGACGAGGACCAGGTTCCCGAACTCGGACCCTTGTCGAACGTGATGAAGGATGTTCTGAACCATATCGTCGACGATTTCTGTCTGGATGATGCGCAGCGTGTCAAGGTGATCGAGAAGCAGACCAATCACGACGTAAAGGCAGTCGAGTACTACATCCGGGAACGCCTCGGTACAGGTCCGGAAACCGCGGCACTCAAAGACTTCCTGCATTTCGCCTGCACTTCGGAGGACATCAATAACCTCGCATATGCACTAATGCTGCGGGCCGCTCGCTCTGATGTCCTGTTGCCGCAAATGCGCGAGCTATGCACGCGGCTTCGCGGCATGGCGCGCGAATATGCGGCGGTGCCAATGCTGTCCCGAACGCATGGCCAGCCCGCGAGCCCGACGACCGTCGGTAAGGAAATCGCGAATGTCGTTGCTCGGCTGGAACGCGCGCAACAGCAATTCCGTGACGTTGTCATTCGTGGCAAATTTAACGGCGCGGTCGGCAACTACAATGCGCATGTTGTGGCGTATCCGGACGTTGACTGGCCCGCGATTACAAGCCGCCTGATTGCCTCACTCGGACTGGATACCAATTCGCACACGACGCAGATTGAGCCGCACGACTGGACCGCCGAATACGCGCACGCCTTGTTGCGTTACAACACAATATTGATCGATCTTTGCCGCGATATCTGGGGCTATATTTCGATTGGCTACTTCAGGCAAAAGCCCGCCGCGGGTGAAGTCGGCTCATCGACCATGCCACACAAGGTGAACCCGATCGATTTTGAGAATGCCGAGGGCAATCTCGGCCTTGCCAACGCGTTGCTCAGTCATTTCGCGGAAAAACTGCCGATCTCTCGCTGGCAACGCGACCTGACTGACTCCACGGTGCAGCGCAACTTTGGTGTGGCAGTCGGCTACGTCTTGATCGCGCTATCCTCAACACTCAAGGGTCTTGGAAAACTCGAACTTAACGAAAAGGCATTAAGTGACGACATCGACGCCGCCTGGGAGGTGCTGGCGGAGGCAATTCAAACCGTCATGCGTCGCCACGGCATTCCGGAGCCTTACGAGAAACTCAAAGACCTGACACGCGGGCAAACGGTCAATCAGGCGCTACTGGCGAAATTCATCCAGGCACTGCCGATTCCGGCGGCAGAAAAGCGGCGGCTGCTTGAGCTTACTCCGGCCGGATACATCGGGCTGGCCGCAAAACTCGCAACCGAAAACTGAATATAATCCGCAAAGTCGGACACCACAGCGTTTTCCTGACCATATGTGAAGTCGATCGGTCCGTTAATGGGCTTCCGTTATGGGCTGGAGGCCACTAATGACGCGGGATACGATTCAGTCTCCAGCCGATTATCGCGCCTAAAACGTGACGCAGTTGGCACAGTCACGGTTGTCCGATCGGTAAGATACCGAGTCACTGACCTAAACAGACGGCGTACAGCGCAAATGGAACAGGCTCGAGAAAAAGGTAAACGCTGGGTAATTTCGACGCGCAACGAAATGCGGCTGGCCGCGATCGAAGTGGCGCGGGAGGCAAATCGCAAGGTCTCGATATTCACGCACGATCTCGAACCCGGAATCTATGACGACCCCGATTTTCTTGAAGTTATCAAGAAGCTGGTTCTGTCCAAGACTTACTCGCGCATCCGTGTGCTGATTGCAGATCCGTATCGAGCAATCAAAAACGGAAATAATTTTGTTCACCTCGGCCGGCGCCTGAACAGTTACATTGAATTTCGCCACGTGCGCGAGGACCTGCGTACACACGCCGAGGCATTTTGCATCGCCGATGACACGGCGCTCGTATATCGCCTGCAGGCCAATCACTGGGAAGGCATTGTCGATACCTATGAACCGCCGGTCGCCAGGTTGTATAACAAGATGTTTGACGAAATCTGGCTCGCCAGCGAAGTTGCAGTGGAATTTCGCCAGCTCGGCGTGTAAGACCAGCACCACATGCTGCCTACCGATTTGACCGTTGCGGCTGTCATAGCCAGAGACGGACGTTACCTGATCGTTGAAGAACGCGCGATGGGCAGCGTCGTTTTGAATCAGCCAGGTGGTCACATCGAAACCGGTGAGACACCCGAGCAAGCGGTCGTTCGCGAAGTTCTCGAGGAGACCGGCTGCACTGTCGTCTGTGGCGACCTGATCGGGGTTTATTTGTGGATTCATCCGCAAACGCGGCAACAATTCCTGCGCATCATGTACGCCGCGGAATTTATATCCCGCGACGAGACCCTGCCGCTGGATAAGAGCACCCTGTCGGTACGCTGGATTTCAGCCGCCGACCTGGAACACCGCCGACGTGACTTACGCACACCCGTGGTGCTGCGTGCGGTACGCGATTTCGAAGCAGGTCTGTGGCAGTCAAATGAGCTACTGTCGGGCATGCTACCCCTGCAAAACAATGTGCTTGCCGTGATGGCCAGCGCCGACCTCGTCTGACCTTTTCGACTGCGGCAGTAATAACGCGATTCCCTATCGCCGGCGGCGATTGAGTAAACTGTCCGTGTCATGCAGCCGGCACTGAAAAATCGACGCGTCATTCTCGGGCTCTCCGGCGGAGTGGACTCGGCAGTCGCCGCGCTGTTACTCAAAGATGCCGGCGCCGACGTTCAGGCGTTGCACATGACAAACTGGGAGGACGACGACGGCTACTGCACCGCAGCCGAAGATCTGCAGGATGCCCGGCGGGTTTGTGACCAACTCGATATTCCCTTGCATCACGTCAATTTTTCCAGGCAGTACTTGGAGCGTGTATTCGCCTTTTTTCTCGCCGAGTATCGTGCCGGGCGCACGCCGAATCCCGATGTTCTTTGCAATCGCGAGATAAAGTTCGGCGTTTTTCGTGAGCATGCGAAACGCCTTGGTGCCGAATTGCTGGCCACCGGCCACTACGCCCGGACACGGATTATCGACGGTAGCGCCGCCTTGCTAAAGGCGGCGGACCGGGACAAGGATCAGAGTTATTTCTTGCATGCGGTCAGCGCGGCCGCGTTCGCAGAAACTGTCTTTCCACTCGGCGACCTTGGGAAGGCGAAAGTGCGCCAAATTGCTCGAGACCGCGGCCTCAGCATTCATGACAAGAAGGACAGCACCGGCATCTGCTTTATCGGTGAGCGGCCTTTTCGCGAATTCCTGAGCACCTACCTGCCCGCCAATCCCGGCCGCATTGAGACACCCGACGGTGTCGAAGTCGGCCGGCATTCGGGGCTTATGTACTACACGCCCGGTCAGCGCCAGGGCTTGCAGATCGGCGGTCGCAAGGACGCCAGCGAAGAGCCGTGGTACGTAGTTAACAAGGATCTGGAGCGAAATGTACTGATCGTCGCTCAGGGTGATACTGACCTGCTGCTCAGCAGTTCCCTGATCGCAACCGACGCGAGCTGGATCGGTGAGCCACCCAGAGAGATCGAAAACGGCCTGCGCTGCATGGCAAAAGTACGCTACCGGCAAGCCGACCAGGCTTGCAGAGTCCGCGCCGAAGATGGCGCACTCCGGGTGGACTTCGAAACACCGCAGCGCGCTGTAGCATGCGGCCAGTTCGTGGTTTTTTACCAAGCGGAGCGCTGCCTCGGCGGCGGCGTCATCGACAGCATTTCCTGAGCGAGGCGCCAGACCATCGGCTATAATTCGCGCCCTGCAACCGACAGGTCGCATCGATGCAATCTGAATCGCGGAGAAAACAGCAATGACGGACAGCTTTGGATCGCGCTCGACGCTCGCACTAGGCAAGCACAAGTTCACAATTTATCGCCTGAGTGCGGTCAAAGAGGGTCATGTCGACCGGCTGCCCTACTCGCTGAAGATCCTGCTGGAAAACCCGTTGCGGCACGAGGATGGCCGTGACGTCACGCGCGACAATATTCTTGCGCTGGCGAACTGGGATCCCAAGGCGGAACCGGATACCGAGATTTCATTTACTCCGGGTCGCGTCATTTTGCAGGACTTTACCGGCGTACCGGCTGTGGTTGACCTCGCGGCCATGCGTGATGCCGTAGTCAAACTCGGCGGCTCCGCAGACAAGATCAACCCGCTTTCCCCGGCGGAACTGGTCATCGATCATTCGGTCCAGGTCGATAATTACGGTGCTGCCGACTCGCTGGATCTGAACAACCAGATTGAATTCCAGCGTAACCAGGAGCGCTACTCGTTTCTGCGCTGGGGCCAGACAGCGTTCGAAAATTTCCGCGTCGTGCCACCGAACACCGGCATCGTGCACCAGGTCAACCTCGAATACCTTA
>CAZHLE010000055.1:7193-16344 GCA_964533065.1 uncultured Woeseiaceae bacterium | reverse complement strand
TATTAATTCGACGCCCATGCACATCGCCAGTTGCCGCGTCACTTCAGTCTTGCCAACACCTGTCGGCCCCGCCAGCAGGAATGAGCCAATCGGCTTCTCGTCTTCGCGAAGGCCCGAGCGTGCCATCTTGATCGCTGCGGTCAGCGATTCGACCGCCTTGTCCTGACCGAATATCGTCAACTTGAGATCGCGCTCCAGCGTGCGCAGCACATCACGATCCGAAACCGAGACGCTTTTCGCTGGTATGCGCGCCATTTTTGCCACGATACTTTCCACCATCGATACCGTGACCCTGCCGGCACGTTGCTCCGACGGCTGCAGGCGCACATTGGCACCGGCTTCGTCGATAACGTCAATCGCCTTGTCAGGCAACTTGCGATCGTTGATGTGTTTGTACGACAGCTCGGCGGCCGCCGCGAGTGCCTCATTGTCGTATTTGACCCCGTGGTGCTCTTCGAAACGGCTCTTAAGCCCATGCAATATCGCCACGGTCTCCTGCAGGCTCGGCTCCGGCACATCGATTTTCTGGAATCGCCGTGCCAGTGCGTGATCCTTTTCGAACACGCCGCGATACTCCGAATAAGTTGTAGAGCCGATGCAACGAATGTCGCCGTTCGCCAGCACGGGCTTGATCAGGTTACTGGCATCCATGACACCACCTGAGGCCGCGCCCGCCCCGATAATCGTGTGGATCTCATCAATGAACAGAATTGCACCAGGATCTTCCTTGATCTCGGCTATGACACCTTTGAGTCTTTTCTCGAAGTCGCCCCGATACTTGGTGCCAGCGATCAGGCTGCCCATATCGAGCGAATAAACAGTGGCATTACGCAGAATTTCCGGCACGCGCTCTTCGACGATCATACGCGCGAGCCCCTCAGCGAGTGCCGTCTTGCCAACGCCCGCGTCGCCGACATACAGAGGATTGTTCTTGCGCCGCCTGCATAAGATCTGCACAGTGCGCTCAATCTCCGTTTCGCGACCGATCAACGGGTCGATCTTGCCGTCGATAGCCATCTGGTTCAGGTTACTCGTGTAGAGCGCCAGCGGCGATTTGTCCGCTTCCGCTTCCTGCTCGAGCGGCGCGGCCTGCTCACCTTCACTGCTGTCACCGGGTAATCGCGGCACACCGTGCGAAATGTAATTAACAACATCCAGGCGATTGATGTCCTGCAGGCTCATGAAGTAAACCGCCTGCGATTGTTTTTCACTGAAAATCGCCACCAGCACATTGATGCTGGTCACCTCTTTCTTACCACTTGACTGCACGTGAAAAACAGCCCGTTGCAATACGCGCTGGAAACCCAGTGTCGGTTGCACTTCGGCATCATCCTCGTCAGCCATAAGCGGCGTCTGCTCGGTAATGAACTCTGTCAGTTGCCGGCGCAATTCGGAGATATTCGAGTTACAGGCCTTGAGTACTTCGTGCACACGCGGAATGTCGATCAACGCCAGCAACAGGTGCTCGACCGTCATGAATTCATGACGCAGGTCGCGCGCCTTCTGGAAGGCGTCATTCAGACAGTATTCGAGTTCGCTACTTAACATCGCCTTGATACCTGAGTGACCAGATTCTGTTTGCTCATGACTCTTCCATCGTACACAACAACGGGTGCTGATGCTGCTGCGCAATTGCCATCACTTGCGCGACCCTGGTTTCCGCTATTTCGAAATTGAATACCCCGCAGACTCCCTTGCCCTTGGTATGCACTTCCAGCATTACCTGGGTCGCGCGCATACGCTCCATACCAAACACCGATTCGAGAATGTCCACCACAAACTCCATCGGTGTATAGTCATCATTAATGAGAACAACGCGATACAGGGGCGGCTGCTTGACCTGCGCCCGAGCCTCCTCAACGGCCAGCTCGTAGCTGCCGATCCTGTCATCCTGGTCTTTACGTTCTGTCATCGTTCAGCTTTTCTCTTTGGTCGTAATCCGGCAATTTCGGCCTGCCGGCAGGCTTTGCAGGCTATTATATATGGGCATCCAGACGTATTCTCCAAGGGCAGCTCACGATTTAGTCGGCTGGCTGCGCTATATCATTGCTTGTTATGGTTTTTTGCCTTGTTTTGGACTTGTTTGCCGGCGACTGTAACCCGTATCATCGTGGCGCTGCGTTAAACAGGAGCCGGCTACTATCAAACGACTGCAAACATTATGACGACGGAAGCAAAGTGGTCCGATCTGGCCAGCATGGATGGCGTGAGAACCTTTGCTGCCGCAAGCCAGCTTATGCCCATGTGGATCAGCCTGCTGCTTTTAGTCGTCATTGCCTGGCAACTCGCGCGAATTTTCTGGCAGCTCGTGCCCGCGCCGGCCAGTGGTGACCTCGTTGCCACGCCGGTACATATCACCAGCGGCTCGGGTGGCGACAACTTTACGACCGACGTCGATGCCATATCGAATGCACATATTTTTGGTATCGCCAGCGTCGACGATGTTTCGGCAGCACCGGTGGTAGCCGTTGTCGAGGCCGACCGCGACACGCGCCTCAACCTTGCTCTCAAAGGTACGATCGCCAATACCGCCGAAGCCAGCGCTATTGCGATCATTTCGGACGGTGGCAAGGACGAAAAAGTCTATGCCATTGGCGATCCGGTGACAGCGACCGCCAAATTGCACGCCGTGTACGCGGACCGCGTCGTGCTGAACGAGAACGGCGTGTTAACCAATCTAAAACTGCCCAAAGATTTTCCGGCTGGTTCTGCTTCGATGCGCTCGGCGCCCGCACTGACCAATGTGCAACCAGTCGAAGATGATACCCAGTCAATCCAGTCCGTACTCGCACAGAATGTTTCATCGCTAAGCGATGTCATCCGGCCAACGCCGTATTTCGTTGACGGCCAGCAGCAGGGTTATCGCGTTTACCCGGGCCGTAATCGCGCGCAGTTCACCGCGCTCGGGCTGCGCCCCGGGGACCTGGTCAAGGAAATTGATGGCCAGTCACTAAGTGATCAATCGCAAGCCATGCAAATCTTTCAAAGCCTCGGAAGCGCCGACCAGGTTTCGGTGACCGTCGAACGTGACGGCCAACCCGAAGTCATCGTTCTTCGCACCGATCAACTCGCAATAGCGGATGAAACCAGTCAATGACCTCACTATTCACATTCCGGCGACGTTGGTCGCTCATACTTGTTGTCGTCATGATGAGCAGCAGCGCGCCCATTGCGTGGAGTCAACAGGCCACCATTACGCCAAATTATAAAGACGCCGACATTCGCCAGATAATTGAGGCCGTCGGTGAGGTCACGCAAAAGAACTTCATCATCGACGCGCGCGTTAACGCCAAGGTCACAATGCTGTCATCGACACCAATGTCTGCCGAAGCGTTCTACGAAGCGTTCCTGTCGATTCTCGCCGTGCACGGTTTTGTCGCCATTCCCACCGGCGACATCATCAAGATCGTCCCCGATGCCACCGCTCGGCAGTTTGCAGGTCCGATCGGCACCGACAATGCGGCCGGCGACGACGACATCGTCACCCAGGTGCTGCTGGTCCAGAATGTCGGTGCGGCGCAGCTGGTGCCGATATTGCGGCCATTGATACCGCAGTACGGGCATCTCGCAGCGCACCCCGGTTCCAACATGCTGATCATTTCCGACCGCGCCTCCAATGTGACGCGCATGATCAACATCATTCGTCGCATCGACCAGTCGAACGACGAGGACATCGAAGTCATTCGCCTGGAACACGCGTCCGCTGCCGAAATTGTGCGCATCATGACCACCCTGACACAACAACCCCGTGCCGATGGCGTGCCGGTGACCACAAGCCTGGTTGCCGACTCGCGCACCAACAGCGTGCTGATCGGCGGCGAAAAAAGTGAGCGGCTGCGCCTGCGCGCATTGATCGCGCACCTGGACACGCCATTGGAAGACGGTGGCGACACGCAAGTTCGCTACCTGCACTACGCGGATGCCGAAGAGCTAGCCACCAAGTTGCAATCGCACTTTGCTGCACAACAGCAGGCGGCTGGCGCCCAGCCCGGCAGCGCGGACTCGACCAACATCTGGGCCGACGGCCAGAACAATGCACTGGTGATCAAAGCGCCACCCAAAGCGATGCGCTCGCTCATGCAAATCGTGGACAAGCTCGATATCCGGCGTGCGCAGGTACTGGTCGAGGCCATCGTGGTCGAAGTCATTGCCGACAAGACGGCGGAACTCGGAATCACCTGGGCGGTTGGCGGAGATGGCTCGAACTCGCCCATTGGTGTCACGAATTTTCCTGCCTTCGGCCCGGGCATCGTGCAACTGGGTTCGGCTGCTGCCAGCGGCGGCAATGTTGACCCGACCGGCCTGATAGGTGAAGGCGCCACCTTCGGACTTGGCCGTATCAGCGAATCTGGCGTCAGCTTTGCGGCGATATTGCGCGCGCTCGAAGGCAATGCGAATACCAATATCATATCCACGCCATCTATTGTGACCACGGACAACGAAGAGGCGAGCCTCAATGTGGGCCAGGAGGTGCCGTTCGTCACCGGGTCGTTCTCGAACACGGGCACCGGCGGCGGCGGCGCCGTGAACCCGTTTCAGACCATCAACCGCGAACAGGTCGGCGTAAAGCTCACCATCACGCCGCAAATCAACGATGGCGATTCGCTGCTCCTCAAGATCTCCCAGGAAATATCCAGCATCGCGCAGTCTGCGGCGGGCGCGGTCGATCTCATCACCAATGAGCGCACGCTCGAGACAACGGTTATCGTTGATGACGGCCAGATCCTGGTACTTGGCGGGCTGCTTGAAGACGTATTGCGCGAAAGCGAACAACGAGTGCCCTTCCTTGGCAGCATCCCTGGTCTTGGCGCCATGTTCCGCAGCCGCAAGACCGACATGGTTAAGACCAACCTGCTGGTATTTATCCGGCCAAAGATACTTCGCGACGCATCACAGACAACAATCGAAACCAATTCAAAATACAATTTCATTCGCGATGTGCTGAATGAAAAAAGTGCTGATGGAGTCAATCTGATGCGCGACGCCGTACCTTTTGCCCTGCCGCCGTTCGAGGAAGCTAATCGTCCCGGACAGGAAAAAGCGGGCAGCGACGGCACTGAGTCCACGACGGAATAGCAGTTACACGACCTGATGCCATGAGCAGCGAAACCGACATAGTGCTGGAGACGAACGAGGCGATCGAAATCACCGGCGCGTCGCTCCGCGTGCTGCCGTTTTCGTTTGCCAAGCGCCACGGCGTACTGATCCGGAGCATCGGTCGTGAATTCGCGGATACTGTCTACCGCCCTGGCGTGTCCCCACAAAGCCTGGCCGAAGTGCGTCGCTTTGCCGGTGTCCCGCTAAAGTTGTCGCGCGTCTCGGTTGAAGCATTTGACGCCTTGTTGCAGGCCTCCTACGAACAGGGCAGCCACAAAGCAATGCAGATGGTCGACGGTTTGGACTCGGACCTGAACCTGTCGCAGGTTGCCCAGGAACTGCAGGAGCCCTCCGATCTTCTGGAAAGCGACGATGATGCGCCCATCATCCGTTTCATCAATGCGGTACTCACCGAAGCCGTCAAGGACAACGCCTCGGATGTGCATATCGAACCCTATGAAAACCGGCTTGGCGTCCGCTTTCGGGTTGACGGCGTGCTGCGCGAAGTTTTGGAAACGCGCCGACGGCTGGCTCCGCTGGTCGTCTCCCGCATCAAGGTCATGTCCAAACTGGATATCGCCGAAAAGCGCCTGCCGCAGGACGGCCGCATTTCGCTGCGCATTGCCGGTCGTGCCGTCGACGTGCGCGTATCGACGATGCCCTCGGGTCACGGCGAGCGCGTCGTGCTGCGACTGCTGGACAAGCAGGCGGGCCGGCTCGATCTCGAGTCGCTTGGCATGGATGAAGTGTCGACCGCGACCATGGACAGCCTGATTCACAAACCGCATGGCATTATTCTGGTCACCGGCCCTACCGGCTCCGGAAAGACCACCACCCTGTATGCGGCGCTGGAGCGAATCAACGATAACAGCCGCAACATCATGACCGTCGAAGACCCGATTGAATATTTCATTGATGGCATCGGCCAGAGCCAGGTGAACACCAAGGTCGACATGACATTTGCACGCGGCTTGCGCGCCATCCTGCGGCAGGACCCCGACGTCGTCATGGTCGGCGAAATTCGCGATATTGAAACCGCTGAAATCGCGGTTCAAGCCAGTCTTACCGGGCACCTCGTGCTTTCTACTTTGCACACCAATACGGCCGCTGGCGCCGTGACACGGCTGCGGGACATGGGCGTGGAGCCATTCCTGCTCGCCTCGAGCGTGATCGGAGTACTCGCACAACGCCTGGTGCGTGTACTCGACTCGGATACCAAGCGGCCCTATACGGCGACTGACTACGAGTGCCGCATGTTGAACGTGGATCCGGCCAGGCCGCCCACCCTGTACCGAGCTGGCGACGACCCGAATGGAGGCTTCAAGGGACGCACGGGCATCTACGAGCTCATATCGGTCGACGAAGAAATGCGCCGCATGATCCACGATGGTGCGAACGAACTGGATATTGAAAAACGCGCTCGCCAGGCCAGTCTCAGCATTCGCTCGGACGGACAGCGGCGTGTTCTGGCCGGCGATACGACGCTCGAAGAAGTGTTGCGCGTCACGCGCGAGGACTGAAATGGGCGCGTTTGAATACGTCGCACTGGACCAGTCCGGCAAAGAATCGAAAGGCCTTATCGAAGGTGACACGCCAAAGCACGTACGGCAGATTCTCCGCGACCGAAGCCTGTTACCGGTAAACGTTACTGAAGTTGCGCAGAAGGAAGCCCACCGGCAGCGTTCGTTCTCTTTTCGCCGTGGCATGTCGGCAGCCGAACTCGCGATCATTACGCGCCAACTCGCGTCGTTGTCGCAATCCGGCTTGCCACTCGAGGAAGCGCTGATCGCCATCGGACAGCAGAACGACCATCCGCGAACCAAGAGTATTGTGCTGGGCGTGCGTGCAAAGGTGATGGAAGGCCACACGCTCGCCCACGGTCTCGCAGAGTTCCCGCAGGCATTCCCCGAGCTTTATCGTTCCACCGTGGCGGCCGGGGAACAGTCCGGCCACCTTGACGTCGTGCTCGAGCGCCTCGCCGACTACACCGAGGCGCGCCAGGAACTCCGGCAGCGAATCAATAATGCGATGGTTTATCCAATCGCGCTGGTGCTGATGTCGATTGCAATCATCAGTTTCATGTTGACATCGGTGGTACCGCGCATTGTCGGAATTTTCAAGAATACTGCGGGTGAATTACCGCTGCTGACTCGCGGCTTGATTGCGAGCAGTGATTTCCTGCGCGACCATTGGTTGCTCGTCCTGTTGGCTATTGCCGCGGCCATCTATGGTATCTCTCGCTTGCTACGCCAGGCGGGTCCGCGTCGTAGCTACCATGCCTGGCTGCTGCGTATGCCGATTGCCGGACGCCTCGCTCGTGGCGTGAACACCGCACGATTCACGCGCACGCTGAGTATTCTTGCCGGCAGCGGCGTACCCATTCTCGAGGCCCTGAAAATATCTGCCTCTGTGATTGAGAACCTGCCGATGCGGGACGCCGTCATCGAGGCATCGCTGCGGGTTCGCGAAGGTGCCTCGATCAGCCAGTCATTGGCAACCAGTCGACTGTTTCCACCAATGATGATCCATCTGATCGCAAGTGGCGAAACCGGCGGAAAACTCGAGGAAATGCTCACGCGTACGGCGGATTACCAGGAACGCGAGGTCGACGGCCTGATCGCCACTCTGCTCGGCATACTGCAACCGCTGCTGATCGTGATTATGGGCGGAGTCGTCATGACAATTGTTCTTGCCATCCTCTTGCCAATCTTTGAAATCAACAACCTGATCCGCTGAAAGGTTACTTGCACGAGCTTTTTTTTCGCGCTATACAGACCAAATGCTTTGCGGGAGGCGTTTGTGATGGGCGGTGAGACTGACAAAGAAATTGAGCAGGACGTCGAGGAAGAGGTAGTCGAAGACACCGAATCGACGGTGGTCATGAGCGACGACGATGACAGCGATGACGAAGGCGCTTCTGCCGAGATCAATGTAGACAAGCTGGTCGCTGATATCGAGCGGCTGAAAGCCGACGCTGTTATGAAAAAACGACTCGAGGCCAGAAAGCGCATCGATGCAATGAAAGACGACTTGTATGAGGACGATGTGTTCGGCAGTACTTATAATTTCGACGACGACGCGCCTACCTGAACTCCCTTGTAGTAACCAGCAGATTTCCAAGCATCTCGGTGTGATCGACGAGTTGCCTGGCGATGACGTGAATTACCTCGCCTTCTATTTTTAACTCTCCACGTATACCGAGCAAACGCGCATTCAAAAGCGCCGGCCGATAGCTTTCGGCGACCTGCTTCCAGACCACCAGGTTGATATACCCGGTCTCATCTTCCAGGGTGACGAAGGTGACGCCACTGGCCGTCCCTGGCCGCTGCTTGGTAATGACCAAGCCCGCAACATTGACGCTGCAGCCGGTCGCGAGTTGCGGCAGGCAGACTGCCTGGCGATAACGATAACGATCCAGTCGATGTCGCAATAGCTGTAACGGATGCCGTTCGAGCGTCAAACCAAGGCTTTGATAGTCAGCAACGATAGTCTGCCCCTCCGTGGGCTTGCTCAATAACGGCATCGCCTCGTATCGATCCATGGAACTGAACAGCGGCATCGGCTGCTCCGCGCCGGCGACCGCCCAACGTGCCCGATGACGATGCCCGGCCAACGACTCCAGTGCACCGGCCGACGCCAGTGCCCCAAGTTCGCGTCGATCAAGCCCGGCTGCCTCCAGCAATTGCTGGATACTGCGGTAACCATCCGCCGGACGCGCTTCAACCGCCCGTCTGCCCGCCTCCTCTGCCAGGCCCTTGACCTGGCGTAATCCGAGACGCAGGGCCGCAAGTCCGTCCGCCTGCCGCTCCAGGGTACAGTCCCAGTCGCTCCGGTTGATATCCACCTTGCGAACTTCCACGCCATGCCGACGCACATCCTGGGTCAACTGCGAGGCCGAATAGAACCCCATGGGCTGGCTATTCAGCAACGCGGCCGTAAACGCCGCCGGCGCGTGACACTTCAACCAGGCAGATACATACACCAGCAAGGCGAAGCTGGCCGAATGCGATTCCGGAAAACCATATTCACCAAAACCTTCGATCTGGCGGAATAT
>CAZHLE010000055.1:3014-7183 GCA_964533065.1 uncultured Woeseiaceae bacterium | reverse complement strand
ATTTGCCGCGCGAATTCTTCCGCATAACCGCGCTCACGCATACCGGTGATGAGTTTCTCCTCAAACGGGCCCAGACCGCCGCGCCTTTTCCAGGCAGCCATCGCACGCCGCAGGCGATCAGCCTCGCCCGGCGTAAACCCGGCGGCTACTACCGCCAGTTGCATGACCTGCTCCTGAAAAATAGGCACACCGAGCGTTCGCTGCAGCACACCTTTAACCTCTTCGCTCGGGTAATCGACGGCTTCCTCGCCATTTCGTCGTCGCAGGTAGGGATGCACCATGTCACCCTGAATCGGCCCGGGCCGGATGATAGCGACTTCAATGACAAGGTCGTAGTAACAACGTGGCTTAAGGCGCGGCAACATGGCCATTTGCGCGCGCGACTCGATCTGAAAAACGCCCATCGTGTCGCCACGACAAATCATGTCGTAAACCAGCGGATCCTCGACCGGCACCGTCGCCAGGCTCAGCTCTCGGCCATCAAACTCACGCAGCAAATCGAAGCTGCGGCGAATCGCGGTCAACATGCCGAGGCCGAGTACGTCCACCTTGAGCAAGCCGAGATCTTCGAGATCGGTTTTTTCCCACTGGATGACCGTGCGCTCCGGCATCGCCGCATTCTCCACGGGCACAAGCCCGGACAACGGGCCATTCGAAATAACGAAACCGCCAACATGCTGTGACAGGTGCCGTGGAAAACCCAGCAACTCGCGCACGAGGTACAACAGGCGTTTGATGATCGGGCTTTCCGGGTCAAGCCCGGCCTCAAGCACACGGCTGTCATCCACGCGCTGGCCATCCCACCATTGCATCGACCGTGCGAGCCGCCCGACCTGCAGCTCGCTGAGCCCCAGTGCCTTGCCAACATCACGCAAGGCGCTGCGCGGCCGATACGTGATAACCGTCGCCGCCAGCGCCGCACGCTCCCGTCCGTACTTCGCATAAATGTACTGAATCACCTCCTCACGACGCTCATGCTCGAAGTCGACGTCGATATCGGGCGGCTCGTTGCGCTCCTTGGAGATAAAACGTTCGACCAGCATCGCCATGCGGCCGGGATCGACCTCGGTGATACCGAGGCAATAACACACCGCCGAGTTCGCCGCCGAACCACGTCCCTGGCAGAGAATATTTTGTGAGCGCGCAAACGCGACGATGTCATAGACGGTCAGGAAATAGGGCTCGTAACGTAGCTCTGCAATCAACTCGAGTTCGTGTTCAATCAGCCCGATCACTTTCCGTGGCGTACCGCCAGGCCAGCGGCGCCGCATGCCCTGCTCGGTCAGCTGCCGCAGGTAGCTGGCTGCCGTTTCACCGGGCGGCACGATCTCGTCGGGATACTCGTACCGCAATTCGTCCAGTGAAAAATTAATCATGGCCGCGATGCGTACGGTCTCGGCGAGCAGTTCCGCCGGGTATATGTGCTGCAGAACCTTGAGTGGTCGCAGGTGGCGTTCACCGTTTGGATACAACGCGAACCCGGCGTTATCGATGGTGACGCCTTCACGTATCGCGGTCAGCGTATCCTGTAAAACCCGCCGCGACCGGCGGTGCATGTGTACATCACCGCAGGCAACCAACGGTAATTTGAGTCGCTTGCCAACCACACGCAGTCGTTCAAGCTGCTCTGCCTGCCGGCCATCGGCCAGCAGTTCGACAGCAATCCACAGGCGATCGCGAAACGTCTCACGTATCCAGTGGTCTTCAACATCCAGAGCATAATTTTCATCGGGAACCCACAGTGCCAGGCAACCGGGCAAACCACTTTCGAAAGCCAGTCGGGTCAGTGCGTAACGGCCTTTTTCTGCAGCACGCCGGGCCCTGGTAATCAATTCGCAGAGCGCGGCATAACCAGCCCGGTTTTGTACCAGCACTATCAGCTTGCGGCCACTCTGCAAGTGCAGTTCGGAGCCAATGATCAGTTGCTTCAGGCCAAGCTCCCTGGCCGCGGTGTGCGCACGCACTATGCCCGACAGTGTGCATTCGTCGGTAATGGCCAATGCCTCATAGCCTAGCGCCGCCGCTGTCGCAACAAGTTCTTCCGGGTGGGATGCACCGCGCCGGAAAGTAAAATTGCTGAGTGCATGCAGTTCGGCGTAACGCGTCTGACTCATCCAAAAAAGCCATGCAGGTACCAGGCTGTGGCATGATTCCGATTGCGAAACACCCACAAACGCAATCCTTGCGGATTTACCGCCGTGTAGTAGTCGCGCGCTATGCCATCGTCATCCCACCAGCCTGTTTCGAGCCGTTCCGGACCTTCGAGCAGGAGCAGGCGGCCCTGCAGCAGCGGATAACCGTGCTCGGCCGACAACATCGCCGGCTCCGGCAACATCCACAGTGGCCGGCGAAGATTGCAGCGGATGGCTGCCAGCGTTGTGACCACACTGTTGCCGGGCAGCCCGTGCAATCGCCATGCTCGATGCGGCCTGTGTTCCGCAACCGTAGCCACGCTTTGCACCGCCTGGTAACCCATACGGGCCGCCAGCCGCTCGACCAGCTGCGACATCGAATAACGCCGTCCGGATCCGCCTGACTTCGCCTGCAGCGCCAGTCGCCCGGAAGCGGCCGGCAGCGCCTGGCTGCGGCCCGCCTCTAAACGTACCGCGATCACCGGTTCGGGCAACAGCACGCATTCAAACCGGATGCGTAACAGCTCCGACCAATGTTCGGCGTGACGCTCGAACTCCGCCCCGCCCAGACACATCCGGGTCGCCGGAGCACGCAAATGAAAAAAACTGAACCGTAATTGCTGGGTACCAAGTTGTCGCATTAACAAAAACCGTTCCAGCGACAGCAACAACTCGTGACAGACAGCGAGCAGGATCTCCCGATCACTCTGCTCCCCGGTTATTTCATAATCGGCGCAAAATCGTTCAGGCGCACGCCAGGAAGTACGCGGATCCGGTAATCGACCCAGCGCGCGGTCGAGTTCCAGCAGCCGCTGCACACCAAAGCGCCGTGCAAATCCTTCCCGCGGCAAGCGCAGGCAATCGCCAATGCGGTTTACACCCATCGCGCGAATCGAATCGCAGATCGCCACCGGCCAGTCGAGGCAACTCAGCGGCAAGTCACGTAAAACGCGCGCGATGTTCGCAGGCTCGCGGACACAGGCCCGACGCCCCGCCCTTGCCAGCCAGGTCGCAGCCAGCGGTGTCGGTGCGATGGCCATGGCCGCCGCAAAACCCTGTTGCTGCAGTCCTGCCGCAAGCTGCTGGCGCAGGCATGACAGGCCACCATATAAACGCAGGCTGCCCGCAATCTCGAGCAACAACAGATCACGCCCCGTTATGCAGACGACGGATGTAAATTGCTCCAGCCAGGTTGCAAGCCGTTCCACTGCCTGTTGTTCGCGCAAAATACTGCGCTCTTCAATCCGCAGCGTCGGCAGCAGGGCGAGTGCCGCATTCGCCGATTGCCCGACCTGTATCCCTGCGCTACTGGCCGCAGGACAAGCCAGCAGCACGCGATGTATGCCGCGCTCTTCTTCGACAACGACCCGGGCATCTTTAGAGGGTCCGCTCGCCTCGAGTGGCAGATTTGGCAGATACACACAAAACCACAGGCGCTGTACCGCCGTTGGCAACGCAGTCAGTGCCCGCGGCGCAGCGGGCGGCGTATCGAATGCTAAGGCGTGCTGTACCACTAGAAAATGTCATGGAGTACGGCCGGCCGGCCGCCACGATTTTTAATGATGCTGAGGCGCGTGCCCGTCGCATGTGCGTGCAACTCGATGCGTAATGCCGCCGCCGACGGTTCCGAGCGTGCCGCCAGCGGTCGAAAGGCGATCGCCCAGCTGTTGCCCTTTTCAGCGGCCAGTTGCAAACGCCGGCCGGACTGGTCATCAAGCCGATCAGGCCAGAGCAGCACCGCCGCACAAGTGCCCGATGACAAGGCCTGCTCGGCCGACCACAGCACTTCCTTATCGGTCTTCGGCCGCACAATGAGCATGCGCGACAAATCGATACCCCATTGCTGCAACGCCGGTGGGTACGGCTGAAACGGCGGCGCCACCCAGGCAATCCAGCCTGGCTCGGAAAACCCCGCGTCCGAATCTGTCCTGCTGAGCGCCGCCAATGCTGGCATCAACAGACGCAGTTCACCGATACCGTAATGTTCCGTCAGGATTTCCGTGAGCGCGTATTGCGGCCAGCCGCCACCAGGCAGGT
>CAZHLE010000055.1:0-3004 GCA_964533065.1 uncultured Woeseiaceae bacterium | reverse complement strand
GGTGCTGGTGGAGCCGCTCGTAGCCGCTCGCAAGCCCGGCCATTCCTTGTGCCGGGTTGCGGCCGCGCCAGAGACGTGGATTTTCAAGTAGCTTGTCGAGGGAGGATGCGTCGTGCGGCATGGCGGATCATGCGGGTCAGTGCAACGGCATACCGTCGCGAATAACGCCAACCACAACGCCCTCAATCACCATACTCTGTGTACTGAGGTCGACCCTGATGGGCTCGAAGTCCTCATTTTCCGGCAATAACTCAACGATTGAACCTTTCTGGCGATAACGCTTGACAGTCACTTCATCGCCAATACGCGCCACGACGATCTGCCGGCTGCGCACTTCAGGCGTGCGGTGCACGACCACCAGGTCACCATCGAGAATGCCCGCATTCTTCATACTCATGCCATAGACCCTGAGCAGGAAATGTGGTTTTGGATGAAACAGCGCCGGATCCAGTTTGTAATGCGTCTCGATATGTTCCTCGGCGAGAATGGGGCTACCGGCCGCGACCCGACCCACGAGCGGTAGCCCCATTTGCTCACGCAGAGAATCCCGGAGCTGGATGCCTCGCGACGCACCCGGCAGCAATTCGAGTACGCCCTTTTTCTGCAGTGCGCGCAGATGTTCTTCGGCCGCGTTGGCTGACTTGAAACCGAGTTCCCTGGCGATCTCGACACGCGTTGGGGGCATTCCGGTCTCAGCCATAAATTCTTGAATCATTTCGAGAATTTGTCTTTGTCTGGGGGTCAGTGGGCGCATTTCGGCAGTCCTGTATGTATGCACAGTGCATGTGATTATATACAGTACTTTAAGTAACGCAAGCGGTAATACGACCGTTGCTTATTAACGCCATAAGATCAGTCCGATTTGGGTGTACTCGGACGCGAAGCATGAAGATCAAGCAGCGAGGGACGAGTACACTCAAATCGGACTGATCTTACCGCCTGGCTAATCAGCGGTCGTAATTGTCGCCTGTGACAGACAAACGAGAACAAAACTGCAGTTTTCATTGAAGCTTCGTGTCGTTTAGTAAATAATGCGCGGGCAATTGCATCCCAACAAAGGAAATTTTGAAAATGAACAAGATTGTAAAAGTAAGCGCACTCGTGCTCCTCCTCGGTCTAGCATCGGGTTGTGCGACTGGTCTGGACGAAGTGAAAGCCACCGCTGACAGAGCTGCTGCCGATGCAGCCGCTGCTGCTTCGGCTGCTGAAGCCGCTCGTGCAGCCGCAGATCGCGCTGCCCAGGCTGCCGCCGGCGCTCAGAGTACTGCAGATCGGGCGCTGTCAGCCGCAACAGAAGCTCAGGCTTGCTGCGAAGCGAACCGTGCCAGCATGGAACGCATGTTCCAGAAGTCGATGTCAAAGTAGCCTAAGGCTACGAAGAAGCTATTCCAACGCCGCGCTGGTCGCGGCGTTTTTTATTCCCAGCCCGACCGCAACCGGAATCCCATCGGAGCGGCCAACAGCCTCCTCTGCCCGCGACCAATCCAGTTCGCCGGCACGCTCACCGGTCGCGACGATGAAAAGTTCAGTGACCGTCGTTAATTGATCACGCACGACAGGCTCTTCCTCAACCGCCACGGCATCGTCCGTTTTCAGCGCGG
Source organism: uncultured Woeseiaceae bacterium (assembly GCA_964533065.1). Taxonomy (GTDB): domain Bacteria; phylum Pseudomonadota; class Gammaproteobacteria; order Steroidobacterales; family Woeseiaceae; genus UBA1847. Next base: position 1,403 of record CAZHLE010000055.1, on the reverse strand, counting down.
TAGCATCCAGTACCGGATGCGCCTCTATCACCAGTTCGTCACCATCCCAACCCAACTTGATTGGTGCATTGATGATGCGCACTTTCGTCTTGGTCGCAACGCGGTCAAACAGGAATTCGATGTCCTCCGGAAACATGCGTACGCAACCGTGTGATACGCGCATGCCGACACCGGCCGGTTTATTCGTGCCATGTATCAGGTAGCTCGGCATGCTGAGACGCAACGCATGTTTACCGAGCGGGTTATCAGGTCCTGGTGGCACGACAGGCGGCAACGGGTCACCTGCCGCCAGGTGCTCGTCGCGCACCGACTGCGGTGGGTACCAGGACGGGTTCACGGCCTTGGCAATAATCTCTGTCATGCCCAGAGGCGTTTCCCAATCCTGGCGACCGATACTCACCGGATAGGTCATGACATAGGCCGGCTCACCTGCCTTGGGTTGTGGATAGTAGTAGATCCGATACTCGGCGACATTGAGCACGAGACCCGAACGCGGCCCGGGTGGCAAAACGTAGCGAGTCGGCAATACGATTTGCGTGCCTTCACCGGGCACCCAGATATTTACATTCGGGTTGGCACGCACGATATCTTCGTAGCCAAGACCATGGCGGCGACCGATATCGACCAGCGTATCGGCATCACGTGCCGTAACCGTCGTAACAGCACCGATGACATCGAAGCCCGGCGGTGGCAGCTCAAAAATTTCCGCGCGTCCTGTCGTGACGAACAAGCCCAGTAATATCGCCAGTGTGATTTTTCTATTCATATGCCTTTTTCATCGCTTTCAATAACTTCTGTTTCCGATTCGGCCGCGGCCAACCATTCCTGCATCGCCTCGCTCTGCAACAAGCGGCGCGGATAATGTAACGCCGATTCAGGAAGGTTAATGCCATATGTTCGAAACCGCAGTACGACTGGCGCAAACATCGCATCAGCCACACTGAAGTCGCCGAACAGCCAGCCATTATCCTCGCCATAGCGGTGGTAACAATCCGACCAGATCGCAAAAATCCGGTCTATGTCACGAGTCAGCTCATCCGGCAACGGCACCATGCGACCCATCGCACGACAATTCATGGGCATACTATTTCGCAACACGGCGAATCCGGCATGCATTTCGGCGCAAATACCGCGTGCATGCGCGCGTGCCGCAAAGTCCACAGGCCACAGGGCCGCCTGCGGGTAGTATTCGGCAACGGTCTCCGCGATGGCTAGCGAATCCCATACCGCCAGATCATCGAGTTGCAGGACCGGCACGGTACCGGCGGGACTGAATTTCGCAATTTCTGCCGCCGTTGAGTCGGTATCCAGCGCGATCCTGTACTCGGTAAACTCGATGCCTGCTTCGCGCAACAGTAACCAGGCGCGCAATGACCAGGACGAGTAGTTTTTGTTACCGATGA
>CAZHLE010000054.1:0-16364 GCA_964533065.1 uncultured Woeseiaceae bacterium | reverse complement strand
CCTGCCATGACGTGCTCAATTCCCACGGCGGCCCGCGTACCGACGTCACCTACTGTGTCACCTGCCACAACCCGTCATCGATCGACGGCGACACCGGCAATACCGTGGACATGAAGGCCATGATCCATAACATTCACGTCGGCCGCGACGGCTACGCGATCATCGGCTTCGGCGGCACGGTACACGACTACTCGGACATCCAGTTCACGCAGGACGTCCGCAATTGCCAGACCTGCCACCAGGAGAGCGACGCGGATACGCCGCAGGCGAGCAACTGGCGCCTCGTTGCCAACCGCGCATCCTGCGGTACCTGTCACTATGACGATAACGTTGCCGGCAACGGCGAAAACGATTATGCCATCGAAGACGGCATGCACCCCGGCGGTTTCAATTTCGCTGACGACACGCAGTGCCTCGATTGCCACGGTGGGACGGCGACCGTCACCAACAGCGACGGCGAACTCGTGCAGATTCAGGAGATTCATCGCATTGCGAGCCTCGAAGCCAGCGAGAATTTTGTCTTCAGGATTGAGGCCGTAAGAAATGTCGTTGCGGGCGGCCCACCGCTCGAGGTGGATTATTCCGTCACCGACGCCACCGGCGCGCGCTACGATATCGACAGCGACCCCGAGTTCATCGCCTGTGCGGACGGCACGAGCCGACTCGCGATCGACATCGGCTGGACCACCGACGACTTCACCAATACCGGTGCCGGCACATCGAACGCGGCTCCACTCGGCATCAACGCACTGGGTGCCGGCTGTGGCGGTCGAGGTACCGACATCGATGGCGATTTGATATTCACTGCCGTGGCATTGAGTGGCTTGCCAGCAGGCCTGACCGGCTCGATCGCGGTTGCGCTTGAAGGCCACCCGGGTATGGACCTGAATGGCGATGGCGTCATCGCAGGCAATAGCGACCGTGTGGCCGTAACCAATGCGATTGCCTATTTCGGCATCGACGGCGCCACCGCGACACCGCGGCGCAATGCGGTCGCGATCGAGAAGTGCGCTGACTGCCATAAGCAGCTCTCGCTGCACGGCAACAACCGCACCGACAAACCGGAGGTCTGCGCGATGTGCCACAACCCGAACGCTACGGACATCAATCGCCGCGTTGCCGGCAGCGCCTGTGTCAGTACATTGGGCGCTGACGACCAGTCGATAGACTTCAAGACCATGATCCATGGCATTCACAGCGGCAACATCGGCGTCTGTGGTTTCGGTAACTCCGCGCACCCGTACTTCGACGTCGTTTACCCTGGCAGACTCAATAACTGCGAAGGTTGCCATGTGCCCGGCGGGTATTACCCGGTCGAACCGGGCGAGATCCTCGGCACGACAGTGGATGCCAACGATCGTTTCACGCCAACCGATGATGTTGTCGTTTCTCCGAATTCGGCGGTTTGTTCCGCATGCCATACTGACTTACTGGCAGCCGAACACATGAAACAGAACGGCGGCGACTTCAACGCGACCAAGGCGGCGGACAGTTCGCTGATCTCCTCCGGCGTTGAGACCTGCGTGCTGTGTCATGGCCCGGGTCGTTCTGCGGATGTCGGTGTCGTGCATGGCGTGGGCGAATTCGAGTTTAATTGAAGCACTCGAAACGTTATCGGCGGATAAGCTTCGACATGAGGGCGAGTATCCTGAAATACCTTGCCGTGTTGCTGTTCGCGTCACTGCCATTGGCGCTCCTCGCCCAGTCTGCGGATGAGGCTGCGCCCCAATACACTCGCAAAGGCGCAGATACTTGCCTCTCGTGTCATGAGGACGCGGTCACACTGGCAATATTTGCTACAGCGCACGCGGTTCCGTCGGATTCACGCAGCCCCTTCGGTCACGGTCAGCTGCAGTGTGAGGCCTGCCACGGTCCCGGCGACACGCACTCGGGTCGCGTTCGACGTGGCGAGGAACGTCCACCGCTGATTTACTTCAACGACCGCGACAATACCGCCGTCGAGGAGGAAAACAGCATGTGCCTTGACTGTCACTCGAACGATGTTGGTATTGGCTGGCACGCGGGTGCGCACGGTTTTGACGACGTTGCCTGCGCCGACTGCCACCAGAGCCACGCGAGCATCGACGCCGTCGCCCAGCCAGCGACGCAGTCCGACGTTTGCGCCGGGTGCCACCAATTGCAAAAAAACCAGACCCTGAAGGCCTTCGCGCACCCGCTGTTCGAGGAAAAGATGACCTGCACCGCTTGCCATGGCATGCACGGTGATACGGTCGCCATCGAACTGGCGCGGGCAACGCTGAACGACACCTGCTATCAATGCCACGCGGACAAGCGTGGCCCCTATCTTTGGGAGCACGCGCCGGTCAGCGAGGATTGCGGGCTGTGCCACGCCCCGCATGGCTCGAACCATCCGGGTATGTTGACGCAGCGGGCGCCGCTGCTTTGCCAGAGTTGCCACTCGCAGGATGGACACCCCTCGGTGGCCTACGATACCGGCGGCCTGGCCTCCGGGGCGCCTTCGCCCTATGTGCTTGCGCAAGGCTGCATGAATTGCCATTCACAGGTACACGGTTCCAATCACCCTTCAGGCTCGAAACTGACACGATGAACCTGCCGCGATCAAATCCTGTGCGCAGAACGACTGGCAAAGGCGCTGTCCTTATCATGGCCCTGGCCTCGCCTTATGCGGACGCCCAGTCCGTCGATACCAGCGAATGGATTTGCGAATTCTGCCCGTTTCAATCCGGCCACCGTGGCGACTACGAAGTTGGCGCGACCAGCGTCAGCAACGATTCCGCCTACGTCGGTGACGCGACCGGCTATGACCAGGCAGGTGTGTATGCGGACCTGAGCGGCAACGGTGCTTATACAGGAGATAAGCATACTTCGCGCTGGATCCTCGAAGATCTCGGCCTGGCATCAAGGTCTGTTGCCATCGAGGGGGCGACGTCCGGCCTGTTCGACTATCATCTCGCCTATCGCGAGCTGCCACGACACCAGTTCAACTCGACTGCGACTGTTTTCGACAGCTCCGGCGGCGACTTGTCCTTGCCCGCATCGTGGGTATCTGCGCCGGACACCAGTGGCTTTACCAGCCTCGACGCGGCGCTCACATCGCAGAACATCACAAGCGATCGACGCGATTACGAAATCGGTGCCAGTTACTTGCCAGGTTCCAACTGGAAGGTGTCCGCGGACTACCGCCGCCAGCAACAGGCGGGCAACAAGACCATCGGCGGATCCTATTTCACTAACTCTGCCCTGTTGCCGATGCCTTTTGATTATGCAACGGATGAGTTTGACCTTGGCATTCGATATGCGAAGGACAGCCTGGCGCTGGCGTTTGGCTGGTACCTGTCCGATTTTGACAATGGGCAGTCCGGTTTTGACTGGCAACATCCGTTTACGACCGCCCCAGGAGCCGAATTTGCGAGCCTTGCCGCACCGCCGGACAGCCGATTCCAGCAACTGACCTTGTCGGCGGCGTACGCATTTCCCGCCTACAACGCGCACGCCAGTCTGTCGGCGGCCTTCGGCGAGATCGAGCAGTCCGAACCGTTTCTTGCCTACACCGGCAATCCCTTGCTCACGACCTCACCACTGCCAACAACGGACCTGGCGGGTGGCATCGATACAAGCCGGCTGACATTTGCATTCACCGCAAGCCCGTTCACCAGGACCAAAATCCGCCTGACCTATCGCCACGACGAACGCGACAACAAGACCTCGCAGAATCTCTGGAATCGGGTCATTGCGGACAGCTTTGTCAGCGGCGATCTGGAAATGAATGTTCCATACAGTTTCACGCACGATTCGCTGCGCGCGAGCGCCGAGTACAAGCTGTTCGACACGCTCCGCGTCTCGGCCGGCTACGATCGCATCGACAAGGACTACGACTTTCAGGAAGTCGCCGAGCAAAGCGAGGACACAGGCTGGGGCCGACTGCGGTGGCGACCTTCGCAGACAGTAGAACTCGATTTGCGCGGTGGCGCATCGAGGCGCGATATCGACAGCTATAACGAGACATTCGCTGCGACGCTTGGGCAAAACCCGCTGCTCAGAAAGTACAACCTGGCCTATCGCTATCGGCAGTTTGGCGAGATGTCGCTGACATACTCACCGGCAGAGCTGCCGTTGTCGTTGGTACTCGATGCGCTCTACACCGATGACAGTTACACGAACTCTGAGATTGGACTGACGGGTGGCGAGGAAATTCGTTTCGGTGTTGACCTTAACTGGCTGGTATCGGACAAGACCTCCGTCTACCTGAACCTTGGGCTGGAAGACCTGTCATCGGAGCAGGCCGGCAGCGAAACCTCAGGCGTGCCGGACTGGAGCGCGACGCATGCAGACGATTTCACGACGCTGGGCGCCGGCTTCATCGTTCGCGGCATGCAGGAAAAATTCGACCTGACGTTCGACTACACGCGCTCCGATGGAGATTCCGGCATAAGCGTTGATTCGACGATTTCCGGCAGCAGCGAATTCCCGGAGTTGCAGACCGAATTTGATCAGCTTCGCGCTACGCTTTCCTATCGACGGTCCGAGCGAGTGGACCTGAACTTTGACCTGCGCTATCAAAGTTTCAACACCGACGACTGGGCGCTTCAAGGCGTGGCGCCCGCAAGCATTCCGGCCGTTTTAAGCCTGGGGGCACAACCCTACGATGACCAGGTATTCATCGTCGGCATCAGCTTCCGGTATCGACTCGTCGAGTAATCCGGCCTTTACTCTACGATCGTCTTGAAGACGAAACTCGCACTCGTGGCGCCTGATCCTGAGTCACCGAGAAACGCGTTCTTCGGGTTGATGCGGATGTTGGTCACGGCCGCGTCGACACCGTTCGCGTCCGGCGCAGGCGTGTAGTTGTACGTCGCTCCGGAGTCATTGGAGAAATCAATGTCATCGCCCGTATCACCCAGAGAGGTGAACGCGTAGGACAGGCCGCTGGACGGCGCACCGTCGTTGAACTGCACGGGGCCCGCTGTCCCTCCATCGAAATCCACGACGCGCAACGCCGTTCCCATAGCGATCGCTTCCGTAATCACGATCGTGTTCGCATTGACCATGCCCGTGCCCGTGTTCTGAATGCCACTTATGTTCAGCACGACCGCGCCCGGGATGGGTTTTGGCCCAACGAGGCCGTTGATCGGATCCGACAAAGTTTGCGATGTGCGCGTAATCACCAGGCGGGGGCAGGACGCGGCCTGACCAGCACCGTATGCAACATTGGGTTCAAAGAGCGGGCATTTTCGACTGCGCAGGGCGATGTTGCTCAGCGACATCGCCTGCCACGCGCCGCCCGGTCGGCGAAACTGGGCTGTCAGCCCGCCGTCGCAGCATCCCTCAAAACCGAGGATGCGAAAACTGTGTGTGCCGGCCGCGAGATTGATCGAGCCCTGCAGGATTTCGTTGACATTGTTCCAGTTAAAAGCCCACCAAAGATCGGTATTCCATTTTTCGTCGAGAGCAATATCGTCAACATACAAACCGCCGCCGCGTCCGAAGTCTGCACCGTATCGAAACTCCCAGACACCAGCCTCGGCCGATGTGACGTCGAAGAAGACTTCAGCCAGCCAGCCGAAGTTGCCGTTACGCGATGGCGGCGCGAACAGCCCGACATTATTGACATTGGTGTAGGCATTGACGAAGGTGCATCCGTAGCCCGGAACTCCATCACTCGCGGCATTGAACGCCGCTTCCGCCGTCGCACGACTCGTCGGGTCGACCGTGGAATTTCGCGTGTGTATCTTGAGGCCGGGTTCGGTAAAGGTCATGGGCGTCGACGCATTCGGCGTACCCGGCGGCGCGTCGAAATAGACATAGACCGTTCTTGCTGCCACCGCAATTTCGGGCACGAGCACCCAGACAACCGCGCTCTGGCCGGCAGCATTCCAGCTCTCGATAAAAAAATTGAGTTCGGTCTGATCGTCCTGATCAACGACACGCAGGTCATCGCCCTGCAAACTCCAGTCAAATTGCCCAGGTACGTTTGACGCATTGAGATTCAAACGTACCTGGAAATCCGAGACTGGCGGCCCCGGGGGCCGACTGACACTGATCGGCAAGCGATAATTCCAGTCGCAATGCCACCAGGCCAGTGTCGGCGCGGAATAGAGCGCCAACAACAGGATAACGCTGCGCAGCAGTGTCACTAGCTTGCGCCGCTGTAAACTCCCGTCGGACAAACCTACTCCTGCGCCGGAGCGTGCTTCTCAACGACCACGGCGATGGCTTCCGTAAAGGTAATCACGACCAGGTCGCCGACGATGGCGCGATGCAGGTTATCCGGGTTGCGGGCGACATATTCATTGATGGAACCATCGGCAAACTTCAGCTTGAAGGTATTCGCTTCGACGTTGATGTCCTCGACACTCGCGACCACGACCCTCGTGTCCATTGCCGCAAAACCGGGCATCTCGCCTTCTTCAGCCCGCGCCATGGCGATCATCTCGGCATCTTCCGTGCCCATGCCGTCATCGGCGATGACTTCAACCGTCAGCAGCTCTTCAATTTCAACCAGCAATACATCGCCTGCCTGGACCTGGCCGAGATTGCGCGCTTCTTCGCTGGCGGTAAACGTGATCGACTCACCGTCCTCCCGGCGTACCGTAACAACGCGGGTCTCGTGGTTGATTTCTTCCACCACAGCGGAAAGGGACATGCTCTGGCTGGCCACAAAAGATGGCCGATCCAGTGTCGCGCCCTCGTCGCCGGCCCAGACAGCACTCACCGAGAGCATCAATACAACCGATAAATATTCGATTCTTCTCATTTTTCGTTTCCATTAGTTAAAGATTGGTTGAGTAAGGAGGCGAGTCTAACACCCGCCTGTTGCAAGCGCAGCTCCACCACCGGCCCCTGGCGGCGCAGGTAATTGTTGCTGATTTTTTGTTCGCGCCGGACTTCACCGTCATCCAGCAGCATGTTGTCTGCGCTATACCAGCACGCGCCCTGCTGCCGGACGCAGTACCCCGTCGCCGGCGAGATCGCAATCTGGAAAGATTCGTTAGCCCATTCCACGACTCCGTCGTAACGCCAGTTCGCGCGTTCTGCTGCGGATATCTGCCCTCCGAGTCGTGCCGCAATCTGCCGGTAGTCGTGCCCGAGGTTGTACTCAAGAATCTCACTGTCCCATACGCCGTGAAGACTGGGCCACTCCATATCCAGGTTTACAGTGATGCTGTTGGCGCCCCGGTCGTCCCGGAAAGACACGTGCAGGGGCTGATGAATATCCCCCACCCAGTGACCCAGCAATTTGAGCGCGAGCAGTTTCTCCGCATCGCTGGACTTCGGATCCAGCAAAACGGAGACATCCTGCCGGATTGCCGCCATGATGCAGCTCGGTGCGAGCGGGCAGTCGTCGGTAGCGATTGCCATTGTCGAGCGCGGCAGGTTGACGTAGTGATCGATCGGGCGGATTACCTCCGGCTTGTCGGCAAACAGGCAGGAATCCGCGAAGTTGTCGAAATCGGGGTCTGGCGCCAGCAAGCGGTCTAGTTCAACGCGCGCCTCCGGCTGCAATTCCTGGTAGGCGATTTCGCACACGACGCGGTGGCCGGTTGCACCCCAGCCAAACACAACGGCGGGAACAAACAAAACCAGCCCCACCAGACTTCTAGCAATCGCAACTCTCATGCTTTCATTATTCCCAGGTACCACTCGGTAAATGCCTGCGTATAGTACTCCATCGGCGTGAACGGTCCGGGTTCAAAAAAGCGCGATTCCAGCCCGCGTCGATTATCCTCGATGATGCGCTTGTCGGCCCGCGTCGTGACATCCCACATCCAGATCAGCTCCTGCAAATCGTAGTCCGTGCCTTCGACAGCGGATTCGCGCACCAGCCAGAAAACCTCGCAATTCGTTTCGTTCACACGCACCGGCGTGAAGCGATACAACACGACGTAGTCACAATACACCAGGCCGTAACTGATAGGACCAATCTGGAACTCCGTCGCACCACCATCGAAGCCTCTGACGGTTCCCAGCAGCGGCGCGACCGGCTTGCCATCGCGACTACCCGATACATGACCTTTCAACAGCGGATAACGATCGACATAGCGATCCATGCCGACGGCCTCCGCCTTGTTCCAGCCACGGTTACTCAGTTCCGCTGAGAGCCCGCAACTCTGCGCGCGACTCAAAACGTCCCGCCTGAGGTCTTCAACCTTGTCCTCCGGTCGCGCCCGGCCGTGTCCGATCGCAAATTCGCGATGTGCAGGCACGCAGTGATAACACTCGCAATAGTTTTCGACAGCGAGCTTCCAGTTCGAACGAATCCGGTAACTCTCGCGATGCGCGAGTTTCGTGTGCGGCAAATCATACGGTGCCAGCACCTTGCCGATATCTGCTGCGATTGGCGCAAACTCGGCGTTCATATCGAAATTGATGAACAACAGGCCATGAAGATTCTCCAGCCTGGCGCGACGCAAAGGGTACTTGCCGGTATCGAGCACGTCCATGACCTGGGGTGCCGCCTGAAGCTCGCCGTTCAGGTCGTAAGTCCAGGCATGATAGGGGCACACGAAACGTGCAGTGTGGCCCTGCTCTTCCAGGCAAACACGCGAGCCGCGATGCCGGCATACGTTCAACAAGGCGTTGATTCTTTCGCCATCGCTGCGCACGATGATGATGGATTCGCCCGCAATCTCGAAGACAAAAAAATCACCGGCCTCCGGCACCTGGCTCTGGTGCCCCGCGAGTATCCACGACTTGAGGAAGATGCGTTCAACCTCCCTCTCGAACACATCCTTGCGACGATAAAAGTCCTGCCCGAGCGCATGGCCCGGGCGGTGAGCAGCGACGAGTTCGTTAATAGGCAACGGCGTCATCGGCTTAAGCCGACGACAGCAGTAACAGCGATTTGCTCATTCCCGTCCCCAGATCTTGCCGATTATTCCTGCTTAGCTAGCAGCTCGGCATTCTTAACCTTGACCTGGCCGCGCAATGGCGACTTCTTAAGCGCCGCCACCGGGATCATTTCGCGAATCATTTCGTGGAACAGATAGATATCCATTTCCATGTACGACAGCGGTCCGGGTGTATAGCCATGTGTTTGCAAACCTTGCTGCACACGCGCGCACAACAGCTTGTCCTCATCATTGATCGGCGCATTCACCCGGACATTCAGGCGCCGCAGCATTTCCTCTTCCGGTGTCGGGTCGCGATGCCCGTACCACGATGCGCGTATCATCGTTTTGTCGTGCGATAGAGGAATTAATTGAAAAATATCAAGTAACTCCGGATACAGGTCGATACCGAGATTCGGCGCAAAGCCGAATTGCACCCATTTATTGCGAAGTTCTTCCGGAACGCGCTGCTGGGCATGCGCGACCATCGCCTGGTACTCGCGCTCAGCCGCAACATTCGACGGCTTGGTACGCAGATCAAATTCGCCATAGCTCACGCCGCTGGTAAACGTCGTCCCCACCTCGGAAATCTTCACGAGCCGGCTGAGGCCCGGATGACCGATGGCGATGTGATAGTTCTCGAGATAATTGTCCCAGGCGACTTTCCAGTTGCAGTCCCAGATCTGAGTCGTGGTCGGCATGCACTGGACGTAGTCCGCGACTCCGTACATCTCGAAATAGCGGCCGGTCTCTCCGAAATGTTCAGCGACTGACGGGCCATCGCCTTTAAGGCGAACGAACAAGAGTCCGTGGTATTGCTCGAGTTGAATTTCGTGCAGGCCGTGGCTTTTCTTGTCAATGCCCTCGAAATTTTCATCCCGCGGAATGGCCATCAGGCTGCCATCGAGTTGATAGGTCCAGCCATGGTAAGGACAACGGATCACACCTTGGCAGGTGCCACTGCCCTCGAGAACTCTGGATGCGCGATGTCGGCACACATTCTTGAACGCGCGCAGCTCATCGTCCTTGCCGCGTACGACAAATACGTTGTCACGACCTATATCGTGGGTGATGAAATCGCCGACATTGGGTACATCATTAACGTGCCCGACGAGCTGCCATCGCTCCAGGAATAGCGTCTTGTGTTCAAGTTCAAATAATTCCGGATTGGAATAGGTCCACGGCGCTAATGGTGCACCCGGTGTTTTATCCCAATCAATCTCACTAAACGTGGCTTCGCTATTCATACATTGCATTGTACTCTCACTCGCCCCAACGGGCCAGACTCGAGTAATTTGCAATGACTCGAATTAAAACGTTTACGAAATTCTTCAATGCGTTCAGTTACATAATAGAAACCTATTGTATCGGCGTAAAGCTATGGTGCTATCACGTAATGCAGGAAAACCACACCTATTGGCTTATACAACACCGATAACACTACGACGATACGCATTACCTTTGTGGTAGCATCTTGGCACCATGTACGGGGAACTCATCGAACAAGCGGAAAATTACCTGCGGTCCTTGTACGCAAAGGACAGTATCGCCGAACAATTGATCTGCAGATTGGCCGAACTCATGGCTGCCGGCGAGGCCAATGCGGACGCAGCTTGTCGCGCCCTGCGCCTGAGTCGGCGAACCTTGCAGCGCAGGCTGCGCGCCGAAAAGACCAGCTTCCAGAAGGTGCTCAATGAAGCCCGTGCATTACTGGCGGTCAATTACCTGAGCGACACGCGTTTGAAATCACTCGAGGTGGCGATGTTGCTCGGCTACTCGAGCATCAGCTCATTCACCACTGCGTTCAAGTCCTGGTACGACATACCACCCGCCGAGTACCGGCAGAAGTTTCTCGCGCCCTGATCGCACGCCACCGCAAGCAATAATCAGAACGGCAGGTTTCGTTCTGCAACCATCCATTTGCCGTCTTTGACCTGGTACAGGTTTAGAAAATCACCGGCCTGGTGTTTTTGCGGGCTAAGCGTAAGGGTAGGCCCACCGAAGGGGTCCTCGTACTTATCAATAGAGTCCAGCGCAGCTAGTACTTTCTGCAGCGTGAGGTCGGGACCGGCCTGATCGAGCGCCCGCGCGACCAGGTCGCCGATTACGTAGCCGATGACGGATTGCGGAGCCGGTTGTTCACCGTGATTTTCGATGTAATTCTGTGCCCATCCCCCAACCCAGGTGCCGGCAGCGATTTCAGCGGCGAAATCCGGCACATAGAAAGATGCGGCGGCATACAGGCCATCCATCGCGCCACTGGCCGAATTCGCAACCTCGGGCACGTATGACACCATGTTGCTGATGATCGGGGCATCCCAGCCCGCGTCTCGTGCAGCACCATATATAAGTATCGTGTCCTTGACCAGTGGTCCAAGCACGAGCATTTCGCAACCCGAGTTCTTGATCGCGGCGATGGTGCCGACAAAATCGGTCTCGGTCGCCTTATGGCTGCCGCGATAGCTAACTTCGAGCCCAAGCTCTTCCACCGCCTGCAGGAATCCGACCTCGTTTTCATGACCGTAATCGTTTGCGACAGCCTGCAGACAAACTCTGCGGACACCCGTCTTTGCAACCATGTAGGCCATACCGCCGCGAATCTGGTCACGATAACTGACGAAGTAGTTGTACTTCATCGGGTGAAAAGGCTCGTGCATCTGCACGGCGGCCGTCAGCGGAAACAGGCTGGGTACATTCGCCTCGAACATCTTCGGCATCAGCGCAATGTTCATGGGCGTCCCCATGCTGCCTACCATGAGGAAAATTTTGTCAACGTTGAGGAGCTTATTGGTCGCCTTGACGGCGAGCGGCATCTGGTACTGCGTGTCTTCGACCACCAGTTTGATCTGCCGGCCATGTACGCCACCTGCCTCGTTGACTTCGTCAAGACGCATTCGCAGGCCATGCGTGAGCGGCACGCCCCAGATTGCGAGCGTACCGGAAAGATCGGTATGCGAACCGATAACGATCGTATCGTCAGTCACACCGCGTGGCAGATCACTCGTGGTTTCCGGCTGATCCGCGCCGCACCCGACAAGCATGCATAAGGCCAGCCACTGCATTTTTCTCATCGCCTGTTCCAGGGTTCACCTGTTACGCGTACATGCCATCGATCAATTCCCGGTACTTGTCGCTCACGTAGCTGCGCTTGAGCTTCATGGTCGGCGTGAGCTCCTCGTCTTCTGCGGTCAATAATACGTCAATCAGGCGGAATTTCTTAATCTGTTCGACACTGGAAAAGCCGGCATTGACCCGGCTGACCTCCTCATTGATCAGCGCGATGACTTCCGCGCAGGCACAAAGTGACCGGTAGTCGGTAAAGGGCAAGGAGTGTGTTTGTGCGTGATGTTCTACGTTTTCCTGGTCGATCATGATCAGGCACACCAGGAATTTTCGCTTGTCACCGATGACCACGGCGTCAGAGATGTACGGTGAGAATTTAAGCTCATTCTCGATAACTGACGGCGTGATGTTCTTGCCGCCCGCAGTGATGATGATGTCCTTGAGCCGATCCGTGATGGCGAGATTGCCCTCGTCGTCCAGGGTGCCGACATCCCCCGTATGAATCCAGCCATCGACTATGGTGTCGGCTGTTTTCTCCGGCAAATTCAGATAGCCGCTGAATTGCCCCACCGAGCGCGCGATGATTTCGCCGCTATCGGCGATGCGCACTTCCGTCCCTGGCACGGCGCGGCCCACCGTGCCGAAGCGAAACACGCCGGTCCGGCATGCGGTCACGATGCCAAGCTCCGTCTGGCCCCAAAGTTCGTCGATTGCGATGCCGATGGCCAGGAACCAGCGCAATAACGATGGTGAGATCGGCGCCGCACCGGATGCGGCCGCGCGTGTGCGGTTCAGGCCCAGGACCTTCCTGATGTTCCTGAAAACCAGCCGGTCGGCCAGTGCAAAGCCGACCCTGTCCGCGCTGGACAGGGCGCGTCCCGCAATCAGCTTGTCGGCACGCCTGAGCCCTGCGGCCAATGCCATTTCGTAGGCCTTGCGGCCGATCCAGGTCGCTTCCGACATCACCGTCGTGATACGCGAATAAAATTTTTCCCATACGCGCGGCACCGCAAAAATGTAGCTCGGCGACAGTTCCTGCAGGTTCTGCGCGATCGTTTCCGCGTTTTCCGCAAAATTGATCGTAAAACCATGCGCGATAGGCAGCCAGCCAGAGAGTACGCGCTCCGCAATGTGGCAGAGTGGCAGGTAGGTCAGGACTTCATCACTGGGACGGAACTGCAGATAATCAGGAGCCAGGTACGTCTGAAAAATAATGTAGCGCTGCGACAGCATGGCCCCCTTCGGCATCCCCGTCGTACCGGAGGTGTACACCAACGCCGCGAGATCGTCGCCACTGCCCGCGGCGACGATGCTGTCGATCAGGCCGGGATTGCGCGCGCCGAACTCACGACCCAGAACATACAGATCCTCGATTCTCTGAACCTTTTCGTGCCTTAGGTTACGCAAGCCCCGCCAGTCAAACACGAAGACTTTCTCGATCAGCGGCAGTCGCGACTCGATCGCCAGGTACTTGTCGAGTTGTTCCTCGTCTTCGACAAACAGGAAGCGACAAGCCGAATCTCTTAACCCATGCTCGACATGGCGTACCTGGTAGGTCGGATAAACGCCGTTGACGACGCCACCGGCAAGCAAAATGCCAAGATCAGCCCAGAGCCACTCACGACAGTCTTCGCTCTGTATTGAGGCCACGTCCCCGCGCTGCAGTCCCAGTGCCAGCAAGCCATGCGCGATCTCGATGGCTCGAGCACGGTAATCGTTCCACGAATAGCTTTGCCAAATGCCAAAGTCTTTCTCGCGCATGGCGATGCACTCACCGCGTTCGGCGCTCTTTTTGAGAAAGAGCTTCGGCAGTGTATCGCAGCCGTCCTGCAGTACCATCGTCATCGCCAGGTTTTGCGCTTTTTCCAGCGCCGGCGGCCGCGCACACCGACTTCCTTACCACCCAGGTAGAACTCCTTGATGTCCTCGCTGGCGCGCAGCCTGCTGCTGGGACCGTCCATGACCATGCCACCCACTTCCATTACATAGCCGCGCGAGGACACCTGCAGTGCCAGGTTGGCATTTTGCTCAACCAGCAGAATCGTCATCCCCTGTTCACTGTTAAGACGTGAAATAATTTTGAAAATTTCCTGCACCAGCAACGGCGACAAGCCCAGTGATGGTTCATCCAGCAGCATCAACCTCGGCCGTGACATAAAGCCGCGGCCAATTGCGAGCATCTGTTGCTGCCCGCCGGACAAGTACGCGGCCATTTTCTGCCGTACACCCTTAAGCGCCGGAAAATAGTCGTACACGGTGGCAAGATCCCTGGCGACGCTGTCTTTGTCGGTGCGATTGAAAGCACCCATGGCGAGGTTCTCGGCCACCGTCAGCAACGGAAACACTTCACGCCCTTCCGGCACATGTGCAATGCCCTTGCGCGCAACCCAGTCCGGATCGCGACACTGGATTTCCTCGCCCTCGAGCAGTACCTGCCCCTTGTTACTGTCCAGGGCGCCACATGCCGTCTTGAGCAACGTTGTCTTACCCGCGCCATTGGCGCCCAGCACGGCGACGATCTCACCCTCGTTGACGTCCAGGCTGACGCCACGAATCGCCATGATCGGGCCATAGTAGGTTTCAATATTGCGCATCTGCAGGAGTGGCACGGTCATGCAGCAACTCCGAGATACGCGTGTTGCACGTCGACATTGTTGCGCACTTCCTCCGGCGTACCGATGGCCAGCAGCTTGCCGTTGCTCACCGCCATGACCCGGTCCGCCACCTGCCCGACCAGGTTCATGTCGTGCTCGACCATGACGATCGTTATACCGAGATCGTGCTTGATGTCTTCCAGCCAGAACGACACGTCATCCGTTTCTTCGTGGTTCAATCCCGATGCCGGCTCATCGAGTAACAGCAGGCTCGGCTCGGAGCACAACGCCCTCGCCAGCTCAACGTTTTTGCGCGCACCGTACGACAGGTCGGCTATCTTCTGGTCGCGATACTGTGCAATCTCGAGCAGGTCGATAATGTCTTCGACCTTGCGCCGGTGCTCGATCTCCGAGCGGCGCACGCCCGGCAGAAATAGCAGGTTGCGAAAAATGCTGGCGTGCATGTGCGCATGTCGGCCAACCATCAGGTTCTGCAACACGGTGGCGTGTTCGAACAACTCGATATTCTGGAACGTTCGGCCGATGCCGGCATGAACGATCCGGTGCGCCGGCAATTTGAGCAAGTCCTGCTCGCCGTAAAAGATCCTGCCCGCGGTCGGCGTATAGAGTCGGCTGATCAGATTGAATATCGTGCTCTTGCCGGCACCGTTCGGCCCGATAATGGCGAAGGTCTCGCCCGCGTTGACCTCAAACGAGATGTCCTCCAACGCGTGCACGCCGCCAAATTCAATGGAGAGGTTGCGCACCGAGAGTGTTTTACCGGCGCTCATCGCATGCGTTCCGTTTTCAGGTAGCTTTTCTGCCGCACGAACGACGACTTGCGGTAATACGGGAAAGACTCAAAGAAAAAGCGCAGCTTCATCCAGCGACCGTAGAGGCCGCGCGGCTCGAACACGATCACGATGACAATGATCAGACCGAACAGCAGCGGCTCGAGCCCAGCCGCCTGCCCGATCGAGCCTGGCAGGACGTCCTTCAGGAAACTCAAGGCGACCGGCAGGACCGAGACAAAAATCGCTCCGAA
This sequence comes from uncultured Woeseiaceae bacterium, assembly GCA_964533065.1. GTDB lineage: Bacteria > Pseudomonadota > Gammaproteobacteria > Steroidobacterales > Woeseiaceae > UBA1847. The sequence goes on along the minus strand of CAZHLE010000054.1, from coordinate 852 downwards.
CACGGCGCCCAGCACGCTGCCCATGCCGCCGACGACGATCATGAGCATGAGTTTCAGCGACTCGAGCACACCGAAGACATCCGGGACCAGGTAGGTCAGGTGATGCGCCATCAATGCGCCGCCAAGACCGGTTATCGCTGCGCTTACGCCGAAGGCCTGGATCTTGACCCATTCGACATGCACGCCCAGACAACGTGCCGATAACTCGGAATCGCGCACCGCAAGAAACGAACGACCGGTCGCCGAACGGAACAGGTTCGACACTGCCCAGATGACCAGCAGTGCCAGAGCCAGGTCCAGGTAATACTGCTGCCAAACCTTGGCGAGCGGCACACCGAAAACGATCAGCCCGGGCACGACCAGACCCTGATGGCCACCCGTCAGCGTGCTCCACTCGCCAAACACAGTCTCAACCAGGAGGCCAAATGCCAGCGTCGCGATCGCCATGTAGAAACCGAACATCTTCGACGCGGATCGACCTACCAGCATGCCGACGGCCGCCGAAAACGAAACGGTGATCAATAGCGACAAGAGAAACGGCACGCCATTCGACAGCAGAATTGAATGCGTATAGGCGCCGATACCGAGAAATGCGGCATGACCAAAACTGACCAGGCCCGTATAGCCCGTCAGCACCATCAGGCCAATACCGGCGATCGCATACACGAGCAACAGACCCAGTTCCGCCAGGTAGTAATCCTGCAGCACCAAGGGCGCGGCGAGCAGCAGCGCGACGACAATAGCGACGCGGATCTTCTCGCCGGTCCGCGCAAGGAAGCGGATGTCGTCGTTGTAAGCCGTCTTGAACAGGAATTGCATGTCCTAAACCTTCTTCTGGTAGGTCTGCACAAT
>CAZHLE010000053.1:4065-16602 GCA_964533065.1 uncultured Woeseiaceae bacterium | reverse complement strand
ATATCGTTGGTCACCTGATCGCCGGCGATCGGGATGACGGCCGTATGCTGAATCGCCCCACCCAGGAAAACGGCCAGGTCCGTCGTACCACCACCGATATCGACGATGCACACTCCCAGCTCCTTTTCGTCCTCGGTCAATACCGAGTAACTCGACGCGAGCTGCTCGAGCACGATGTCGTCGACTTCGAGACCGCAACGCTGCACGCACTTGACGATATTCTGCGCAGCGCTCTCGGCGCCGGTAACCATATGTACTCTGGCCTCCAGACGGACACCCGACATGCCGATGGGTTCACGAATACCTTCCTGATTATCGATGATGAATTCCTGAGGCAGGATGTGCAGTATTTTCTGATCGGCCGGAATGGCGACGGCCCGTGCCGCGTCGATGACTCTGTCGACATCTCCCGCACTCACTTCCTTGTCACGTACGCCGACGATGCCGTGCGAATTGAGGCTGCGCACATGGCTGCCTGCAATGCCGGTATACACGGAGTGGATATCGCAACCAGCCATCAGCTCGGCTTCCTCGACGGCGCGCTGGATTGAATGCACGGTTGACTCGATGTTAACTACCACACCCTTCTTGAGACCACGCGACGGATGCGAACCGATGCCGATGACCTCGATTCCGCCGTCATCATTTATCTCGCCGACAATCGCAACGACTTTGGAGGTACCAATATCGAGACCGACGATAAGGTTCTTGTCCGTACGTTTCGACATTCAACGGTTCCCTGTTAGTGCCAGCATATTGTCTGTTCCCTGATCCGGGTCAGTCACCGGCGTGTTCGATCCGTTATTCCAACCAATCGTGAATCCATTGCTGTAACGCATGTCCACATACTGAATTTCCGCGGCCCGGCTCGTAATGATGTCGGCGACGATGTCGAGAAAAAGTTCAGTTCGCTCCTCGATTTCGCGCCGCCCAAGACGAATCTCGACGCCGTTCTGCAAGGTAATTTCCCACGCGCCGCGGGCATCGAGATGCACGCGACGCAGGTCGAGCCCTAACGGAATCAGGCGCTCGCGTACCGCGAGATACCGGCGCGCGACTTCGGCCGCACGATCTTCCGGGCCGCTCAGTCTTGGCAGCTCCGCGGGCAGATGGCGGACACTATCGACGAACAACTCGCCCCGTACGTTCAGCATCCCGCTGTCGCCCCAGATTGCGGCCGGCACCTGCTCGGTAACCGTGATGCGCAAACGACTGGGCCAGCGGCGCGCGACGATCGCGTCGTCAATCCATGGCAACGCCGTAATTCGCTGCTGGATAGCGCCGAGATCAGCACTCACGAATCCGTCCTGTAATTCCTCACTGATCGCTTCTTCGAGTTGCAATGCAGTTACGCGCTGAAATGGCCCGTTGATTTCGATTGAGCGAATTGGCTTGTCCAGCGCGTTCGAGCTCAGGTAGTAGGTGCCGATGACGGCACCCGTCACCATAAGCGGAGCCAGAATCAGACCAAGTCGCAGCTTCGGCATACAAATTCGCGTTTCTTTTTTTGGTTTGCGACGTCGCGCTTGCTTATGCATCATTTGCCACGGCCTCAACATGCGTTGCGCTGGTGTCCGTACCAACGCTGGTTTCAAGAATTCGCCAACACAATTCCGCGAAGTCGATGCCCGCCTGCTTTGCCGCCATCGGCACCAGGCTGTGGCTCGTCATCCCGGGCACCGTATTGACCTCGAGAACCTTGGGCTCGTTATCCGCGCCGGTCATGAAATCGATGCGACCCCAACCGCTGCAGCCAAGTTCGTTGAACGCGGCCAACGCGAGCTCGGCGTAGCGTTTTTCCAGCTGCACGTCATCAGTGCCGGGACAGAAGTATTGCGTGCGATCGGACTCGTACTTCGCGCGGTAGTCGTAGAACACGCGCGGTGTTTCGATACGGATGCTGGGCAACGCCACGCCCTGCAGAACTGCGACAGTGGTTTCAGTGCCGACGATGCACCGCTCGGCCAGCGCGATGCTGCCAAACCTGAGTGCCAGGTTGACAGCATTGTCCAGATCAGCAGCGTCGAACACTTTGCTCATACCGACGCTCGAACCTTCGCCCGCGGGCTTGATAATCAGCGGGTAGCCGAGTACCTCGGCCGCCAAAACGGCGTCAGCGCGATGCCGAACCACGGCGTAGTCGGGGGTCGGAATCCCGGTGGCATCGAACAAATGCTTGCTGCGCACCTTGTCCATCGCGATCGCCGAGGCCATTACGCCGCTGCCTGTATACGGGATATCGAGCCATTCCAGTGCACCCTGCAGTGCGCCGTCCTCGCCGCCAGGTCCATGCAATGCGATCCAGACGCGTTCGAAACCGGCCTGGGCAAACTCGCTCAGGCTGTGCGACGCCGGGTCCCAGGGATGCGCATCAACCCCCCGCTCCAGCAACGCCTTGAGGACTGCGGCTCCGGTCTTCAACGACACCTCGCGCTCACTCGAATAGCCGCCCAGCATGACCGCCACCCGGCCGAAGTCGCGCGCGGACTCGACATGGTGGCGGCGTTCGCGCAGAGAAATGAGTCGCGTCATCCTGGCAGCTCGCCAACAATGTGCACTTCGTGCTGCAATTCGATGCCATGCTTCTCGATCACCGTGTGCCGCACGTGTTCGATCAGTTCCTCAACATCGGTGGCAGTCGCGTTGTCGCGGTTAATGATGAAGTTTGCATGCTTGCCGGAGACCTCGGCGCCTCCAATGCGGTGACCCTTAAGGCCGGCGGCCTCTATCAATCGGGCAGCATGATCGCCGGGCGGATTGCGGAACACCGAGCCGCAACTAGGCAGCCCAAGTGGTTGTGTGTTCTTACGGCGCTCCAGTAAAGCATCGAGCGTCTGTTTGCTCGCGGTAACACCCGGGTCGAATCGAAAATTGGCTTCGATAAACCATTCATTGCGTGGACCCGTGACGCTGCGATAAGCAATCGAATATTCGGCCGGCGCTCGTTGGTGGATCTCGCCGGACCGGTCAATGGTGCGAACTGACTCGACCCGTTCCCAAGTCTCGCCGCCATGCGCGCCCGCGTTCATCGCCAGCGCACCGCCGACAGTGCCAGGAATACCGGCGAAGAACTCCGATGGGCCAATGCCCCATCGCAGGCACTCGCGCGCGAGCTGGGTACATGGCACGCCGCTGCCGGCTTTGACAAGAAACGGTTCAACGCGCTCGATCGTGCGCATTATTTTGCTCGCTGAAATCACGACACCGCGGATACCACCGTCACGCACCAGCAGGTTGCTGCCAACTCCGTGCCAAAAAATGGCTGTCTCGCGATCGAGCTCGCCAAGAAATTGCGCAAGGTCCGAAAGACTTGATGGCACGAAGAACAGATCCGCCGGACCGCCAACGCGCCAGGAGGTGTGGCGGCTCATCGGCTCGTTGGTTCGCAATTCGCCATGAGCAGACGTCTGTTTCATTGCGGCCATCATGAGTTCACCGTGAGGCTGGGCTTACGTTTTAGTAAATCCGGCAGTCCGGCCGCGTATGCGCCGATATCGCCGGCGCCCATGGTCAGAATCAGGTCGCCTTCCGCAATCAGGCCTTCGAGTACCGGCAGCAATTCGTCCAGCGTCTCGACGAACACTGGCTCGACGGCGCCGCGCGAGCGGATGGCTCGCGCAATGGCACGCCCGTCAGCACCGGCAATCGCCGCCTCGCCAGCCGCGTAGACGTCGAGCACGATGCTCACGTCCGCCTCGGACAGGACCGCCGCGAAGTCATCCATCAGGTCACGCGTTCGCGTGTAACGGTGCGGCTGAAATACCAGTACAACGCGCTTTTCGGGCCAGCCTGAGCGCGCTGCAGCCAACGTCGCGGCGATCTCGGTGGGATGATGTCCGTAGTCATCGATGAGTAGAACCTTGCCAGCGGCAGTGGTGACCTCGCCGAGATTCTGAAATCGCCGATCGATGCCTTCGAATTTTTCCAGGGCAGCGACGACCGCGCTGTCGGCGATCTGCAGCTCGTCGGCCACAGCGATTGCAGCAAGCGCGTTGCGAACGTTATGCAACCCTGGCAGTCGCAACGAAATCCGAAGCGGTTCGCGGTCTGCGGTGCGGAGCACGTCAAACTGCGCCCGACCACGCGAGAACTCGATATTGACTGCACGCACGTCGGCGTCGTCATTGATGCCGTAAGTCACAACTGAACGACCGATATTGCTCAGAATCGCATTCACACCAGGATCATCACTGCAAACCACAGCCAATCCGTAAAACGGAAGGTTGTGCAGAAAGGCGACGAAACCGGCCCGTAGCTTCTCAATGTCACCGTCATAGGTCGCCATGTGATCGGCATCGATATTGGTCACGATCGCCAACATCGGTTTCAGGTGCACGAAAGACGCATCGCTCTCGTCGGCCTCGGCGACCAGGTAATCGCCCTGGCCAAGACGCGCATTGGCATCGGCACTCTTCAGGCGGCCGCCGATAACGAAAGTCGGGTCGAGCCCGCCTTCGGCAAGTACGCTGGCGACCAGGCTGGTCGTGGTGGTTTTTCCGTGTGTCCCCGCGACAGCGACCGAATAGCGAAAGCGCATCAGTTCGCCCAGCATTTCGGCGCGTCGCACGACCGGCATCAGATTCTCATGCGCTGCTGCGACCTCCGGGTTGCTGTCATCGACCGCGCTCGAAACCACGACCGCGTCGGCGGTCTCGATATTCGCGGCGGCATGACCGATGAAGATTGTCGCGCCCTGCCCGGCAAGACGCCGTGTCTGTTTGTTGGGCTTCAGGTCCGAGCCCTGCACCTTGTAGCCGAGGCTCAGCATGACCTCCGCAATGCCGGACATTCCGGAACCGCCGATGCCGACGAAGTGCACACAATGAATGCGGCGCATTTTCTTGATCATGCCGCGACTCCTGCCTGCTCGAGGCAGAGTTCGGTGATTCGCATCAGCGCGTTTGGTTTTGCCAGTCCGCGCGCCTGCTCCGCCTTTGCCTGCAACTCCGTGCGCGTAGTTAGCCAGTCGCGCAAGGTCATGGCCAACACCTCAGCGCTTAACATGCTCTCATCAATAATGACTGCCGCGCCCGCATCCGCCAGCGGCCGTGCGTTGGCTGTCTGGTGGTCATCAACCGCACCCGGATAAGGCACGAACAGCGCTGGCAGGCCGACCGCGCAGATTTCAGCAACGGTCAATGCACCTGCGCGGCAAACAACAAGATCCGCCCACGCGTAGGCGGCGGCCATGTCGTCGATAAACGGCGTCAGTTCAACCTCCAGATTCTGCTCCGCGTAGGCATCTGATGCCGTGCCGAACGTGAGTTCGCCACTTTGGTGTCGGATAATCGGGCGCCGCGTTCTGGGTAATTGCGCCAGCGCGGCCGGGACCACTTTGTTGAGTGCCAGCGAGCCCTGGCTGCCACCGAGCACGAGCAGGCGCAATGGCCCCTGGCGAGCACCGTAACGCAACGCGGGCGGCTGCACGGCCGCAATGTCCTGGCGTACCGGGTTACCCACGGTTTCCGCGCGAACTCTGGAATTAAAACTGCCCGGGAAGGCTTGCAGCACAACCCGGGCAAGACGCGCCAGAAGACGGTTGGTGAGTCCGGCGACCGCATTCTGCTCGTGAATGACGAGCGGCCGACGGGTGAGCCAGGCAGCAATACCACCCGGCCCGGAAACGAATCCACCCATGCCCAGTACCGCGGCAGGACGGCGACGCAAGATGATGCTGATGGCCTGCAACAGTGCCCAGGCCAGTTGCAATGGCGCGATCAACAGAGCTACGACGCCTTTCCGCCGCAGGCCGCGCACACTGATCCATTCGACTTCGATACCAGCCGCTGGAATGACACGGCTTTCAAGGCCGCGCCGCGTACCCAGCCAGACGATGTCCTGCGCGCGATCCTGCAGCGCACGCGCGACAGCCAGCGCGGGATAAACATGTCCACCGGTGCCGCCCGCCATCACAAGAATTGGCCGCCGTGCTCGGACCGCGTTCATTCCGCACTCCGGCGCACGCGATTAACCGGCTTCGAATCGACTTCGAGCTCATGATGGATACGCATCAACAGGCCGATCGCAACCATGGTCACGATCAGGCTGCTGCGGCCATAGCTGATCAATGGCAGGGTCAGACCCTTTGTCGGCAACAGTCCCATGTTGACGCCGACATTGATGAACGCCTGCAATCCGAGCCAGGTTCCGATGCCGATCGCGAGGTAGGCCTCAAAACAACGCTCCGCCGCAACGGCACGCTTCGCGAGCCTGAAAATTCGCCAGAGCAAGCCAAGGAAAATGGCAACCAGTGACAATGAGCCCAACAGACCGAATTCCTCCGCGAACACGGCGAACACAAAGTCGGTGTGTGCCTCCGGCAGGTAGAACAACTTTTGCACGCTGTCGCCAAGGCCCACACCAAACCACTCACCGCGCCCGATCGCGATCAGCGACTGCGTCAGCTGAAAACCCGAGTTAAACGGATCCGCCCAGGGATCGAGAAAGGCAGTCAGTCGCTTCACGCGATAGGCCGACGTCACCGCCGCCGCCGACATCACGACCAGCGCCGCGACAAAGAACACCAGGAAGTCGCGAATTCGGGCTCCGGCGACAAACAGGACAATCAACGCGGTGGCCAGCAGCACGATTGCCGCGCCAAAATCCGGTTGCGCCAGCAGCAATCCAGAGACCAAGACCAATACCAGCATGGGCCGCAGAAAACCGACAAATCGCTCGCGCAGGTTTTTCTGCTGCCGCACAGCGTATCCAGCGAGATAAATGAGCAGACACAGGCGTGCAGGTTCCGAGGACTGCAGATTCATGATGCCGATACGCACCCAGCGGGTCGCACCGTTAACCTCTACACCGACGCCCGGCACCAGAACCAGGCACAGCAGCGCGAGACCGACCAGCAGCATGACCGGACTCAGCGTTTGCCAGACGCGCATCGGCAGCAACAGGCAAGCGTATGCGGCCGCACCGCCGATCACCGCCGCCAGCAGCTGCCGCTCGACAAAGTAGAAAGGCCGACCGGCGACGTTGTCGGATACCGTGATCGAAGCTGACGCAAGGACTACAAAACCGCCCAGCAGCAATATGGCGACAATCATCAACAGCACCGGATCGACCTTGAACGAGGTCTTGAGGTGCACCGGGAACGGTATGGTGGCGCTGCTGGTCATCGCGGCAATGCCTCCACCGCAACCCGGAATGCATCGCCACGCGCACCGTAGTTGGCAAATTGATCAAAACTCGCGCAGGCAGGCGCGAGCAGCACCGTATCGTCGGTCTCAGCGAAAGTGGCCGCCTGTTGTACGGCATCGGCCATGTCGGTCGCGAAGTACACCGGCATGACCGTATCGAGTGCGCTGGCAATCTTGTCCGCATCGGTACCGAAGAGAACCGCAGCGCGCAGTTTGTTTTCCAGCGCAGCGGCAAGCTCGCTGAAATCACCACCCTTGCCGAGGCCGCCGGCCAGCAACACGATCATGCCATCGATCGAGGCAATCGAGGCGACAGCCGCAGCAACATTGGTCGCCTTGGAATCGTTGATGTAATTCACCGAGCCTTTTCGCGCGACGAACTGCATGCGATGCGGCAGTCCCGGAAATTCCCCAAGCACCTGCAGCATTGCCGTGGACTCGAAGCCGAGCAATTCGCCCGCGGCCAGCGCCGCAAGCGCATTCGCGTGATTGTGGCGCCCGTACATCGCGACATCCGTGGTTGCGATCAGCAAGGTCGTGCCGCGGGCAAGGTAAGTCACTCCAGCATCCTGGCGCAGGCCATACTGGCCATCGGCTGGCTCGTCCAGCCCGAAACTGATCAGTTTTTCGATGCGCCGCGTCTCCTTGGCCGCCCGTTTATCAGCCCGGTTGATGACCGCGGCTTTAGCTTCGCGGTAGACACGGTACTTGGCGTTACGGTATTCGCGCTCGCTGGCATGCCAGTCCAGGTGGTCCGGCGACACGTTGAGCAGAACCGCGACCGCCGCCGGCAGGGATTGAGTGCGCTGCAGCTGAAAGCTGGACAGTTCGAGCACGTACAGATCCGGCTGCGGCTGCAGCAGCAGATCCAGCGCGGGCTCGCCCAGGTTGCCGCCCGCCAGCGTCGCTCTGCCCGCGGCGCGCCCCATATGATAGAGCAGAGTCGTGACTGTGCTCTTGCCGTTCGAACCGGTTACCGCCGCAAACGGTGCCTTGGCCTCGCGCGCAAACAGCTCAACGTCCGACACGATCTCGATTCCGGCCCTGCGTGCCTTCTTCAACAGCGGTTCGTTGTTGGCGACACCGGGCGAAACGATCATTCGGCCGACATTGTCGGGCAACTGCAGCGCGCCAAGGGCAACTTCTGCGTCCGGCCAGCTCGCACGCAAGTCATCAATGCCAGGCGGATTGTCGCGACTGTCGACGAACGCGGCATCAATACCCTTACGACGTAGATAGCGCGCGACTGACAAACCGGTAGCGCCAAGGCCAACGACGAGATCCTTGTGCGCCGCGTTGTTTTTCTTGATTGCGCTCATCGTATTTTCAGACTCGCGAGACCAATCAGGACGAGGATTACCGTGATGATCCAGAAGCGGACAATGACCTTCGGCTCGGCCCAGCCCTTCAGTTCGAAGTGGTGGTGCAGTGGTGCCATGCGAAACACGCGCTTGCCCGTCAACTTGAAAGAGACGACCTGGATTATTACGGACAGGGTTTCCATGACGAAGACGCCGCCCATGATGGCGAGCACAATCTCCTGTCGCACCACCACGGCCACGGTGCCCAGTGCTGCGCCAAGCGACAGGGCTCCGATATCGCCCATGAACACCTGTGCCGGGTAGGTGTTGAACCAGAGGAAGCCAAGACCGGCCCCCGCCAGAGCCGCGCAGAACACCATGATTTCACCAGAGCCGGCCACGTACGGGATGTCGAGATAAGCGGAAAAATTCACGTTGCCGGCAACGTATGCGAACAGGCCAAGCGCACCGCCAACCAGCACCGTTGGCATGATCGCCAGGCCGTCGAGACCGTCCGTCAGGTTAACCGCATTGCTGAATCCCACGATAAACAGGCAGGTCACGAGCATCTGCAGCATGCCCAGCTGAATGGTCCAGTTCTTGAAGTAAGGGATCAGCAGCGAGGTCGCCGTTGCGAGCGTGCCGTTCATCTCGGCGCAGTAATACAGGGAAATCGACGCGATGATTGCAGCCAGCGACTGCCAGAAGATTTTCTGCTTCGCCGAAATTCCTGCCGGGTTTCTCAGGACCAATTTCTTGTAATCATCAACGAAGCCGATAACGCCAAATGCCAGCGTGACGAATAGCACGATCCAGACAAAGAGGTTTCCCAGGTCGGACCACAGCAAGGTGCTCACTGAAATGGACGTCAGTATCAAGGCACCGCCCATGGTTGGTGTGCCGGCCTTGATCAAGTGAGTATTCGGGCCGTCGTCGCGTATCGGCTGACCGATCTGGTTGCTGCTCAATTTCCTGATCATGCGCGGGCCGATCACGAACGACAGCACCAGTGCCGTGAGGGCGCCGAGAATGGCGCGCATCGTCAGGTAGTTGAAAACATTGAAGCCGGACTCGAACTGCGCCAGGTAGTTTGTCAGGTAGAGCAGCATGTCAGGCTTCCTGCCGCATCGGTTGCGGCACCCGGATGGCATCCACAACACGTTCCATGCGTGCCGAACGCGACCCTTTGACCAGCACGCTGACACCAGCGCGGAGCTCCTTGTGAACGCTCGCTATAAGTTCATCTACCGTTGCAAACCACATACCGGCACCGCCAAACGCTGCGACCGTCGCACGGCTCAGCGGACCGACAGCGAACAGCCGATCAATACCCAACTTTTGTAGCGCCTCGCCGACATCGTGGTGCAATGCCATGGCATCTTCGCCGAGCTCGCCCATGTCACCGAGCAGCATCCATTTTTCGCCCGGCAGCGTCGCGAGGAACTCAGCTGCCGCGCGCACCGAAACCGGGTTCGCGTTATAGCTGTCGTCATACAGAGTGGCACCCTGCAGGCCGGCCAGTGGTTGCAATCGCCCACCGACCGGCGACAAGGATTCAAGTGCCGTTTTTATTTGCAGCGCTGAAACCTCGAGGGCGAAAGCGACCGCGGCGGCGGCGCAGGCATTGCGAACATTGTGTGCGCCGACGAACGGCAGCCTGATGTCAATTACTGCGTCCGGCAAATGCAGGCAAAACGCCGTAGCGTCACTGCCGGGATCAATGTCCGTTGCGAATACATCGGCGGCGTCCGTCAGGCCGAAACTGACCACCTCGACATCCTTGACCAGTGAACGCCAGTATTCGTAGAAATTGTCGTCGGCGTTAAGAATCGCGCAACGCGGGCGAGGCTCACCGCGCAGGATTTCGCCCTTGCCTTCGGCGACGCCGTTGATGGAACCAAAACCCTCGAGATGCGATGCGCCCGCGTTGTTGATCACCACAACATGCGGTTGCGCGAGCGATGTCAGGTATGCGATCTCGCCGATATGATTGGCACCCATCTCCAGCACCGCGAAACGATGCGCCGCATTGATGCGCAACAACATCAACGGCAAGCCGACATCGTTATTCAGATTGCCGGACGTCGCGATGGTCGGTGCCGTCAGTGCCAGGCAGGCCGCGATCATTTCCTTGAGCGTGGTTTTGCCATTGCTACCGGTCACACCGATGACTGTCGCCGCATGTTGTCGTCGCCATACTGCACCGAGCTCGCCCAGTGCCAGGCGTGTATTGGCGACCTCGATTTGTGCCAGCTTCACATTTGCCTTTTTCGTCACGACGGCACCCGCAGCACCCTTGTCCGCCGCCGCGGCAACGAATTTTTCGCCATCGAAGTTCGGCCCTTGCAGGGCAAAGAACAACTGGCCGCGACCGATCGTGCGCGTGTCCGTGCTGACGCCATCAAACATGCGATCTGCGCCCAGCAATGAGCCGTGCATCGCCTCAGCAGCGGATGACAACATCGAGTTCATATTGAGTCCCCGGCCCGCCGTGCCAGATTCGCGCTGGCCAGCGCCAGGTCGGACTGGTTGTTCTCGTGCCCTTTCCCGGCGATGAGCACGACATCGTCGGCCGCCGCCGTGGCGATCGTCCAGGCAATCGCAGCAGCACGATCTTCGATCACGACCGCTGCGCTCGGGCGCTGCAGTCCAGCCGAGACCGCCGCTATGATATTCGCCGGATCCTCGCTGCGCGGATTGTCGCTGGTAATGACCACCCGATCTGCGCGATGTTCGGCGATGCGCCCCATTTGCGGACGTTTGCCGATATCACGGTCCCCACCGCATCCAAATACACACCAGAGCTTGCCGCGGCAATGTATGCGCAATGCACGCAGTACCACATCGAGCGCATCCGGCGAGTGTGCGAAGTCCACGTAAACGGCCGGCACTGTCGCGGCCGCTGGTACTCGCTGCATTCGTCCGGGCGGTGCACCAGCTTCGCCGAGCACGCTACAGGCTTTCTGCATTGGCACGCCCTGGGTCAGCAACAAGGCAAGCACCATGGCCGCATTCGCCACGTTGAAGTCGCCGGGCAATGGCAATGCGATCGTTGCTTCGCCCCAGGAACTGATTACCTTGATCTGCGAGCCAAGCGGGTTCGCAACCACCGAGCGAACGAATACATACGGCCGGCCATTAGCGACACGATCGAATTTCGTGGACACTGTTATAACGTCCTGGCCACAGCGTTCGGCGAGCCGGGTGCCGAATTCGGAATCCAGGTTGATGATGCGTTGCTTTGCACTATATTCGGAGAACAACCGCGCTTTCGCTTCTCCGTAACTCTGCATGTCGCCGTGATAGTCAAGATGATCGCGGCTCAGGTTGGTGAACATCACGGTATCAAACGCGACCCCGTCGACGCGGTTTTGTGCCAGCGCATGCGACGACACTTCGAGTGCAGCAAACGTCGCGCCGGCCTCACGAAAACCAGCCAGCTCCGAATGCAATTCGATCGTGGCCGGGGTCGTCATGTTTGCGGTCAGATCGACAGTATCGATACCGGCACCGAGTGTGCCTATGTAGCCGCAAGTTTCGCCCAGCCTTTCCAGGCATTGGGCGATCAGCCATGCGACCGTCGTCTTGCCGTTCGTGCCCGTGACGCCGATGACACGGACACTGGCTGATGGCGAGGCAAAAAATCGATTTGCGATCGTGCCAAGATGCTTGCCAAGATTATCGACCGCGATCATGGGCACACCGGGCATATTTTCGGGCGCCGTGGCAGTACTCGCGTCGTAGACGATAGCCGCAGCACCCGCTGCAATGGCAGCCTCGACGTAGTCGATGCCGTGACTTTTTATTCCCTGGCAAGCGAGAAACACATCGCCAGAGCGAACATTCCGGCTGTCACTGTGGATACCGTACACCGCGAGTTCCGGCGCGTCAGCAAGTCCCCGCAGCAGTTCCGCCAGAGTCATCGCCTGATGCATTTGTTCTGCCGGCATGCTCATCGACTCATCGCCTGCATCGCACTGTTCGAGTCGCGTGCCGGCAACGCATCGGGTGGTACCGCCAGGAGCCGCAGCGAATCAGCCATGATGTCGGCAAACACGGCAGCAGCGGTCGGCCAGCGCCCGGCCCCCTTG
>CAZHLE010000053.1:0-4055 GCA_964533065.1 uncultured Woeseiaceae bacterium | reverse complement strand
ACGTCTCCCCCGTAATACAACTCGCCGCTCGGCTCGTCGATGACGATTACGGCAGCCAACCGCGGGGCACTGGCTGGCGCGAGGCCCGCGAATATCGATATGTACTTGTCTTTCGAGTAACCGCCAGCGGCGAATTTCCAGGACGTACCCGTCTTGCCCGCAATTCGGTAGCCGGCAACTGCAGCTCCCGTTCCAGTTCCACCCGGACGCACCACTTCCTCGAGCATGCGGCGAACAGCGAGTGCGGACTCCCTCGACACCAGTTGCTCGCCGTCGCCGGCCTGGTCCAGAGCCAACAACGATATGGGATGGAATACGCCGCCGCTGCCGAGCATCGCGTAAGCCTGGGCAAGCTGCAGCGGGGTAACTGACAGCCCGTAGCCGTAAGCGAGCGTCGCCTGGCTGATGGGTTGCCAGTGATTGAAATGCGTCAGCGTACCTGCGGACTCGCCGGGAAAACCGCTTGCGGTCAATGACCCCAGGCCGAATTCAGTCATCGTTCGCCACAACTGGTCGGGTTGTAGCGACATTGCGAGCTTGGTTGCGCCGACGTTACTCGAACGTGCCAGTATGGTTGTCAAGCTGATGCGGCCGAGATTGCTCTTGTCCTCGATGGTCTTTGCGCCAACTTTCACAAATCCCGGCGCCGTATCGATGATACTGCTTGGGCGATAGCGACCGCTTTCGAGCGCGGCCGTTACTACTAACGGCTTTATACTGGAACCGGGCTCGAAGATGTCGGTGATAGCGCGATTGCGATATCGTTCCGGCAACATCTGCGAGCGGTCGTTCGGGTTGTAGGCGGGCTGGTTCGCAATGGCCAGTACCTCGCCAGTGTGTGTATCCATCACCACGATCGATCCCGACTCGGCATTGTTCGCCTGGATCGCCGATTTCAGCGCCCGGTACGCCACGTACTGAATGCGCAGGTCAATGCTGCTGCGTAAATCCTTGCCATGGTGCGGCGGCCGAATGCTCTCGACATTCTCTACAGATCGACCAAGACGATCCTTTAGCACGCGCTTCGCGCCGGACTCACCGGCAAGCCAGTGATTGAATTCGAGCTCGAGCCCCTCCAGACCTTTGTCGTCGATATCAGTAAATCCCACCAGGTGCCCAACAACCTCACCCGCCGGGTAGTAACGCCGGTATTCGCGTTGAATATTCACACCCGGCAATTTCAGCGCCATGACCGCCTGTGCCTTGTCCGGGCTGAGGTGGCGCCGAAGATACACAAAGTCCTTGTTCATGCTGAAAGTGATCTGCCGAATGAGTGATTGCTCATCAAGTTCGAGCACTCGCGCGAGTTGTGGAATCTTGTCTTCGGCGAGTGCGAGCTCTTTCGGGTTCGCCCACACGCTATCGACCGGCGTGCTAATCGCAAGTGGCTCACCGTTACGATCCGTTATCGTGCCGCGATGCGCCGTAATACTTTCCGTGCGGAGGTGGCGCGTGTCAGCCTGGTGGTTCAGAAATTCTGTATTAAAGACCTGCAAATGAATCGCGCGTGCAACCAGCGATACGGCCAATAGTGTGAAGAACACACCTATCAGAGTGACCCTGCCAACGAAGCGTTTCGCAGTTTGATTTTTTGTTTCGGCGCCGCGTGTCATTGTCTTTTAATTACGAAGATTTCTGAACTTGTCGGTCGCACCAGGGACAATTCGTCGGTAGCAACCTGTTCGATACGCGAGTGCGTAGCCCAGGTGCTTTGCTCGATTTGCAACTGGCCCCATTCGATATTCAGGTTATCCCGCGCATGCGTCAGGCTTTCTAGTTCCACGAATAGCTTTCGCGATTCGTGTTTTGTGTACACAAGCGAGATTGCGCTGAGAACACAGACAACAGCGAATACAACTACGAGCAATAATGGCCGCCGCTTGTCCGGTGCTCCCATCAGGTCCGCTCCGCTACGCGCAAGCGCGCGCTGCGCGCCCGTGCGTTCATTGCTATTTCAGCGCTGCTCGCGATGATGTCCTTGCCGACCAGCCGCAAACGCGGTTGGAATTCGGCTGGAACAACCGGCATGCCGCGATATTGCTCGGACTCACGCGACGCGTTGCGCATGAACCGCTTGACGATCCGATCCTCAAGCGAGTGAAAACTGATGACGCAAAGACGACCACCGTGGCGCAGCACGGTAATCGACTGCTCCAGCACGGCCTCGATCTGGCGCAATTCGTCATTAATGAATATGCGAATCGCCTGAAACGTCTTGGTGGCCGGGTGTTTCCTGCGCGCGTGCGCAGGCACCACTGATGCAATGATCTCTGCGAGGCGTCCAGTGGAGTCGATTGGCGCCGTGGTGCGCGCGGCAACGATGGCCTTCGCGATACGCGGCGCTTCCTGCTCCTCGCCATATTCATACAGAACCTTTTTCAAGGTTTTTTCTTCCACGCTGGCAAGCCAACCTCTGGCATCAAGTCGCTGCTGCGTATCCATGCGCATGTCGAGCGGCCCATCGCGGAGAAAGCTGAAACCTCGATCGGCTTCATCAAGTTGTGGAGACGAGACGCCCAGATCAAGGAGCAAGCCGTCGACTTGTCCCGTAAGCCCCCTTTCCCCCATGCATATCGCCAAGTTTGCAAAGTCGCTCCTTATCAGTTGCACTCGCGGATCGTTTATCAGTGACGCCGCCGCTGACGCTATCGCCTGTGCATCGCGGTCAATCGCGATCAATCTTCCGTTTGTACTTAATCGCTCGAGAATTGCGCTTGCATGCCCTCCTCGCCCGAATGTCCCATCGACGTAACAACCGTCTGGTTTTATGTCCAACCCTTCCAGCACCGGTCCGAGCAACACCGGCACATGAATACCACCGTTCATTGGATGAATGCCGCGCTAGAACGAAATTGATTCAAGATCTGCCGGCAAATCACCGTCATCACTGCCGGCCAGCCATGCATCCCGTTTTTCAACCCAGGCTTCTTCATCCCACAATTCAAATTTGTTGCCCTGTCCGATCAGCATTCCTGCCTTATCCAGACTGGCGAAGTCGCGAAGTTCGCGCGAGACCAGGATGCGTCCGTTGGCATCCATCTCGACCTCGGTGGCATAACCGACCATAATGCGCACGATGTTCCGCGCAACCTTGTTCATGCTCGGCAGACGCACCAGTTTTCGTTCGAGTTCTTCCCAGTCCTGCAGTGGATAAATCAGGAGGCAGTGATCCTTGTCGACCGTCACGACGATTTGCCCGGCACAACGGGAAACCAGCCGCTCCCGATACCGGGTCGGTATTGCAAGACGCCCTTTGGCGTCCAACACAACTTTGGTAGCCCCTCGAAACACGATGCTGCGGACGGCCCCGGCTCCGCTCTTCTGGCGCGAATCCCGGGCAACTTGCCCATTTCCTCCCACTTTTTTCCACTTTTCAGCACTATAAGGTCGAGCCCTCCGAAGCGTCAACAAGCTTTGGCAATTATTTCTTTTTGTACAGGGACTTAGGGGCTTATCTGTGGGCCAAATCGGGCGAATTGTGGCAAGCTATGCGCCTATGAAATCATGCGCTTACGGTCGTTTCTTTGATGGAACCTCAAAACAGGGTCGGCAGACGGCGACAGGTCTGGTTTTGGGCCGTCAGCCGGCTCGTTTCGACAGGCTCGCGCAAAAGACCCGAGCTGATCGATGAATAATCTCATAACTGATTGATATATATAATAAAAGAAGGGTAAGACCGCTTTTCCGGCCCGATCAGGCGAGAAACTTAAGAAACAGGGTGCGGGCCGAGTCGACAGGAAGGTCAAGAAAGTCGGAGCCGGCAGTAAGCCGGGTTCTGTCGAGAGCAATCATTCATCTGGGACAACCGTCACCGGCTGCCTCTAGCGACCTACCCGGGAGCCCGTTCGGAACCGACGGTGCAGACCTGCTGCTGCTCCCCTATTTGGTCTTGCTCCAGGCGGGGTTTGCCGTGCCGCGAGCTGTTACCAGTCGCGCGGTGCGCTCTTACCGCACCTTTTCACCCTTACCGGCCTCGTCCGAAGACCAGTCCGGCGGTATATTTTCTGTGGCACTTTCCATGGGCTCGCGCCCTCCAGGCGTTACCTGGCGCCCTG
>CAZHLE010000052.1:14211-17272 GCA_964533065.1 uncultured Woeseiaceae bacterium | reverse complement strand
TCATTCTCGATGCCTTGCTGGCGAAGCGCGGGCGACGTGGCGCGGTCGCGGACTTGCTCGGCGTCAGCCCGCGGACATTGCGCTACAAACTGGCGCGCATGCGTGCGGCGGGCATCCAGATTCCGGGAGAGCAGCATGAATAAGATCGGTCCCGAGCAACTGTTGAGCCAGATCCGCCTGCTGGGTCGCGAACTGCAGACCCCATCGATACCGGCCGGTGGCAACACCAATCCGGTGAGCAACTTTGGCGCACTGCTGAAATCCTCGCTGCAGGCCGTCAATGAATCACAACAGACAGCGGGTCAGCTGAAGGTCGGGTTTGAAAGCGGCAGCGGTAGCGCCAGCCTGGCCGAGGTGATGATCGCGTCGCAAAAAGCGGACCTGTCCTTTCGGGCGGTCACTGAAGTGCGCAACAAGCTGGTCGCTGCTTACCAGGACATCATGAACATGCCGGTCTGATCAAAGCCAGCCACTAACCCAGGAAACCTTAGGAAACCATGGATAACAATAATGTCATCGAAGGGACTGTCATTCCCTTGAACCAGATAAACCTGGCCGGCGTGCTTAGAATTCCAGCCATTCGGCAGTTCATCCTGCTGCTGGGTGTCGCCGGTGCCGTGGCCGTGGGCTTCGCAATTGTTCTCTGGTCGCGAACACCTGAATACACGCCGCTGTTCGCCGACCTCAGCGGTCCGGCCGCGGCGGAGGTCGCCGATGCGCTGCGCGGCACCGATATCGAATTCAAGCTCGACAGCAACAGCGGCCAGATCCTGGTGGCTGAAGCGCGCCTGCATGAGGCGCGCATGCATCTCGCAACCCGGGGATTGCCACAGGGGGCGACGCCGGGCATGACCATGCTCGATGAACAATCCAGTTTCGGTGTCAGCCAGTTCATGGAGAGCGCACGCTACCAACACGCGCTCGAGGCTGAACTGGCACGCACGATTTCAAGCCTTGGTTCCGTGCGCGAGGCACGCGTGCATCTTGCGCTGCCGAAACAATCAACGTTCATTCGCGATCAAAAGCGGGCCAGCGCATCGGTCCTGTTGCAACTCTCGAGCAGCCTGGGCCTGGAGGCCGACAGGGCGTCGGCGATCGTGCACCTGATCGCATCCAGTGTGCCGAACCTTGACGCCAAGAACGTGACCTTGATCGACCAGTACGGGCGGTTGCTGAGCTCGGGCGATGAGGAGGCGGTCGAGGCGCAGGCTTCCAGTCAGTTCCGCTACGCGCGCCGGCTCGAAGAGACCTATACGAGCCGCATCGAAGGTCTGCTGACGCCGCTGGTCGGGGCGGGTCGAGTGCGCGTGCAAGTCGATGCGGATGTGGATTTCACGATGGCCGAAGAGACGCGCGAATCGTTTGATCCGGCCAGGACCGTAGTTCGCAGCGAACAGGTCAATGAAGAGAGCCGGCCTGCGTCGCTGATGGCAGCCACCGGCATTCCCGGAGCGCTCAGTAACCAACCGCCGGAATCGCAGGCGGCGGGCAACGATGTGGCGTCGGCCAGCGCCGAGGAGCAGAGCGAGGCGCTTAGCAAGTCGCGCTCCAGCCTGCGTAACTTCGAAGTCGATCGAACCATCAGCCGGGTACGGCCGCAGGCTGGCACGATCCGCAAACTCAGTGTCGCCGTGCTGGTTGACGACAGCCCGGCCGAAGGCGAGTCCGGCCAGACGGCATTGTCGGCCGAAGAAATTGAACGTTACACGGCGCTGGTGAGGGAGGCCGTGGGTTTCAACGCAGCGCGTGGCGACAGCGTGGTCGTAATCGGCGCGGCGTTTCGTGACGTGACGCCGATGGAAGCGGTCGAGCCACCGGCATTCTGGGATAAACCTGTGTTCATCGATGCAACCAAGCAGGTCTTGGGTGCCGCATTGGCGCTCGCGCTCGTGTTTGGTGTTGTGCGTCCGATGCTGAAGAGCGTCATGGCCAGCAGTGCCGCGATCCCGGCAGACTACGCGGGCAACGGCAACTACCTCGGTGCGTCTGGATACGCGGGCGGCATGGCCGCGATCGCGCCGCCGAAATACGAGGAAAAGGTTGCGGCCGCCAAGAACATCACCGGACACGATCCCGCGCGTGTTGCGCAAGTCGTCAGGAAATGGGTAAGCAAGGATGAATGAGCGCAAGTCGGAGCTGAGCGGTACCGAGAAAGCCGCGCTGCTGTTGATGACCCTGGGCGAGAACGAAGCGGCCGAGGTGCTCAAGTACATGGGCGCCAAGGAGGTGCAGGAACTCGGCATGGCGATGGCAGCGATGGGCAATGTGACACGTGACCAGGCTGGCAATGTTCTGGATGTCTTTATTACGGATGTCGAGGACCAGACTGCATTCGGCGTTAATTCCGAGGGCTACGTTCGCAAGCTGCTCGGCAATGCGTTTGGCGAATCCAAGGCGGATGCTTTTCTCGAGCGCATAATGATTGGCGAAGACGCCAAAGGTCTCGATGCACTGAAGTGGATGAGTTCTCGTGAGGTCGCGAATATCGTTGAGGACGAACATCCGCAGATCATCGCGATCGTGGTTGCATTTCTCGACAGCATGCAGGCGGCCGAAGTCATCGAATTACTGCCCGAGGACATGCGCCATGACATCGTGATGCGCGTGGCGCGTTTGAGCGATGTGCAGCAAGGTGCGCTCGCCGAAATTGAAAACCTGATTGCCAGCAAGTCCGATCGCTCGACACGCGGCACGACCCGTAAGGTTGGTG
Organism: uncultured Woeseiaceae bacterium; assembly: GCA_964533065.1. Lineage (GTDB taxonomy): Bacteria > Pseudomonadota > Gammaproteobacteria > Steroidobacterales > Woeseiaceae > UBA1847. Next base: position 14,562 of record CAZHLE010000052.1, on the reverse strand, counting down.
GCGACAAAGTGGCAGCCGAGATCATCAACGCCCTGAAACCAAACCGGGGCGAGGCAATACTCAAGAAAATCAAGGAAAAGAACGAGGAACTCTCGACCCGTATCGAGGAAATGATGTTCACCTTCGAATCGCTGCTGAAGATCGATGATCGCGGCATTCAGTCATTGTTGCGTGAAATTCCCAATGACCTGCTGGTTGTGGCTCTCAAGGGCTGCGATCCGAACATCAGTGAGAAAATCATAGGCAACATGTCGAAACGCGCCGGCACGCTGCTGCGCGAAGACATGGAAGCGAAAGGACCGATCCGTCTCAGTGACGTCGAAGTGGCGCAAAAGGAAATTCTGGACGTTG
>CAZHLE010000052.1:9867-14201 GCA_964533065.1 uncultured Woeseiaceae bacterium | reverse complement strand
GTGCGCCGCCTTGTAGCGGCCGGCGATATCAACCTCGGCCACGGTGGCGAGCAATATGTCTGAGCTGGTCGCCAAGGTCGTACCCTGGGACGTGCCGGCGATTGATGGTTCGGCATCTGGCGGTTACCTGACGGCGGGCCGCTTGCAGGCCTTGCAAAAGCAGGCCTATGACGAAGCCTTCGCCATAGGCCGCGCGGAGGGACTGCGCGCCGGTCAGAACGAGGCGGCGATTCGCACCGGGAGACTGGAGCAGATCCTTAATGCTCTGGCGCAGCCATTCGATGAGCTCGACGAAATCGTTGAACAGCAGCTGGTCGAGCTGGCGATGGCCGTGGTGCGGCAATTGTTTCGCCGCGAAATCCGGCTGGAGCCCACCCATATTATTGGCGTCGTGCGTGATGCGATCAGGCTGTTGCCGGTCGCCAGTCGCAGCGTGCGCCTGCACCTGCACCCGGACGACGCCGCCCTGGTACGCGAAACCCTGTCACCGGCAGAAGGCGAACCCGCGTGGGCTGTGGTCGAAGACCCGCTGATTACGCGCGGTGGCTGTACCGTGAGCGCGGAAAACTCGCGCATCGACGCGACGGCTGAATCGCGCTTGCAGGCCCTGATCAGTTCGGTCGCCGGCAATGAGCGGCAATGATGCCCGCCGACGAGAAGACGCTTCCCGGCCCTGATCCGGACCGGAACCTGCAACGCACACAAAGGCTCGGATCGTATGTCGATCGGGCCCTGAACGGCGGACCCGTACTGGTTGTCGAAGGTGTGTTGCGGCGCACGGTCGGGCTGGCGATGGAAGCGGAAGGCTGCCACGCGGCGTTGGGCGGTCGCTGTGATGTGATTGCCAATGACGGCAAACGGATCGAATCGGAGGTTGTCGGTTTTGCAGGCGAACGCCTGTTCCTGATGCCGATCGGCGAAATGCGTGGTGTCGTGCCTAACGCACGCGTCATTCCCGTGGCAGGTTCCCCCGAAGTCATCGTCGGCGACGAACTGCTCGGGCGCGTCCTCGATGGCCGCGGTCAGCCACTCGACGGTGGCAAGCCGCTCTGCAGTGATGAGCGCGTACCGTTGTTCGGCCAGTCCATCAATCCCTTACAGCGCCAGCCGATCCGCAAGCAGCTCGACGTCGGCGTGCGTTCCATAAATTCGCTGCTGTCGATCGGCCGCGGCCAGCGCATGGGCCTGTTCGCCGGCAGCGGCGTCGGCAAGAGCATGTTGCTCGGCATGATGACGCGTAACACCGATGCCGATGTGGTCGTCGTCGGCCTGGTCGGCGAGCGTGGCCGCGAGGTGCGCGAGTTTATCGACGAGTCACTCGGGCCGGAGGGCATGCGGCACTCCGTCGTGGTCGCCACGCCGGCTGACGTTTCGCCGTTGATGCGCATGCACGGTGCATGGCTGACCGCCGCGATCGCCGAATACTTTCGTGACCGGGGGCGCAACGTGCTGTTGCTGATGGATTCGTTGACGCGCTTCGCGCAGGCGCAGCGCGAAATCGCGCTCGCCATCGGAGAACCGCCGGCAACCAAGGGATATCCGCCGTCCGTATTCGCGAAGTTGCCGCAACTGGTCGAGCGAGCTGGCAATGGTAAAGATGGCAGCGGCTCGATTACTGCCATATACACGGTGCTCGCAGAAGGTGACGATCACAACGATCCGATCGTCGATGCGTCGCGTGCCATTCTCGACGGACACATCGTACTGTCGCGAAAGATGGGCGACGCTGGAATTTACCCAGCGGTCGATGTTGAATCGTCGGTCAGTCGCGCGATGACGCAGTTCGCATCGAACAGCCAGCGACAACTGATTGCCCGGTTTCGCCGCCTGTATTCCATCTACCAGGAGAACCGGGATCTTGTTGCGGTCGGCGCCTATCATCCCGGATCGAATCCGGAACTCGACGAAGCGATCGCATTGTGGCCTGCAGTTATCGAGTTTCTGCGTCAACCGCATACCGAGTGTGTCAGTAGCAAGGCCAGCCTGCAGGCGCTTCGCGAACTGTTCGACGCAACAACCTAGATGCGCAAGCGGAGCAGCAAGTTGCAGAGAATCGTGGCGCTCGCAAAATCGGAAGAGCAGCGAGTGGGCGTGGAGCTGGGCCAGTCTCGCAACAGCTTCGAGGAACAGATGCAACGACTCGGTCAACTCAATGCCTATCGCTACGGCTATCAGCAGCGCTCGGGCAAAGTCAGCAATGCGCATTCGGCACACTGGAAGGACTACCAGAATTTCATGCAACGCATGGAGCTGGCAGTGCGTTCGCAGCAACAGGTGGCGAAAGATGCCGAACTCAATCTCGAAAAGCACCGACACCGCTGGATGCTAAAGCGGCAGCGACTGAACTCGCTGCAGCAGGTCCTCGATGGCTACCGCAGCGCCGAAGAATCGTATGCGGAAAAATTGCGGCAACGCGCGCTGGACGATCTGGCGCCGCCGGCGGATCCTTACTCGAACGATTGCTGAGACGCCGTGCCGTCGTCCCGGCGGCTGCTCTTGGCATGCATCTTGCTCTTGTAATCAACAAGCGCAGCAAGCGCATACCCAACAACAAGAGGACACAAGGTGCTGCAAGGACTGAACCTGCCATTTTTTGACATCACAACACTGGAATACGGCGCCGGCGTGGCCATGACGACGCCCGCTGAGGGCGATATGCCGGTGCTCCGATTTGCCGACATTTTCCGCCTTGCGCCGGCGAGCCTGGATGATCCCGGGACCGATGACGGCATGTGGCTGCCGGTGCCCGGCAAGGATCTGCCGCCGGCTGGCGCCGATCGCGTGGTCGAATCGGCACTGCCGGCAGAACCCCTGAGTATCTTTTGGGCCGGTAGCTTGCCGGTAAACCGGGTCACGCCGGATACGGTGTCGCTGAGCGTATTGCCTGCCGATATTGAGCCAGGGGACCGGGCGCCTGCGGTGCTGTTGCCGCCTGCGCCTCTGATGCCGACCGCGAAACGTACAACAAGCGCCAGGCCGGATACTCCGATCGGCAATCCGCTCGACGCCGGTATCTCGACTTCGCGGCCGCCGTCGGATACCACCGCATCAACGGTGTCGGCCACATCGATGGCGGCCGCAGGCATTGCGACCGCAGCGGGCTCGCAACCGCTGGCAATGCCGGTTGTTGCGCAATCGCGAAGCGAGCGTGGCGGCAGCAAGCCGCCGGTCGCCATGACCGATGTGGTCGCGGCGCGCGGACAGATAGCGTCCGACACAGTCCCGGCCGAGGAGCTCGCGGAGCTGCGGCTGAGCACGGCCGACGACCAGAACCGCGGCCAGAAACCGCCGTCCCTGGCGCCACAAATCGCGCTGGCCGCACAGGCTTCGCCGCAACCGGCTACGGCGAACACTGCAGAGCAATCGCTGCTGGCGCAGCTGTCGCAATCGTCGCCATTGCAGTCCTTGCAGCCATTGCAGGTACCGGCCAGGGCCGATTCTGCCGCCGCAGTTCCTGCCGTTTTGCCACAACTGGCGACGCCGGTGCAGGACCCGGCCTGGGGTGACCGCGTTGGCGATCGCCTGCTGATGATGGCTGCCGACAAGTTGCAGTTCGCCGAAATTCGGCTGTCGCCGGCGGAACTTGGACCCTTACGTATCCAGATTTCGATAAACGATGGCGCGACCAGCGTGACCTTTCACGCGCAGCACGCGATCACTCGCGACGCGCTCGAGCAGGCCTTGCCGCGCCTCAGGGAACTATTGGCCGACAACGGACTGACGCTGGCGGAGGGCCGTATCGCCAGCTCGGGTGAGCAGGGCGTGCCGCAGGGTAAACCGGAGCAGCGTGCTACACCGGAACAGGCCGCCCGGTTTGCGGCTGAAGGTGATGACGACGTGGCGCCGGAACCGGTGGCGGATCGATTCCGCACGCGGCCAGACCAGTTGCTCGACACCTTCGCCTGATGGCGGCCCGGGCGGTCACTCAGTGCGTCATGTTGCTGGCGAGTGACTGCACGCGTTCCTGCTGGCGCTGACTCAGGTTAGCCAATTCCTGCAGGACGTCGGCCGCGATACCCAGGATGACCGCCCAGGGTTCGAGGCTGAGTTGATGCTCGGGTTCGAGCACGCTGTTTTCAACAGCGGTGATTGCCGCGGACAGGACTGCCCCAAGCCGCTCTTCGCAACGCAATTGCGGATAGGCCCGATACTGGTAAGCACCGAGCATATGCGCAGGCAGCGACCAAACGCGTGCGAGTTCCGCGGTCAGGATGCGGTGATCGGTCGCGAATTCCACGATACAAAGGTCGCTCAAAGTGTCCGCTTGCGCAAGTTTCGCGTGCGCCGCCAGCACGGAATTCGTGCGCTTCGGCTCCATATGTGCGAGCGCCATC
>CAZHLE010000052.1:0-9857 GCA_964533065.1 uncultured Woeseiaceae bacterium | reverse complement strand
TACGCCAGGTCGCGTACAGCGTCGTCGGCCGCATCGTCGGCCATGGCGATTTTCTTGCAGCACTCGGCGACGAGCAAAGACTTGTGCCAGAAGCGTTCGGTCGCGAACGACGGGCATGCCTTGCTGCGAAATGATTTTTGAATGGCAAGTGCAAGTACCAGCGAGCGCACTGTATCCACGCCGAGGACCCTGGAGATCGCTTCGCCGACGGAATTTACAGGTTGTGCAAGTCCAAAATAGGCTGAGTTGGCCAGGCCGAGCAACTTGGCACAGATGCTCGGGTCACGCTCGACGACCGCCGTGACTTTGCTGGCGTCGATGAACTCGTCTCCGAAGCAAGTCAGGATCTGCTGCGCGGTAGCCGGTAAAGGAGGTAATGCGGCTATGCACTGTGCAAACCGGTTTGCTGTATCACTGTGATTTGTTGCCACGTCCATAATCAGTTCTCAACTTGCCTTGGTTTCAAAAGTCAGAATCTCGGCGTTGGCACTTTCGGCGATCGGGAATTGTGGCGCCAGTACAAACGGTCTGCCGATGGCAAAGCCCTGCGCATAGTCCGCGCCGAGTTCGCGCACAACGTCGAGCAGTTGTTCATTTTCAATGAACTCGGCTGTCGTCTTGATGTTCAGCGTATGTGCGATGTCAATGATCGACTTGACGAAGATCCGATCCGTCCGGTCACGCAGCAAACCGCGAATGAACATGCCATCGATCTTCAGATGATCGACCGGCAGTTTTTTCAGGTAACCGAAGGATGACAAGCCACTGCCGAAGTCATCGAGCGCGAATTTGCACCCCATCTCGCGCAGCGACGTCATCAGGATGCCGGCCTCGGTGATGCTGCGAATCACAGCGGTTTCGGTAATTTCGAAATTGATAGTACCTGGCGGAAGCGGCGATCTCCGGATCGCGTCGGTGAGGAACGCAGCGAATCGCTGGTCGCCGATACTGGCGCCGGATAAATTGATCCAGTAGCAGCGTTCCTCGGCGTGGAACGAGCGGTGAATGAACAATGCGTCGAGCAGGCTCGCAACGACCCACTTGTCCAGTTCGACACTGAGCCCGTAGCGTTCGGCCGCTGGCAGGAAGGCGCCGGGCGGAATCAGGCGCCGTGATTCCGGATCGCGGAGTCGCAACAGAATTTCCTGGTGTTCCGGCTCGCCGACATTGTCGTGCAGTGGCTTGATGACCTGCGCGTAGATCGCGAAACGGTTGTTGTCCATCGCCTCACGCAGCCGCTGTACCCAGCGGACCTGGCCACGACGATCGCGCGCCGAGTCTTTCTCACCGGTGACCATGTGTACCCGGTTGCGGCCGGCCTCTTTCGCCGCATAGCAGGCGGCATCGGCCAACTGTTGCAGCTCGCCGATATCGCCGATGTTGCGATCGATTGGCACGATACCGATGCTGACGCCGATGCGGTATACCTCGTTATCCCAGTGGAAGCGGAATACCTCGATTGCGGATCGAATGGATTCGGCAATTCGCGTTGCGACTTCGGTCGGACAGTCCCAGAGGATAATGGCGAACTCGTCGCCGCCGAGCCTGGCCACGAAATCGTTGGTGCGCACACTGTCGATCAGGATATTGCTTATAGCGCGCAATAGCTGGTCGCCGGCCGAGTGACCCGAGGTGTCGTTCACCACTTTGAACTGGTCCAGGTCCATATACAGGAGCGAACTCGGTAACTTGTCTGGCGAGCTGGCCTGCAAGGCCTCTTGGAGCCTGGCTTCGAATGCGCGGCGGTTCAGAAGCCCGGTCAGTTCGTCGTAGCTGGCCTGATACTCGAGTTGCACCGTGAGTTTGAGTGATTCCGTTACGTCCTGGATTTGTACGACGGCATACAGAAATTCACCCTGGTCACTCTTGACGGTCGAGATGTTGACCACCGTCTGCAGTTCCTCGCCGTGTGCGCCATTGCAGGTGACTTTTCGGTCAAGGCTGTCCCGCTCGCCGCTGACGAGTCTGTGGAATTCAGACTGAAAATCCAAGAGCTCGTCAGTGCTGACCTTATCGAAAAACGAGACTTCGGGTGTTACGTCCGCGTCCGGCCAAAACATGTTCTTCAGGGCAGGGTTGGCATCGAACAGTACGCCCGCGTGGTCCAGCAAACCCATGCCAATCGGTGCGTTCTCGAAAGCACGCCGAAAACGCGCTTCCAGCTCCGAGCGTGCTTCGATTTCTCTAGAGAGTTTTGCGTTACTGGATTCGAGATGCTGACGAGCGAGCTCGATCGAATGCGTACGATCCTCCACCTGGGCACGCAAGGCGTTGTTGGCGCGTTCGATGTTGCGCGTGCGATAGATCATCGCAGCGCGCAAACACAACAGGACGGCGAGGGCGACCAGAAGTACGAACCAGTTCCGTTGCCAAAAGAACGACCGGACGGCAAAGCGGTGACTCGCGTAATCGCCACTCCACTGGCCATCGGCGTAGCGCGCCCGAACCATGAACTCATACTCGCCTGGTGGTACCCTCGGGTAAGTCACAGAACGATGCGTTGTCGGCGGTCCCCACTCGGTGTCGACGCCAACCAATTTGTAGCTGTGCTCGATTTCGCGCGGGTTCAGCAGGGATATCGCCGCGAATTCGATACGCGCACCGAGCTGGGTCGGGTCAATCTCACTACCATCGGGGACCTGGATGCGATTGAGTTCGGTCTCCACACTCACGATACTCGGAGTTGGCAGGAACTGCCTCGGCATCGGTTTGGTCACGTCCATGCGCGTTGCGCCATCGATGGTGCCGATCCAGAGGTTACCGGAGGAATCGAAAAGCGTCGCATGCACGTTGGTTTCGAGACTGACGAATCCAAGCTGGTCGTTGAAATGTGCAAGACCTGGTTCGTTCGGCATGAACTGGTAAATGCCCTGCTCGCCGCCAACAACGACGGTACCGTTAGGCAGCGGTTCGACAAAGTAGATCGTCTGGTCTGCCAGTTGTGTTGTGCGGACGTGGCTCGCGAACTCACCGCCACTGTAGTGGATGACGCCGCCCTCTTCTGTCGCGATCCACGCAGTATCCGGCCCAGTCAACCGAATGTGGTCGAAAAAGCGATCCTTCAATATCACGTCGTGCAAGGTCTTGCTGTGGAAGCTGCCGTCAGGCCGCGGGCTCAGCCTGACCAGGCCGACATCGTCGGCGCCGTACCAGACCGTGCCATCGACCCAGATATCCAGGGAGTAGACGGAGGTGTTGTCCGGCGTGTCGAAGTGTTGCAGCTGGTTGTTCCATGGCAGGTAGCGAAATACACCGGTCGCGAAAGTCGAGTACCAGATGGCACCGTCGGGCGCCACCGCGACGTCGAGAACTTCGGCGTCGCCGGAGGCTTCGATATGGACCCCGGTCCTGCTGTCCGTGTCGACTCGGAACAGTCCGAAGCCGCGGATGCCGAGCCACAAATAGCCGTCCTCGGCGACCACTATATCGCGCACCGCGCCCTCGGGAATTCCGGCTTCCGGCCCGACAACGAGCAGCGATTCCTCGCTCTCGCGAAGCAACAGGCGCGTATTGGTACCAAACCACAGGCGGCCTCGGTGGTCTTCCGCGATTGACCAGACCGCGGCAGGATCGGTGCTGACCCGCAAGGGGTAGTGCGAGAAACGTTCGCCAAGAAATCGCGCCAGGCCAAGGCCGGAGGCGAGCCAGAGCGAGTTTTCCTTATCGACGAAGATCGAGGCGACCTCGTCGATGCCGCCAAACACCTTCAGCTTTGCGGCTTGGCCGGCAACCGTGTTGTCGATGCGGAACAACTCGGTGCTGGTTGCGAGCCAGAAGATGCCGTCCTTGTCGGTATCGATGCTGACGATTTCGAGTTCGGTGGGTACCGTCAGAATGACGCGAAGTTCGCCATCGACAAATCGGCCGACGTTATTCTCGGAATCAACCGCCCAGAGCGCGCCGGTCTGATCGATATCGACATGGCGTATGTTTTCGGCGCGCCGATCGAGCGGGGTTTCGGCACCAAGTACAAGCGCATACAGGCCACTGGCAGACTCCACCCAGATATCAGTTCCGTCGATGGTCACGTTCTGAAATCCGGAAGTCGCGTCACCCAGCACGCGCGCCTCGGCCTGGCTGTCATCGGCGGCCATGACGACCAGACCAGCTCCCTCGGCCACGACCAGCAAGCGCGGGCCGACGATTTCAATATCCAGGATGCGCAGGCCTTCGAGTGCCTCGGGCCGCAACGTGCTGACAATGCGCCCGGCCTGGATCGCAGTAAGGTTGCCGCGCGTGTCACCGACCCAGATCGTATCGGTCTCGCTGATGTGCAGAGCGGTCAGTGTATTCGCCGGCAGTCCGTCGGCGATCGTGTAATGGTCGAAGTCCTTGCCGTCGTAGCGGTTGAGGCCGCGCGCGGTTGTAAACCAGAGGTATCCTGCCCGGTCCTGCCGGACGGCCGAGACCTGCGACTGCGTGAGGCCGTCGCGCACCGTGAACATACGGAAGGGAGCCTCTGCCGCGCCTTGGTCCGCATGCAGCGGCGACGCGGCAGACAATGCACACAAGGCACACAAGGCACACAAGGCCAGCAAATACGGCCGCAACCTGGTTCTCTGCATCGCCAATGGACCCTGAAAATCAATGAGTTATCTAGTTTGTCTATCGGCCGCCCGCGGCGATTCTTTAGCCATTTGGCGGCGCGCGGCGAGCTCGCCGTCAATTATCTGACAGCGCGCCAGAGCGACGAATTTATGGCGCCGAATCGGGCCGGGCCGGACTCGGCTCGAAGACATAACCTGTTGAGTTATAAGTTGTATTTCTCACAAGCATCACTTGGCATGGGGTTTGCATCAGCTATTGCAACGATCAATGGAGCAGGCAATGGTTGACGAAGAAAACGCGGTGGAAGGCGCCGAGGCGCCAATGGAAGGTGGCGGCAAGAAACGGCTGATCGTGCTCGCGGGCGGGGTCGTCCTGCTGCTGGTGATTGGCATAGTCGCCGGCCCCATGGTCATGAACATGCTGGCGTCGCCTGCGGTGGAGCAGGCGCCCAAGCTTAAAGCGGCGAATTCAGGTCCCGCGCTGTATACGAGTCTGCACCCGCCGCTGGTCGTCAACTTCAATGACCGCCAGGGCGACGCGCACTTCATGCAAATAACGATGGAAGTCATGTCGCGCGACCAGAATGTAATCAATCTCGTGCGCGAACATGTCGCGGTGATCCGGAACGCGCTGATCCTGCTCTACAGCAGCGCGGTATTCGAAGAGGTCGCGACCCGCGAGGGCAAGGAACAAATGCTTGCTGATGGACTTGCGGAAATTCAGCAGGTCATAGCGGACGTCGCCGGTGTACAGGGCGTCGAGGCGGTTTATTTCACCAGCCTCGTAATCCAGTAGGCAGCGAGAGGCCCGACCATGAGCGACAAAGTTTTGACGGACCAGGAGAAAGACGCACTGCTCGATGGCGTGGCCACCGGCGAAGTTGAAGTGCTGTCCAATGTCGGTCCGCAGTATGCCGAGGTACAGCAATTCGAAATTCCGGCGCGTTCGCGACTCCAATCGAACAGTTTCCCGCGCCTGCGACGCCTGAACCAGAATTTTGCGAGCCGGCTGGAAAAGCCTGCCGAGCAGCTGGTGAGTGCTGAAACCGCGATCGAGGCATTAGAGATCAGCAGCAGTTCCTACGGTGAATTCCTGGAACAGCACAGCGGTACTGCCTTGCTGGTGGAATTTGCGATCAAGGAACTCGGAGGCTCGGGGTTGATTGTGCTCGGTAACGAACTCGTTGCGCACCTGGTCGAGGCCTTCTATGGCGGCATCGGCAACGAAGCAACACCAGTGTCGGTCGACTACTTCACACGCGGTGAGATCAGTGTCGCCACACGCTTTGGCCGTGACATCTGGCAGACGCTGGCGGACGTTTGGCGTCCCGTCATCGACACCGAATTCAGGCTGGTCACGACGCACCAGAATTCCGACATCGTCGAAGGCTTTGACGTCAGCGAGCGCGTGATCCACGCCAGCTTCGAAATACGCTTTCTCGGTCAAAAACAGCCGTTCCAGATTGTCTGGCCGGCGGCGGTCCTCGGTCCGCTACTGCCGGTTTTTCAAGGCCAGAAGCGTGAACGTGACCCGGTACAGGATGCGTCGTGGGAGCGCTCGCTGCGCGCCCGCCTGACCGAATCCGTCGTCAACATTGCCTCGCGCGTCGGCAAAGCCCGCATGACGCTCGGCAAGGTTGCCGCGCTGCGAGCCGGCGACGTCATCGAAATCAGCAATCCGCGCCTGAGCACCCTGTTTGTCAAGCACGTACCGCTGTTGAACGGCCGATTCGGCGTGCATGAAGGCAAGTACGCGATCGAGGCAACGGACTGGCTTGGTCCGGAAATCGATCGTCACGCCTGAGCGAATAAATCAATAGACCTGGAGGAACAAATTAATGACCGATACACCAACAACTGGCGGCAGCGGCGCGGCGCGATATTCGCCGGAGCAACTCGCCAGCCAAGGGCGCGCCGCGGAGGCGGCCAGGTCCGACGTCAATCTGGACCTGGTGCTGGATATCCCGGTGGATATTTCGCTGCGGGTTGGTTCCACCGATATCTCGATACGTGACCTGGTCTCGCTGGTCGAAGGTTCAGTCATTGCGCTCGACCAGGACGCCGGCGCACCGATGGATGTGCTCGTCAACGGCACCTTAATCGCGCACGGCGAGATCGTGGTCGTCGATTCGCAGTTTGGCGTTCGACTGACCGATGTGGTCAGCCCGACCGAGCGTATCGAGCAACTTAACTAGATGAGAACTTACCAATGAACACACCCGGTATTGCCGCAAGCGACATCCTGAACCTGGTGGCCAGCATGGTCATCGTCGTCGGCCTGGTGGTCGCGTTGGGCTGGGGCTACTCGCGCCTCCGGTTCTGCGGCGGCGCAGCAGGCGATGCCATCAGGATTGTTGCCAGTCGTGCGATGGGCAGTAAGGAACGCATCGTGCTGGTCGACGTTGGCGACCAGCAGCTGCTGCTGGGTGTCACGGCGATGCAAATTCAAACCCTGCATACCTTCAGCGAACCCGTCGTAAAGACCCCGGCCGTTCTGGAAACCGCCGGATTCGCAAACCGGCTGCGTGCGGCCATGCGCAGGTCCGGACAATGAAGAGCGCGGTCCTGATCATCGTTGCGGTTGTTGCGGTCGGCATGAGTACGAGCGCGGGCGCCCAACAGGAAGCCTTGCAGCTGGCAGTCGAGGGCGCGAACGACCAATCGTGGTCAGTCAGCATCCAGATTCTCGTGCTGATGACGCTACTGACGCTGCTGCCAGCCGCCATTCTGTCAACCAGCGCGTTCGTCAGAATCATCATCGTGCTCTCGATACTTCGCCAGGCGCTGGGTACGGCGCAAACGCCTCCGAACCAGGTTTTGCTGGGCGTCGCGTTATTCCTGACCTTCTTTGTTATGGCGCCGGTCATCGGCGAGATCAACACTAGCGCGGTACAACCGTATATCGCTGGCGAGATTTCGGGCGAGGACGCACTGACGAAGGGCGTGCAGCCGTTGCGTGAATTCATGCTGCAACAAACGCGTGACAGCGACCTGGCACTGTTCACTAACATCGCGGGACGCGATGACATCGACAGCGCGGATGCTGCGCCGCTGTCATTGATCGTACCGAGTTTTATGGTCAGCGAACTCAAGACAGCGTTCCAGATCGGTTTCCTGATCTTCATCCCATTCCTCGTCATCGACCTGGTGGTCGCCAGCGTTCTCATGTCGATGGGCATGATGATGCTATCGCCGATGCTGATATCACTGCCGTTCAAGATCATGTTGTTCGTGTTGATCGATGGTTGGGCGCTGGTGCTCGGCACACTGGCGTCGAGTTTCTACACGTGAGGACTGCGACATGACAGCGGAAACCATTATCACGATCGGGCAGCAGGCGCTTTGGGTCACGATGTTGATCTCCGGCCCGTTGCTGGTTTCTGCATTGGCCGTAGGCTTGCTGGTCGGCATGTTCCAAGCCGCAACACAGATTAACGAAATGACGATGAGCTTCATCCCAAAGCTGTTCGTCATGGTTATGGCGCTCATTCTTGCCGGTCCGTGGATGTTGAGTGTCATCACCAATTACACGCAAGACCTGTTTGAGCAAATTCCCTCCTTGATCTCATGAAGAATGAGAAAGGCCCAAGGCATGAACAAGAGTAGCAACAGTGAACATCGAGATCGCGATTGCGCCATTGATCGAGCAGCTGGCGATTCACATCTGGCCGTTCGTGAGAATCGGCGCATTTCTCATGGTAATGCCAGTCCTGGGCGGCAGCTTCGTGCCAACGAGGGTGCGCCTGCTGCTCGCCGTCGCGTTGACGGTGGTGTTGGCGCCCGTGTTACCCAATATGCCGAGCCTCGAGGTATTGAGTGCGGAGGGTCTGGTCACGGTGGTTCAGGAGGTAGCGATCGGCGTCGCGCTGGGATTCTTAGTGCAGCTTGTCTTCGATGGGATAGCGCTGGGCGGCCAGGTGATCGGGATGAGTATGGGTCTCGGCTTCGCAGTTTTCCTGGATCGGGCAAGTGGCGTAAACATCCCGGTGCTGGGACAACTGTTCCTGATGCTCGGCATGCTGGTATTTCTCTCGATGGATGGCCACCTGGCAATGCTGCAGCTGTTAGCCGAAAGCTTCCGCGCCTGGCCAATTTCGGGCGAGGGTCTGACCCTTGCACTGGTCGCGGAGATTCTCGCATGGACAGCACAGCTTTTTGTATACGCACTCAAGATCGCGTTGCCGGCGATCACCGCGTTGCTGGTGGTCAATCTGTCGTTCGGCGTGATGAGCCGGGCGGCACCGACGCTGAACCTTTTCGCGGTCGGTTTCCCGATTGCCATGTTGTTGGGTTTCGCGGTCATTTTTCTCAACATGGGAGTGCTGGTGGAGAACGTGGCGGAATTTATCGGGCTTTCGCTGGCAATGATTTCGCACTTGTTTGAACTGTAGCAACGTAGAGCTTTGTAATGGCTGACGAACCACAACAGGAACGAACTGAAAAGGCGACGCCCAAGCGTCGTGAAGACGCCCGCAAGAAGGGCGATGTTCCGCGTTCGCGTGAGCTGAGCATGACAGCGGTCATGTTGTCGGGCGCGTCGGCTATGTTGCTGTTTTCAGAATCCTTTGCGCGCGAGTTGCTGCAAACCATGCGCGACGCACTCAGCATCCATCGCGTGCAGGCGTTTGACCCGAATTATCTCGTGCAGGCATTCGCTACCGCGGCTGGCAAAGTGTTTATCGGGCTGGCGCCGCTGGCGCTGGTGTTGCTGTGCGCGGTTTTTTTCAGCGCGGCATCGATCGGCGGCTGGTCATTCAGCACCGAGGCCATGGGTTTCAAGGCCGAGCGCCTCAGTCCGATCAAGGGCCTGAAACGAATATTTAGCGCCAACAGCCTGAACGAACTAGTCAAGTCGATCGCCAAGTTCACGCTGGTCGGTGTTATAGCGGTTGCGTGGCTCTGGTTTTCGGCCGATCAGCTGCTCGGGCTCGGTCGGCAGCCAATCGACCTGGCGATCGCGCGGGCCGTTGAGATCTGCGGCGTTTCGCTGCTCGTGGTCAGCTGCGGCCTGATCTTCATCGCTGCCGCGGATGTGCCGTTTCAGCTGCACCAGTACCAGAAGAAGCTTCGCATGACGCGACAACAGGTGCGCGACGAGTTGAAAGAGACCGAAGGTCGCCCTGAAGTCAAGTCGCGTATCAAGTCCCTGCAGTACCAGATCGCGACGCGTCGCATGATGCAGGACCTGCCCACAGCCGATGTCGTGATCACGAATCCGACGCACTATGCGGTCGCGCTGAAGTATGAGGAAGCGTCCATGGGTGCGCCGCGAGTAATCGCGAAGGGCAAGGACCTGATCGCGGCCCGCAT
>CAZHLE010000051.1:0-17344 GCA_964533065.1 uncultured Woeseiaceae bacterium | reverse complement strand
GCCGTGTCGAAAGGCATCACCGGCGGCGTTAATAATGACCGCGGGATCGGCCGCGAGTGGATTGGTGTCAGTCGCCGTAACAAAAACAGCCGCGGGCTGCGACGCGGGGTCCGGGATATGGCTGAACGGACGCGTCCGCAGCGCCGTCCAAAGCCCCGAAGCCAGCAGCACCTGGCGTACCTGCTGGCCGGACAGCGTCGCCAGTTGATCCGGCCGGTACATGTCGAATTGCTCTGCCGCATCTCCGTCCAGGCGAATGACGACCGATTGCAGCGCGCGCCTGGCACCGCGATTAATTTCCGTAACCTCACCGGCACCAGGCGCCGTAAAGCGGATATCGGGGCAAACCTTGGCCGTGAACATTGTCTGGCCACTGCGCACGGTATCGCCAACGCTAACCGCCATCGTCGGACGAAGATCGTGCACGTCGGTTGCGAGCACGCCGACGGTCGACACGTCGTGCGTCTCACTGATGCGCTGCTCCGGGCGACCTTGCAACGGGATCGTCAGGCCCTTCTTGATTCTGATCAGCATAGGATGCGGCGCGAATGTTGCGTCAGGAAAATGTGCAAGGTCGTCAGGATCCCCAGAATGCGGTGAACAGGACTGATCCGCACAGCCAGAGCGAACCGACCGTATGAATGCCGAGCGTCGCTTCGATCGCCCTGGTCATGCGTTGCCGGTCACTGACGCCGATGCGGATTGCACTGGCGGCCTGAAACGCGAGTACGAGCAAGACCAGGGGCACCAGCAGCGTGCCTATCGGCAACGGTCCGGCGATCGAAAGCCATGCAACAACACCGGCGGCGAAAACATGAATGCCCGCATATAACACGGCCGTACCTTGATGCCCAAGACGAACGGGCAGGGTCCGCTTGCCGGTAGCGCCATCGGCGGCAATGTCGGGAACCTCGTTGATCAGCAGGATCGCCGCGACCCAGGCGCTGACGGGCAGCGAGAACAGGATAAGGTTGGCATCGATGCTGCCGCTCTGCAGCCAAGCGGCACCAGTCACCGGCAGGATACCGAATCCAACGGCAACGGCAGTTTCACCAAGCCCCAGCGCACTCAGGCGTATCGGCCCCAGGGAATAAAGAACAGCGAGCAGCACACCGGCAATGCCGAACCACAAAACGACCACACCGCGGAGCGATAACAGCAGCAGCCCGGCGAGGGCGGCAATCGCGAGCAAGCTGATACCAAGGCGGGCCATATTGCCGGCCGACAGGATACCGGCCTGGATGAAGCGCGAACCGCCGGTGTAGGGATATATCCGGTCGCTGTTCTGCCGGTCCGTGCCGCCCGCATCGTCGCCCACATCGTTCAGAACGTTGGCGCCGGCATGAACGCAGAGGGTTGCGAGCAGCGCCAGCGCGAATACGCTGATGTCAAAGTTGCCCGAGGACATCACGCCAAAGGCCGTGCCGGCAAGAACCGGCAGCAGGGACGCCGGGAAAAACTTCGGTCTGGTGGCGTGGAAAAGCCGTTTCAACAGCGGTGCCGCACCGCTGCCAAAAAAATTATCCGGCCGCGGTCCGGCTGTCGGTGCATCATCTGGCAACATCTGGCTCAATCCTCTGCGCAGGCTGGATGAAACCATCCAGTGTTGGTGACGAACTCGGGGAGCGCCAGTATAACTTCTTCGCTGGCGAATCTGACGATTACCCGTCTTGATGATTCGCCGCATCCCGGCCTCCCAAAAATTCCAGCATGAGGGTGATCTGTGACTGCAGGATAGGCGTGCGCTGACGCTACTTAAATAAGCGTTAGTGCGTACAGTTTCGCGCACCTCGCAAACCTATGATAGCCAGGTGGAATTCTTTGTCGTAAGTGAGGTCAATATGTGCCTTGCTGTACCAATGAAAGTCAAGGCGACCGATCGGCAAGTCCGGCGCCAGGCCACGGACTGACGGCGACGGGATGCACAGAGCCGGTACAAACATCGCGCCGCTTGATACTTCGCTCATCGAACGGCTGTCTGACCCTGCGGCATTCGATGATCCGCCGGGCACGATCGAAACCATCGAGACTCATATTTCCTGGGTGATCCTGACGGATCGCTTTGCCTACAAGATAAAGAAGCCGCTGCGGCTCGATTTCCTCGATTTTGCATCGCTCGAGCAGCGGCGGTTCTATTGTGACGAGGAAATCCGGCTCAACCGGCCCTGGGCGCCGGACATTTACCTCGACGTCGTCGCAATTACTGACGATGGTGGGCGGCTGCGCTTTGGCGGCCGCGGAAAACCGGTCGAATACGCAGTCAGGATGCGCCGCTTCGACGAAAGCCTGCGGCTCGACCGCCAGCTCAATGCAGGGAAATTGACCGCCGACGACATGCGGGCACTCGGCGAGGCGATCGCCGCCAGGCACATGGCAGCCCCAATCGCGGCAACGGCAACACGTGCGCACACGCTGCGAATGACCAGCGCCCAGGTTCGCGACAATTTCGACCCGCTACAGGGCCGAACTGACGCGGATACACTGGCGTCGCTGCTGCAATGGACCGAGGCGGAACTGGAATCCTCTGCTCTGCTGATCGAGCAAAGATTCGATGCGGGTTTCTTTCGTGATTGCCACGGTGACCTGCACCTGGCGAACCTGGTACGCATGCCGGGTGGTATCCGGAGCTTCGACTGCATCGAATTCAGCGCAGATCTGCGGCGCATCGATGTCATCTGTGATACCGCATTTCTTGTCATGGACCTGGTCGCGAAGGGCCGCAGCGACCTCGGCGCTCTGTTTCTGAATCGCTACCTCGAGTGTTGCGGCGACTACGCTGGTGTAGCGTTGCTTGATCTTTATTTTGTCTATCGGTCGATGGTGCGCGCCAAGGTTGCCGTAATCTGCAGCCAGGAATGTGCGCAGGAGGACGAGCGCCTGAGGAATCTCGCCGACGCCGATCGTTACTGCCGGATAGCGCTGCGCCAGACATTGAAACCGGCGCCGATGCTGGTCGTCATGAGCGGTCTGTCCGGCTCTGGAAAGACCTGGGTCTCGGACCAGCTCATGGCGCGCATGCCGGCGATACGAATTCGCTCGGACATTGAACGCAAGCGCCTGTTTGGGCTTTCCGAAGCCGCGAGCAGTGGCTCGGGCATCGGTGCCGGTATCTATTCAGCACGATCAAGTCACGACGTCTATCAACACCTCTACAGGATTGCACTGTCCCTGCTGGATACGCGACACAACGTCATTCTCGACGCCGCGTTCCTTAATCGAGAGCAACGGGACGCTGCGCTGGAAATTGCCGACCGCTGTGGGTATTCAGCTGTCATTGTTGACGTCCGCGCGCCGCCAGCAACAATGCGTGAGCGCATACAGCAGCGTCGAAGTTCATTGACCGATGCCTCCGAAGCCGGTCTGGATGTACTGGATCACCAGATCGCGGCAACGGAAGAATTTACGGCACAGCAACTGGAGCGCACGATCATATTCGAAAACACAGACGGTGCCGATGTTGGCCAACTCGTCGAAGTCCTGCGCAACAAGGCAGTGACAGCCTGGCAGAGTGCAGACAGACAGATCAGGTAGTCGCGGTACAGGAAATAGTCAACCGGATTACCACCGCGGCACGTCCGCACGTTATCTTCGCAGCCCGGTTTGAGTTCACTTCCGTTTCGAGGCTCACCACGTGGGTAACGAAAATGCCGTCGGCTCCCACCGCAGCGCTTGCCCGGCTGATTTCTACCTGCGGCAGACCGTCTTCACTGTGCTTGAGAACGGTATGGCTTGCTATCGCATTGGCACCTGCACGCTCGAACCTTGAGACGATTTCGTTTTCGAAGGCACGCCGTAATTCGGGGTCGCCGGCAACTTAATTTTTCGGGAAATTGGTAGTAACACTTAGGCGTCACTCGCTGAGTGCAAAGAAGTCAGGGATGATCAGTCAAATGTCGTCGCGAATGATGGCCTTCGGCAAAAACTCGGGCGCGGTCACTCCCATCGAGACGTAGATACTGGTCAAGGCCTCCATGCCCAACTCGGCGGGCCGAATGCGCTCGACCGGCACGAACAGCAAGCCGCCGCCGATCGGGATCGGGGCCGTCGGCACGATCACGACGAAACAGGCGCGACCATCCACGAGGACCGGCTGCGAGGAGGACAACAGCGCGAGGACCGCGACGCTGCCTTCGTCGCCGAAATGGCACCACACAGGGCGCATCGACCGGAAGGCCGAATCGTCACGCTGGGCGACGATCTCGACGAACTTCTCAACGGTCTCGTAGACCGTCCGCACGATCGGAATCCGTCCGACCACGGCATCGACAATCGAACCAAACCACGCAGCCAGACCGCGCTTGACCAGCGCCCCCATCCCGAACAGCAGCAGCAGTGCCACCGCGGCGCCGACCACATAGCCAGTCCACTCGTGGCCGGAGAGGCCAACGCCGAGCGAACCGAGAGTTTGGCCGATAGCGCTTCCCGGGCCCACCCAGCTGTACAGAAGACTGAACACCGCAGAGAAAAGCCACAGCGTTGCGAGCAACGGCAGCGCAGCAAGCACGCCGGCGACCAGCGTCTGCACGGCACGAGAATGATTGCTTTTGGGGACCGGGACGTTCATGGGCGGGGTGCCTTTGCAGCGGCGACAATGTATTCTCGTCCCCTTTATGTCGCCTGCGCAACCTATAAACACTGCCGAATCCCCGGGAATGTCACTGCAACAGCATGGTGAGAAAATACTGGAGAGCCAGGCGTTTGCTGCGAGATTGGCATGACGCTCAGGGTCGCCAAAGTCGCAGTCGCACCAATGATGGACTGGACGGACGGAATAAGAATACGGTTTTAGATTCAAAGACCTCTTTTCAGGGCGTGATGGCATGACGCACCGAAGACGCCCCGGGTGCATGGTCCGGATGTCGGCCAGTTGGTCTCCTTATACCACCCAACAAATAGGTGACACCACCTAATACTTAGGTATACTCACCCAAAAGATGGGTGGAGATCGGACATGGCCAAATTGCAAATATCTGAGCGCCCGTTAGTCGGGCTATTCGGCAGCGAGTCTGCCTATCGCGTCCTGATGTACCTGGAAAACTACGACAACGGATACGCATCTAAAATTGCCCGGACATTCGGCATCTCGCTCAATCAGGTGCAGAATCAACTCACCAAATTCGAACAAATTGATTTGCTAGTAAGTCGCAAGGAGGGGACGACGCGCACCTACTACTTTAAGAGAAGCCCGGTCGTGGACGCACTGCGGTTGTTTCTGAGATCAATGCTCGATTTACTGCCCGAATCGACCATTGAAAAGTACTTTAGAGAACGTCGACGACCCAGGCGATTTGGCAAGCGTTAGAGCTGGCAGATGATTGACCAGAGTACCAGTCTCGAAGAATTAGCGGCCATCGTATCGGAGTCGCTGGAGCGCGCTGGAATTGTTGCGACACTGTCCGGTGGCGCGGCAGTGTCGATCTATACGCAGAATCGCTATCTCTCTCAAGATCTGGACTTCGTGACCATGGCTCGTGTACACGATTTGAAAGCAGTTCTCGAGCCGCTTGGATTTCGAAACACCGGTCGGCCACGACTATCCGTATTCGAACACCCGAACACACATTGGTATCTCGAGTTTCCGCCTGCGCCATTGAGCTTCGGTGGCACGTACGTGGACCCAACTCAATGCGCGATTATCGACACCGGTTTGGGCAAGTTGCGGATTATTACGCCGACACACTCGGTAATGGATCGGCTGATCGCGGCTGCTGCATGGAACGAGCCGCAGTCACTTGAGTTGGCGCTGCTGGTTGCAAAGCATCAAAGGGCAAGCATTGACTGGCACCTGTTGGATCGGTGGGTAATTACTGAAGGAATTGCAGCCGACAAGGAGACAATAGAGTTTTACAAGAAGACGGGTCGGCAAATACCGGGCTGACATGCGAACCCGATTTCCTGATGATACCGAGGCAAATTTGTGGATAATTTTGAGATGCGAAACTCAATAAACTGCTCACAAATAGCCGTTGCCCCGATGATGGATTGGACGGACGGAATTGGAATAGCGATTTAGGATCAGGTGCCTACGATTTCAGTGCACTGGCAAGTCGCACCGATGTCGCACCGTCAATTCTCGCGAATTTGCCTCGATTGACTGCTTGCACACCGATTACTTTCCGGCCATCATGAGTAAAGTATGAAAAGTTCATACCATCTATGAGGCCAACCGCTATGGGTTCTGCAGTCAAGAAAACCATTTCGCTTCCACCCGACCTGGCGAAGCAGATCGAAGAGATCGCCGAGACAGAAGGTAAGTCGGTCAGCGCCGTCGTCCAGGACGCGCTGCGACTGGCGCACCGTGAGTACCTGAAGCAAGAGTATGCCGGCATTCAGGGCTACTGGAGCAGGAAGGCGCGAGACAAGGGCATTCTTACAGAGAAAGATCTGCGCCGGTACCTCAGCGATTGAGGGTTGTCTTCGATACCAACATCTTCGTTTCGGCTTTTGTGTTTCCAGGGAGCCGTGCGGACGCCGCCATCAGAAGAGTCCTCGATGGCGGGGACGAACTGGTCATTTCCCGAGCGATCATCGACGAACTTCTGACGGTCCTGGCTCGGAAGTTCGCCCGCGATGCCGATGAGCTGGGCAGGGTTGCAGTATTCCTGACCGACCTGGGTGTTGTTGTCCGTCCACGAGGCCGAGTTAAGATCCTGTCGGACGAAGCCGATAATCGCATTCTCGAGTGTGCTCGCAGTGGCCGAGCTGACGTGATCGTCACCGGGGACAGGGCGATGCTAGCGCTCGGGCGCTATCAGGACATCGACATTAAATCGCTACGCGAGTATCTCGGCTCCTGATCGCCGGACGCCTTGCCCGGTGGTGGTGTAGGGGAGGGGCCGGATACGTTCCTGCTCGGGCTCAAAGACCACCCATCACCCTCAAGAAATGGAGTCTCCGGTATTCCCGGGGCGATTCAGTAAAAAAAGTGCGACATTACCGGTGCGACACGGTGCGACATTGGCTACTTTCGGGCCGGAATAGGCGAGAGCATGGTCATGGCCGGCCTCTGTCGGACGGCGCATCCTTATGATATCTGGCCTAAAATAGCCACATGAATAATTTCACGAATTGCCCAAAAATACAGGTTGCGCCGATGATGGACTGGACGGACCGCCATTGCCGTTACTTCCTGCGCCTGCTGTCGCCGAGCGCACGCTTGTATACCGAGATGGTCACGGCGGCGGCGATCGTGCACGGCGACCACGATCATTTGCTTCGCTATCACCCGGCCGAACATCCGCTGGCCTTGCAGCTCGGTGGCAGCGACGTTGGCTGGATGACTGCTGCGGCGTATGCCGCGGACAACTTTGGTTACGACGAAATCAATATCAACGTGGGTTGCCCCAGCGATCGTGTACAAAGTGGGCAGTTCGGCGCCTGCCTCATGGCCAGCCCGGATATCGTCGCAGCGTGTTATTCGGCCATACGCGCCGCGGTCGATGTGCCGGTCACGATCAAGACGCGCATCGGCATCGACGAGCACGACAGTTATGATTTCCTGCGGCGATTCATCGATCCGCTGGTGGAGGTCGGTTGCCGGACGTTCATTGTGCACGCGCGCATCGCAATTCTTGAGGGCCTGAGTCCGAAGGAAAATCGAATCGTGCCACCGCTAAACTACGATCGCGTTTACCAGCTTAAACGCGACTACCCGGAACTCGACATAGTGCTGAACGGTGGTGTGCAAACGATCGAGCAGGTCGACACCGTTCTCGCCGAGGTCGATGGCGTCATGATCGGCCGGCAGGCCTATCAGCAACCTTTTTTCCTGGCGGAGATCGAGCAGCACCTGAATCCGGACCGTCCGGTGCCTACGCGTCGTAGCGTGGTCGAGCAGATGCTGCCCTATATAGAGAGTGAACTTATTGCAGGTGAGCGCCTGTCGCGTATCACGCGTCACATGTCGGGACTGTTTGCCGGCGAACCGGGTGCGCGCGCCTGGCGTCGCACACTCTCGGAAAAAGCCTATCGCGATGGTGCCGGCATTGATGTTGTTATCGCAGCTTTGAACGCGATGCCGATGGCGGCCTAGGGATTCCGCCGCTACAATACCGGGTCCGGCGACAACAACCGAGCGAAAAACCCCCAGATGAGCGCGAAAACAGCGAACAAAGGAAGTCAGCCGTCGATGGCTGACCTGGCCGACATTCATGAGCTCTACGAGGAGTCGGTACAAAACGTCGAGAATGAGGTCGAATTTCTGAGGACGACGTTTGCCGAACGCACCGGCCGTACGGCGCATACGCTGCGCGAAGATTTTTGCGGTACGGCGAGCCTCGCCTGTGAATGGGTTAAGCAAGGCGTCGATTATTCGGCAATCGGCGTTGACATCGACGCGTCGGTACTGGAGTGGGGCCGGCAACATCGCGTTGGCCGCCTTGGTGCCGCGGACCAGGCCCGGGTCAGGCTGATCGAGTCGGATGTGCAGATCGTCGAGACGCCGCCCGTGGACCTCTTGGTGGCGTTCAATTTCAGCTACTGGATATTCGATGAGCGGGCGCAAATGCTCAATTACCTGCGCCGTTGCTATGCGGCGATCAAGCCCGACGGCCTGATGTTCCTGGACCTGTTTGGCGGGCCCGAGTCGATGGAAGAAACCCGGGAGAAGACCAAGCACGATGGTTTCACCTATGTCTGGCACCAGGCAAAATTTCACCCGGTTACGAATCACCTGCAATGCTATATCCACTTCAAATTCAAGGATGGCTCGAGGATCAAGCGGGCATTCAGCTACTCCTGGCGGCTCTGGACGGCGCCTGAGATTCGTGACCTGCTACTGGATGCCGGCTTCTCGAATGTGACAGTCTACTGGGAGGGCGAGGATGAGCACGGTGATGGCAATGGCGAATTTACCCCGAATGCCAAGGGCGAGGCCGACCTGGCCTGGGTTGCCTATGTTGTGGCAGAAAAATAACCTTAAAGATTAAACAGTTGCACACACTGAATGGCTAAAGACCTTGAAGTAGCGATCCTGTTTGCTGACGTCGTTGGCAGTACCCAGCTATATGACAAGTTCGGCGACACCAAGGCCAGCGCAACCGTGGCCAAGTGCCTCGATGTCATGAAAGAGGCCACCCACCAATGTAACGGTACGGTCATCAAGACCATCGGCGACGAAATCATGGCAACGTTTCGGTCGGTAGACGAGGCCATGGCTGCGGCCACGATGATGCAGGTACGCATTGCGGCCGAAAACAAGCAGGAAGGGCGGATCCCGGTGTCCATCCGCATCGGCTGCCATTTCGGACCCGTGGTGCAGGAACAGAACGATATTTTTGGTGCCGCGGTACACACCGCCAATCGTATGACCTCGCAAGCCAAGGCCAAGCAGGTCGTCATCTCCGGCGACACCGTCAAAAAAATGAGCGCCAAGTACCGCGAGCAGACGCGTCAGATTGATGTGGCGACCGTGCGCGGCAAGTTGGATGAAGTCGCCCTGTACGAGTTGATGTGGAACCCTGATGAGGCGACCAGCATGCTGCCGACCATTGAATGGGAAGGGCAGGAGCGCAAGGACGCTAAAATCGAACTCTCGTTTCGTGATCAGAAGGTTGTGGTCAGCGACAAGTGCAAAAGCGTCACACTGGGTCGTGCCGATGACAACGACCTCGTGATCAAAGGCAATCTGATCTCACGAATTCATGCCAAGGTCGAGATGCGCCGCGGCAAGATCATGGTCACCGACCAAAGTACCAATGGCACCTTCTTGCAGAACGTGCAGGGCGTTGAGAGTTTCGTACGCCGCGACAGCATCGAATTGCAGGGTGAGGGTACGATCGGCCTTGGCAAGGCTGAAGCACCTGGGGCCTCACTCGCCATCCACTACCGCACCCTGGACTAGGAAAAGGGGTCAGAGCCCTTGCTCAAGAAAGGGCTCTGACCCCTTTTAGTTCTATTCCAACTCCTTGGCGATGCGTTGCTGCTCTTCGCGTAAGCGCAGAGGCAAACGGTCACCGTAACTCTCCAGATACTCGCCAATGGCATCCATTTCGGCGCGCCACTCGGCGTCGTTGATCGTCGTGAGTGCGGTCATTTCATCGTCGCTGACGGCCAGCCCACGCATGTCGATATCACCGGCGGCAGGCAGGTAGCCGATGGGAGTTTCTACCGCATCGACACGATGCTCGCAGCGCTCGATGATCCAGCGCAGTACGCGTAAGTTCTCACCGAAACCCGGCCAGAGAAACTTGCCGTCCTGGTCCTGACGAAACCAGTTGACGTGAAATATCTCAGGCAATCGCGGGCAGCGGTCTGCAAATGACAACCAGTGTGCCCAGTAATCGCCGAAGTTATAGCCGCAGAACGGCTTCATGGCCATCGGGTCGCGGCGTATCACGCCAACTTCGCCGACGTTTGCGGCGGTCGTCTCCGAGGCAACCCCGGCACCGACCAGCACGCCGTGCTGCCAGCTCTTTGCCTGGTAGACGAGCGGTGCCAGGGACTTGCGCCGGCCGCCAAAAACAAGCGCTGCAATCGGCACGCCATCGGGCGCCTCGGCGAGGCTGGAGTAGGCCGGGTTATTGCGTGCTGCAACCGTGAAACGCGAATTCGCGTGCGCCGCTTTGCCGTTGGCTGGATCGTAGGGCCGGCCGTGCCAGTCGATTGCCGGAGCACCGACATTTTTCCCTTCCCACCACGGCTCGTTGTTCGCGGTGCGCGCGACGTTGGTAAAGATCGTGTCGTGCCGGATCATGTCGTAGGCATTCTTGTTGGATTTTTCGTTGGTTCCCGGGACCACGCCAAAATAGCCGGACTCGGGATTGATGGCGCGCAACCTTCCTGCGCCATCGAGATGCAACCAGGCGATGTCGTCTCCGAGCGTCCAGACTTTCCAGCCGGGTTGTGATGCGGGTGGAATCAGCATGGCGAGATTGGTCTTGCCGCAAGCGGACGGAAAAGCACAGGCAATGTAATGTGTCTCGCCCTGCGGACTCTCGAGGCCGACGATCAACATGTGCTCGGCGAGCCAGCCCTCGTTGCGGGCCTGGTAACTCGCGATGCGCAGCGCGTGACATTTCTTGCCCAGCAGGGCATTACCGCCATAACCCGAGCCAATGCTCTTGATCGACAATTCCTCCGGGAAGTGCATGATGAAACGTCGTTCCGGACTCAGGTCGCCGGTTGAATGCAGGCCCTTGACGAAGCTGCCTTCCCGTTCTATGCGTGCCAGCGCGGCTGAACCCATGCGCGTCATCAGCTTCATGTTCGCGACCACGTAGGCACTGTCGGTGATTTCCACACCGCAACGCGAATACGGTGAATCGATCGGACCCATGCAATACGGGATGACGTACATGGTTCGACCGCGCATGGCACCCGCAAACAACGCATCCATTTTCGCGTGGCCATCGGCCGGGCTCATCCAGTGATTGTTGGGTCCGGCATCGATCTGCCGCTCGGTGCAGACGTAGGTCAAGTGTTCGACGCGTGCGACATCCGTGGGGTCGGACAGGTGCAGGTAGCAATTCGGATAGGTCTTCTGGTTCAGCGCCGACAAGGTACCGTCGGCGGTCATCTGCTGGATCAGGTGCTTGAACTCTTCATCGTCGCCGGTGCACCAGTGTATGGTTTTCGGCTCAGCAAGCCGTGCGACCACATGAACCCACTTGCGCAGGAGTGACTGGTTCTTTGTCATTCTGAGTGCTCGTTGCGGCGCGCGGTCTGCCCGTGGCGCCTTTGCAAAGAACGCAATTATACCGATTGGGTCACGCCTTGCAGCCCCCTTTTCGGCCGGCAGCTAGCCGCAGACGCGAACCAGTCCCGACTGGATTTCGGCCTCGAAGCTGTGAATGACGTCGAACTGGCGCGTGACTTCACCACTGCCGGGGTGCACGCTGAATCGCCAGTCAATAACCTCGACCCGGTCGCAACGGCCGGTGCCCTGGCTGGTCGCGATGGCCAGGCGCAGCGTATGCGTGAGCGCGCCGCCCACCTCCAGCGGATAGCTGGCAAGTACCTTCTTGCGGCTGTTCGGGAAAAACGTGAATTGCCAGAGGTATTCCGAAAACACGCGAATGGAGTCGGCGCTGATTGGCTGCGCATTGATCTTGCCGGCGAAGCCGTTCAGCTCCGATCGAACGACCCCGTCGCGACTGGTGTCCCGGCATTTGAAAATGCGTGCGAAGCCGGGCGAGGTAATGTCACTGATGTTGCCGACGTCGTTTTCGTAATTGAGCTCGCGCGCGACCTCGAAATAGCGGCTGGTTTCAAACGCTTCGACAAAGTAACCCTGCACGCTGCGCTGTTCGTTGTCCGCTTCCTCCCAGGCCAGTGCCTCGGCGAAGTCGTCGCTGCACAACTCGTAAGACGCGGAGCTGTCGAGCACATGGTGCAGCGTGTAACTGCGTTTGGTATCCGCGCGCGCATCGACGTAGAATCCGTCCGGCACGCTGTAGTGGCTGTCGTACAGTAACGCGGCAATCTGGTGCTCGCCAGGCAATGCGGGAGCCCGCTGCACCGTGTCGCTGACCGTTGGGTTCATGGGCGACGTCGATGAACCCGATCCGCCGCAGGCCGCCGCCATGGAAAGCAGCGCAACAAGCCATAGTCTGGAGAATGTCATCCTTGCTCTCGTAAGCTGTTCCCAATGCCGGAACAGCTGCCCGCAGGCTAAGCGGCCGCAGCCGCGCTCTTGCGCCAGATGGAGAGTTGTTGCGGCGCCTGAACACCCATCTTTACGCGGTGGTCATTGGATGAAAATATCGTTATCTCGATTGGTCCCGTACTGAACAGATCAGCGAGGGTCATCGACATGTCGGTATCGTCACCCGGCCTGATCAGGATGGATTCAGTGTCTCGTCGGCTCACAATTAACATGATTTTGCTTCCTGTTTACGTTGTCGGGTTCAAGCTTCGGCGATGGATCGCAAGCCGTGCTGATGTGGCTTCTGGCCATCTCGGTTGTAAATTGTGGATGCGGTTGTGCCGCTACGCAGCATCGAAATACTGTTATCTACGTGTTGCTTGCGGGCACAGATGATGGCGCCGTTGGTCGTATTGAGGAAATCGCACTGGGCTATGACTTCCAGGAGGTGCTGCCAGCAGTTAGCGACGATCGAGTATTGGTCGCACCAGTCGATCATGCGCTGCATTTGGTCGGCTTCTGCGGGCACGCCGCAGTCGTCGCAAAGTTTCCTGCGTTGCGCTTCGACCGAGCGCAGCTCGGCGACGCACTTACTCTTGCTGCTGATGGCGAGATCGAGCGCATCCATGTCCTGCGCTTCGAGGGCACGCTTTTCATCGGCCAGTGTGTCGGCCAGGCCCAAAGCGTGGTAGACGCAATTGCCGATAATCTCGACGAGGCGTCGGCGAGCTTCGCTGCTGTCTGGATGACTCAAGGTTATGTGCCCAGCGATTGTTCGAGGCGTATCATGGCGTCGGCGATAGCGTCGGCGTCGATTTCATAGTTGCGGTTTTCGATCGCTTGCTTGACCGCGGCAACACGATTGCTGTCGACCACGGGCAGGGCGGCGAGCGTCTTGTCCAGCCGCTCCAGCAGCTTCGCGCTGCTGGTCAGCTCAACCGTGTCGCTGCTGGCTGTGCCGGTATGCGCGGTGTGTTGCGAGCCGGTGGCGCTTTCCTGAACCTTGCGATTC
Source organism: uncultured Woeseiaceae bacterium (assembly GCA_964533065.1). Lineage (GTDB taxonomy): Bacteria > Pseudomonadota > Gammaproteobacteria > Steroidobacterales > Woeseiaceae > UBA1847. Next base: position 3,749 of record CAZHLE010000051.1, on the reverse strand, counting down.
GAACCGCTGTCTTCCACCTTGCCACCGGGCTTGCCGATTGTGCTCGGATCCATGGGTCCAATCCTGTTTGTCATAATCTTAGTCCTCAACGATCATTGTTGCTAACCTGCGTATCGGCCGTCGCCGGCAGACCTTTAGGCTTCGCTTGTAAATAAATGCTGCCGTCCGGCAGCAGGATCTCGACATGCTCCCGAGAGCGTACGATGCCCTCGATTACGCGCCCGGAACTCTGGTTCTCGGCGCGAATTCTTTGATTTAGAGCCCCATCCATCAAGGACTTGCCGGTCATCGTTACGTTGATGCCTCCGCTGGTGGCGATCAGCGTCACGGTCTGGCCGCGGCGAATGATGTTGTCTGCCTGCAGCATCGCCGGGGTAATGATGCGTCCCGCGGTCAGCGTTTGCTTCAAGCGCTGGCCGATCACGGCATCGACGTGAGTCACATAGCCGCCGGTCATGCGCGACACATCGCGCTCATCGGTGGCCAGGTCCGATGTGGTGAGCAGGTGGCCTTTCGGCAGTGTCCCGCGGGCGACATAGACCGTCGCCGTCGTGACGACATCGACGGCAATGTAGACCTTCCAGGGTTTGCTGCCCGGGCAGCGCACGCCAACGATGGTGCGGGCCTGCAGCCGTGTGCCTGGTCGCACGAACGCCTGCAGCTCACGGTCGCATCGTGGCAGCCGATGCCGCGGGTCAAGCGCGCCGGCGGCGACCGCGATTTTGCCGCTGTTGCCGTCCACCATGCGACTTACAAAAATTTCGGCTGTGGCACTGATATCCGCATTCGACTGCCATTCCTGCATGCCGCCGGCTGCCGCCGACACCAGCAGCAAGCTGGCGAGTGTCAAATTCCTGACGGGTTTCTGCTGTTTTCTCCGCATAGCGAGCTAACTGCAAATGTCATGCCAGACAGCAGGCCGCTGCAATGAATTGCCGCGGACACGGCAAGAACCTGCCGATTCGCCATTCGATTCCCTATCGGCCGGCCCGCGAATTCCTTTAGCCGCCGGCCTTTTCAGAAGTTGGCACATGCTTTGCATAGTCCCAGGCAGGACAACTTATTCCGGTTTCAAGACGATGGAAATCAAGTCTATGGCGCACCACGAGCAGGCACTGAAGTTTCGGGCCACCCGAAACGAAGTGCTCTCGTCGAATATCGCCAACGCAGATACGCCCAACTACAAGGCGCGCGATCTCGATTTCGCGGCAGCACTGAAGAGTGCGAGCGGTGATGGCTTGAGTTTGCGGCAAACCAGTCAGTGGCATCTGCAGCCGTCGCAATCGTCGCGCCTGATCGGGCAGACCCTGTATCGCATTCCGAGCCAGCCGACGCTGGACGGCAATACGGTCGAAAGTGATGTGGAGCAGGCGGCGTTCGCCGAGAACGCGGTGCAGTATCGCGCCAGCCTGGCTTTTCTCGATGGCCAGATCCGAACCCTTCGCTACGCGATCAAGGGAGGTGACTGATGTCGTTGTTCAACGTAATTGATGTCGCCGGCAGCGCGATGCATGCGCAGTCGATTCGCCTAAACGTAACGGCAAGCAACCTGGCCAACGCGGGCAGTGTCAGTGGCGACCCGGACAAGGTGTATCGGGCACGGCAACCCGTTTTTTCCGCGTTCCAGCAATCACTGGCCGACCAAACTGGCGTCTCCGGTGTGCGCATGCTGGGGATTGTGGAGAGCTCCGCGCCACTCAACGTGCGTTATCAGCCCGATCATCCGGAGGCGGACGAATTCGGCAATGTCTATGTATCCAATGTCAACGCGATCGAAGAGATGGTCAACATGATCTCGGCGTCGCGCTCGTACAAGAACAACGTGGAACTCATTAACACGACCAAGGATCTGCTCATGCAGACCCTGAGTCTCGGACGATAAGGGCGACTAACAATGACGACAACTTCGGCAATCAGCGACTCCCGCATCTTCAGGCCGCCACCATCGAGTGCGCGCAACGATGAGCTTGGGCAGTCCGATTTCCTGACGCTGATGATTACGCAGTTCAAGAACCAGGATCCGTTCAAACCGATGGAAAACGGCGAGTTCCTGGGCCAGCTCGCGCAGTTCAGCACGGTCAGCGGTATCTCCTCGCTGAACAGCTCATTTGCCGGACTCAGGGAGTCGATCGCCGGTGAACAGGCTCTGCAGGCTGCAAATCTGGTGGGCCACGATGTACTGGCCGTGACCGATGTGGGCTACCTCGGCGCAGGGCAATCCATCAAGGGCGTGATCGAACTGGATTCCAGTGCCAGTGCCGTGCAGATCGACATTCTGGACGAGTCGGGTGATTTGCTGCAGACGTTGAATCTCGGCGAGCAGCCGGCCGGAGTCGCACATTTTTCCTGGGACGGCAGGAACAAGACCGGTGAATTAATGCAGCCGGGCCAGTACCAGTTCAAGGCGCGTGTCGTGCGCGGCTCGCAGGTCGAGAGCGCGGTTACGGCAATCCAGTCAAGTATTGAGAGAGTCACGCTCGGCCAGTTTGGCGGCGAGATGTTACTAAACCTGACCGGCGGCGGGGTGCTTTCCCTGCGGCAGGTCTACCAGATTATTTAGCTTAGTTTTTAACCAGGAGATTTACTTATGCCATTCGCAATTGCACTTAGCGGTCTGAATGCCGCATCTGCCGATCTTGGCGTAACCGCGAATAATGTGGCCAACGTCAACACCACCGGCTTCAAAATGTCGCGCGCGCAATTCTCGGAAGTTTTTGCGGTCGGTACGCAGAGCGTGAGCTCCAGCGCGTCCGGCAGCGGCGTCCGCTTGTCGGCGATCGCGCAACAATTTACCCAGGGCAACATCGACTTCACGGATAACGCACTCGATCTCGCGATCGGCGGCGAGGGCTTTTTCGTTCTGAATGACAACGGTGCCCGCAGTTACTCGCGAGCCGGCGCATTCGGCGTCGATAACCAGGGCTTTGTCGTGAATGCGACCGGTGCCCGCCTGCAGGCTTATCCGTACGCGGGCAGTGGGCTGTTCAACACCGGTACGCCGCAGGACCTGCAGTTGACCATTGGTGCGAACCCGCCGACTGCCTCGACCGAGGCTGAATTCGGCATCAACCTGCCGGCCGATGCGCCGATACCTGCGAACCCGGTGTTCGATCCGGCCGATCCAAGCAGCTTTAACCACACGACCTCGGTCACACTTTACGATTCACTGGGATCCGCGCACACCGCGACCGTGTACTTCATCAAGGACGCGGTGCCGAACACCTGGAATACGCAGGTCCGTATCGGTGGCAATCCGGTCGCGGGCTCGGTGCAGATCGTATTCAATCCGGACGGCAGCCTGCTGTCGCCAGCCGGCGGCCTGATGCCGTTGGCACCGTACATCCCGGGCACGGGTGCCAACCCAATCGCAGTCGCGCTCGACTTCGGGACCGCGACCCAGTTCGGTGATAATTTCGGCGTCAACTCGTTGTCGCAGGATGGCTTCACGACCGGCCGCCTGACCGGCGTCAGTGTCGATGGCGAGGGCGTCGTGTTCGCCCGATTCACTAACGGCCAGTCGACCTCACTCGGCAAGCTGGCGCTGGCCAACTTCATCAGTCCGCAAGGCTTGCAACAGCTCGGTGGTACCGCATGGGGTGAATCGTTCCAGTCTGGCGATGCGCTGCTCGGCGAAGCAGGGACCGCGTCATTCGGCAACATCCAGTCTGGCGCACTCGAGTCGTCCAACGTCGATCTCACGGCGCAGCTCGTGCAGATGATTAAGGCGCAACGCAATTTCCAGGCAAACG
>CAZHLE010000050.1:1443-17485 GCA_964533065.1 uncultured Woeseiaceae bacterium | reverse complement strand
ATGCTTATGTGCAACATCACGCCGGTGTTTATCCCGACGATATCCAGGCCGTTTTCGCCGCCGTCGCCGGACACCGTTTGAAGCCGGCAACGAACACCAGCTACCGATCAGCGGCCGAGCTTTGCCAGCATGTTCTCGATTCTGTGGCAATTCCCTAAGGTAGGCGTCGCGACCCGCATCAGTGCAGCACTGGGCCACCGGGTGCAGCGCTGGGCCAGAAAGCGCCAGGGCGTCGACCCCACCATCACAAAACTGCGCCCCGGGCGTGTCTATATCCTGCCAACAGGCGTCGGTCTGATTTATGCACTGATGGCGTTCGCCATGCTGCTCGGCTCGATGAACTACAACAACAACCTGTCCTTCGTGCTCACGTTCTTGCTCGCAGGACTCGGCTTCGTCGCCATGCACCAGTGCCAGCGCAACCTCGTTGCACTGGAGTTGAGTTTCGCCGGTGTCGAACCCGTGTTCGCCGGACAGGTCGCCAAATTTCGCATTGCCGTGAGCAATCACAGCAAAACTGCGCGCCACGCTGTGCGGCTGTACACCGACGATGCGGTCAGCGAAATCGAGGATATTCCGGCCGGCGAAAGCGTGTTGTTTACGCTCGCAGTCGCAACCCACCAGCGCGGCTGGGTAGAGCTACCGCGCTTCGGTATTCGCACGCTGTTTCCGTTCGAGCTGTTCCGCTCCTGGGCATGGCTGCACATGGACTTGCGCGGCCTGGTTTATCCGGCCGCAGCCGGCGATGCACCACCGCCACCGCCGACCCAGACGGCGCTCGGCCATCGACAGCACGACGCGCGCGGCGAAGAAGACTTTGCCGGCCTGCGCCGTTTTCACGATGGTGACTCGCCACGGCACGTTGCCTGGAAAGCCTACGCACGTAGCGGCCTGTTGCTGTCAAAGCAATTTGCGGGCGCCGACAGCAGCAGCCAGTGGTTTGATTTTGCACGCGTGCCGGTAACGGACATCGAGCAACGATTGTCGATATTGACGCGCTGGGTAACCGATACGGATCGTACCCGCGCCGCCTACGGCGTTCGGCTGCCCGACAGGGAATTTCCGCCGGCCAATGGCAGCGCCCAGCGCCGACGTTGCCTCGAGGCGCTGGCGCTGTTCGGATTGGAGCGACACGATGAGCAAGCCGCGCGGCACTGACGGCTCGTTGCTGGCGAGCCTGCCCTGGACCTTGTCGGCGCTGGCCCTGGCCCTGCTGCCGCATGTGCAATATCTGCCGCCGTGGATCACGGCCGCATTCGTGTTTTGCGCAGCCTGGCGCTACCTGATCGAAAAGCGGCGCCGATTGCTGCCGTCCCCGTGGCTACGCGGACTGCTCGCGCTGACCTGTTTTCTCGGCGTACTCGGCACCTACTCGTCAGTAAGTGGTGTCGGTCCCGGATCCGCGCTTTTGGCTGTCATGGCGGCACTAAAACTCCTGGAAACGCGCCAGCGCCGCGACCAGTTCGTGTTGTTATTCATCGCAATTTTTCTCGTGATGTCATCGTTGCTGCGCGAACAGTACCTGTGGTCACTGCCCTACCTGATGGTAGCGCTGCTGCTGATCATGACCGCGTGGTTGCGAATGTCCGCGACCCGTGTCGAAACCGCGATGACGAGTTTTCGTACCGGCAGCCGGCTGGTCCTGTATGCGCTGCCGCTGGCTGTCGCGATGTGGGTGTTTTTCCCGCGTATCTCAACACCGTTCTGGGCCGTACCCATCGACACGAGCTCGGGAATTTCTGGCCTTAACGATACGATGAGTCCTGGTGACATCAGCGCGCTGTCGCTGTCCGATGCCGTGGCATTTCGCGTCAATTTCAAGGACCAGGTGCCGGCCGCCCGCGATCGGTACTGGCGTGGCCTGGTTCTCGAACGGTTCAATGGCCGTACCTGGACGGGCGGTGAGCCGATGTTCGACAATCGCGCCCGCGACCGTATCGTGTTCAGCGGCGAGCCAATCGCCTACACCGTTACCCTGGAGCCGACCCAGCAACAGTGGGTATTTGCGCTGGAACTCGCGAACAGCTGGTCGCTGCCACGCACCAACATGGGCCGGCAACAGCAATTATGGCGCGTGCACCCGATCGACCAGCGCCTGAGCTACGACGTGGTGTCCTATACCGACTATCGTACCGACCTCACGCTCGGCACGATGTTTCGCAACTGGAACATGGGCCTGCCGGATGAGAGTAACCCACGGACCCGCGCACTCGCCCTGGAAATGCACGCCGCGGCAGGGTCGACAACGGCCTATGTCGAGGCGGTGTTGCAAAAATTCCACCGCGAGGAATATTTCTACACGCTGCGACCGCCGGCACTGGGCCGCAACCCGGTTGACGAGTTCCTGTTTGAAACGCAGCAGGGATTCTGCGAGCACTACGCATCGGCTTTCGCGGTGATGATGCGCGCCGCGGGCATTCCTGCGCGGATCGTACTCGGCTATCAGGGGGGCGAACTGAACCCGGTGGGCAACTACCTGATCGTACGACAGGCCGACGCGCATGCCTGGACGGAAGTCTGGCTCGAGGGAGTCGGCTGGCGGCGCGTTGACCCTACCGCGGCAGTGGCACCCGAGCGCATCGACGATGGCATGAGCGCATCGATGTTCGGCGGTGCGGCCACAGCCTGGGGCTTGTCGGCGCCGTCAGCATTGCTGCATAAACTGAGCTTGTCCTGGGACGCGCTCAATGCCCGGTGGAACGACTGGGTGCTGGGTTACGGACCCGAAAACCAGGACAAGTTCATGCAGTGGCTGGGCATGCAGAAACCGGACTGGCTAAAAATGATGTTAACCCTGCTCGGTCTGCTCATCGGCATGATCATGCTGATCAGCCTGCATCTGGCACAGCGCTACCGAGCCCCGCGGCCGGACCGGGCAGCAATTCTGTATCGACGCTTTGTGAAGAAATGCGGACTGGCCTTGCAAACCGGTGAGACGCCCGATGCATTCGCTGCGAGAGCGCGGGCCACCGCCACCGTTGACGGCGACGCCATCGACGCCTTCACGTGCGATTACCTTGTGGCACGCTATGGCCGCGAAGACCCTGACGCTTTGCTACGACTCGAGCGGCGGCTGCGGCAACTTGACCAGCGATAACAGCAGGCCGCCAACAATAAACAATGGCAGCAGCACAGCGAGTATCACGCTGGGATCATCCGACAACAAGGCGGCCAGGCCAACCAGCATCGGGCCGACGACGTGCGAAAACTTGGTCACCATGTTGTAGAAACCGAAGAATTCGCCCGGACGGTCCTGCGGGATCAGCACCGCATAGAAAGAGCGGCTCAGGCCTTGCACCCCACCTTGTATACAGCCGACGATAATGGCGAGGACGTAGAACTGGCGAATATCCGTCATGAAAATAGCCCAGCTCGATACCGCGACGTAAATGGCCAGCGCCAGGTAAATTCCCCGGCGTGCACCGTAGCGCTGGCCGAGAAATCCGTACAACAGTGTTGCCGGAAATCCGGCCAGGTTGGTGATCATGAATGCGGTCACGAGATCGGTGTCGCCAAATCCCAGTCGCTGCCCGTAGTTCGCGGCCATCGAAATAACCGTAAACACGCCCGCCAGATAGATCCAGTACGCGAACAGGAAGCGCACGATGTTGCGATAACGGCGAACGTGGGCGACGGTTTCGAGCAATTTCGCGAACGCCGACCGCACGACGTTGCGGCTGACTGGCTCTGCAGCCCTGGTTTCGGGCACGAAAACGATGAGCGGTATAAGGAACACGGCCCACCAGGTGCCCACGGAAATAAAGGCAAACTTGATGACGGACTCCGATCCCTGCATGCCGAAAGTTTCTGGTTGGTACAGCATCCAGACATGCAACGCCAGCAACAGTGCACCCCCGAGGTACCCCAGGGAAAAACCCAGTGTCGACACGACATCGAACTTGTTCGGTGGTGCAACATCGATCAGCATCGAGTCATAGAAGATTGTCGAGCCATAGAAACCAACCGACGCAAACAGGTAAAACGCCAGTGCCCAGGGCCATTGGCCTGCTCCGGGCACAGCCAGCAACGCGGTCATGGTGGCGCCAAGAAACGCAAACACCAGCAGGAATCGCTTGCGATAGCCACCGCTGTCGGCAATCGCGCCGAGTATCGGCGCAATCACGCTGACCAGCAGCGCGGCCGCCGCGGTGATCAACCCCAGCCGCGCGGTCACCGCCGCGCCCGCGTCGGCAGCACTCCAGTAACTACCGAGGAAAATCGGGAACAGCACCGCCAGTACGCTCAACGCGAAGGCGGAATTCGCCCAGTCATACAGTGCCCATGCAAAAACTTTGCGTGTCAGCATCAGTGGTCACGCGTCTGCATAAACCGGATGTCCGGCCAGCGCTCTTCGGTCAGGCTCAGGTTCACGCGCGTCGGTGCGATGTAGACCAGGCTGTCACCATGGTCGACGGCCAGGTTATCGTGCGCCTTGCGCTCGAACTCGGCCAGCATCTTGGGGTCCTCGCAAATCACCCAGCGTGCCGTCGCCACGTTGATCGCTTCGAACTGGCATTCAACTTTGTACTCATCGAGCAAACGGTGCGCAACGACCTCAAATTGCAGCTGCCCGACCGCGCCGAGGATCAGGTCGTTATTGCGCCGTGGTTTAAAGAGCTGGGTCGCACCCTCTTCACACAACTGCGCGAGACCCTTTTGCAGCGCCTTGAGGCGCAACGGGTCCTTGAGTACGGCGCGCCGGAAAATCTCGGGCGCGAAATTCGGGATGCCGATAAACCGCAGTGTCTCACCTTCGCTGAAACTGTCGCCAATATTGATCGTGCCATGATTGTGCAGCCCGATGATGTCACCTGCATAGGCCTTGTCGGCGTGCACACGATCTGCGGCCATGAAGGTAATGGCATCAGCAATTTTCATTTCCTTGCCCGAGCGAACGTGCAGCATGCGCATACCTTGCTGAAATTCACCCGAACATAGTCGCATGAACGCGATGCGGTCACGATGGCCGGGGTCCATATTTGCCTGTATCTTGAACACGAATCCGCTGAGAGCTGTTTCCTCCGGGTGCACGACGCGCTGCTCGGTCGCACGCGGCAACGGGGTCGGCGCGTGCTGCACGAACTCGTCCAGCAATTCCTTGACGCCGAAGTTCGCCAATGCCGATCCAAAAAATACCGGCGACTGGCGACCGCGCAAGTAGTCTTCAACGTTCAGCTCCGGACAGGCGCCCTTTACCAGTTCGATCTCATCCCGGAATGCATCCACATCGTCGCCCAAAACTTCCGCGGCCGCCGCGGAATGCAGCCCATCGACTATGGTCTGGGTGGACTGTTTCTGCCGGCTGACGTTGTCATACAGGTAGATCCTGTCCTGTTGCAGGTGATAAACACCCTTGAGCCGGCGACCCATACCGACCGGCCAGGTAACAGGCGAGCATTGAATCTTGAGGACTGATTCAATCTCATCGAGCAACTCGATCGGCTCACGGCCGTCTCGATCAAGCTTGTTGATGAAGGTCATAATCGGCGTATCGCGCAGGCGACAGACCTCCATCAGTTTGATCGTGCGTTGCTCGACACCTTTGGCGCAGTCGATCACCATGAGTGCGGAATCAACCGCCGTCAAAGTACGGTAGGTGTCTTCCGAAAAGTCCTCGTGACCTGGTGTATCCAGCAGATTCACCACATAGTCCCGATAAGGAAACTGCATCACCGACGAGGTGATCGAGATACCGCGCTGCTGTTCCAGCGCCATCCAATCCGAGGTTGCATGCCGACTGGCCTTGCGCCCCTTGACCGTACCAGCCAGCGAAATGGCGCCGCCGAACAGCAGCAGCTTCTCCGTCAAGGTCGTCTTGCCGGCATCCGGGTGCGAAATGATCGCAAACGTACGCCGCCTGCTGACCTGATCGGAAATCTTGGACATAGGATTGTTGCCTGCGACGCGTTAGCGGTCGAAGGTGAGCTTCTTGACCAGCACTTCCGCGTCTTCGCGACCGTGCGAAGCCTGATAGTAAGCAGGTCGATTCGCTACTTTGTGAAAATCCTTCTTCTTATACAGCGCGATGGCGTGTTTGTTCGATGGTCGTACTTCGAGAAAAATTTCGCGCACTGCGGCGGCCCGGGCTCGTAACAGCACTTCGTCGAGCAGCCGCTCGCCAAAACCCACGGAACGCCACGCCGCATCGATACAGATGTTCAGAATGTGCGCCTCACCCGCGGCGATTGACAGGATGCTGTAACCAACCACCTTGCGGTTATGCTCGAGGACGATGGACAGATAACCAGCCAGCAGGCAGTCGCGGAACACGCCGTGACTCCAGGGAAACTCATAGCTGCGGCGCTCGATGTCCGCCACCGCGGCAAGGTCCTCGTGCGTCATGTTGCGCATCGATACCATGGCCTCGAATATATTGGTACTCACGCCGTGCGTCCCGCAATGACATCCATCGCCAGGCATAAATCCTGCCACGACTTGGCTTTTTGCTTCGGGCTGCGCAACAGGTAGGCAGGGTGATAGGTAACCACGAGCGGAATATCGCCTAAATGATGCACTTTGCCACGCAGTCTGCCGACCGGCGTATCGGTTTCGAGCAAGGTCTGTGCAGCAATCCTGCCGACGGCGAGAATTACTTTCGGCCTGAGCAGCGCGATCTGCCGGTCGAGATAGCTGCGACAGGCGCTGGCTTCCACGGCTTCCGGGTCGCGGTTGTTGGGTGGTCGGCACTTCAGAACATTGGCAATGTATACCTGCGCACGCACCTTGCCCGCGGCGCGCAGCATTTCATCCAGCAGCTGCCCGGCACGACCGACGAAGGGTTCGCCGCGTCGATCCTCTTCAGCACCCGGGGCCTCGCCAATAATCAACCAGTCAGCCTGCTGGTTACCAACGCCGAATACCGTCTGGGTGCGACTCTTGTGCAGAGCACACAAAGTACAGGCAGCGACCGCAGCTCGCAGTTGTGACCAGTCGAGACCGTCCGTAACGGCAACCGGAACGTCGACATCTTCAGCCGGAGGCGTGGTGCTCGACAGCCAGACATCAATTCCAAGCGCGCTCAAATAAGCGCGGCGTTGATGTTCTGATTGAATCACGATCTAATCCGGTTACAGTTCAAAGGCATTAGTCTGCCACGGTGAGTTGCGCATTACACTCAGGAGCGCTGTACTTTAGCGATCAATTCTTCGCCTGCAACAACAATCTGTCCGGGCTGCACCAGTACCTGACCCGTGACGGGCAAGTACACCTCAGCGAAACGGGTGAGCCGCAAATAAGCACATCGTTCGCCCTGGCCAACTCGCTCGCCGTAACCACGCAGCGCACGCGGCGCCAGGCCAAACCGATGGCCACTCAGATGCAGGACGACGTCTTCACCCTCGTCAGTCTGCACCCAGAGCGAATTTCTTGCGATGTCGGGCAACGCAGCTGCCGCGACCGAATGCAGGTCTCTGACTTTCCCTTCGATCGGGGCACGCGCGGTATATGTTCCAAAGCTGTCGACACGAATCCGAATCCGCTGTGCTTTGCCATGCGGCAGGCCATGCTCGTTCTCTTCGACAGCCAGAATTTCACCGTCGACGGGGCTGACGATGCCGAGCGGCGCTGCCGGAATTACGCGATGCGGGTCTCGAAACAACAGGTAAAGGAACAGGAACAGGCCACTGCCGGCGAGCACGACCCACGGCTGGGCATAAGCGAGCGCGATGACGATTATTACCGCCGCCAGCATTAGCAACGGCAGTCCTTCCCGCGCAACAAACGGATTTGGCCTTCCTTTCACCGTGTTCCACCGTATTTAACGAGCCGCGACGATCCTCTGCTTCGCCGGAACTGTCAATACAGGCCGCGCATTTTAGCCACAAATCCGGCGACTAATGCTCTAGAATTCGCGCCTTACACGTTTCTCGACATCGCAAGGGATGGTTCATGCGCTTTTCCGAATTTGGCCTGACGACACTCAAAGAAGTTCCCGCCGAAGCGGAGATTGTGAGTCATCAACTGATGTTGCGGGCGGGCCTGATCCGGCGTCTCGCATCCGGGCTATTCACGTGGATGCCAATTGGCGTACGTGTACTGCGCAAGGTCGAAGCCGTCGTGCGTGAGGAAATGAATCGCTCCGGGGCACTGGAGCTGCTGATGCCGGCCGTGCAGCCAGCCGAGCTCTGGCGGGAAACCAACCGCTGGGAGCAGTACGGCCCTCTGCTGCTGCGCATGTTTGACCGGCACCGACGCGAATTCTGTTTCGGACCGACCCACGAAGAAGTCATCACGGACATCGCACGCCGGGAATTGCGCAGTTACAAGCAACTGCCGATTAATTTCTTTCAGATCCAGACAAAGTTCCGCGACGAGATCCGGCCCAGATTTGGTGTGATGCGTTCACGCGAGTTCCTTATGAAGGACGCGTATTCCTTCGATGTCGACCAGGCGGGCCTGGATTCGTCCTATCAAAAAATGCATGACGCTTACACTGCCATATTCACACGTCTGGGCCTCACGTTTCGGGTGGTGTGGGCCGATAGCGGTGAAATTGGCGGCAACAAGTCCCAGGAATTCCACGTCATCGCGGATTCCGGCGAAGACGCGATTGCTTACAGCGACGAGGACGATTACGCGTCCAATATTGAGACGGCCCGGACTTTACCGCCCACCAGCAAACGGCCTGCAGCATCGGCCATGCTGCAGAAAATCGCGACGCCTGGCGTGCGCAGTATCGATGATCTGTGCAAATTGCTAAAACTCGAGGCCGCCCAGACAATCAAGACACTGATCGTGCGAGGCACCGATGGGCCGGTGGCCATGGTGCTGCGCGGTGACCACGAGCTGAATGCCGTGAAAGCACAAAAGCTGGACGGAGTCGCATCGCCGCTCAACATGGCGGACAGCGACACGATTCGTAAGGCGACCGGCAGCGAGGCGGGCTCATTGGGCCCGCTCGGCAGCAAGCTGCCCGTCTATTACGATCATGCAGTGGCCGCCATGGCCGATTTCAGCTGCGGCGCGAACGAAGTCGAAAAGCATTACACGGGCGTCAATTTCGGGCGCGATTTGCCGGAGCCGGACACGGTTGACTTGCGCAACGTGGTCGCAGGTGACCCGGTACCTGGCGGCAAGGGCACTTTGAAAATTGCACGCGGTATCGAAGTCGGTCACATCTTCCAGCTTGGCAGCAAGTACAGCGAATCCATGCGCGCCACTATTCAGGACCAGGAAGGCAAGGACCGTGCAATGCTCATGGGCTGCTACGGCATCGGCATCACACGCATCGTGGGCGCCGCAATCGAGCAAAACCACGACGCGAATGGCATTATCTGGCCCGAACCGCTGGCGCCCTTCGATGTCGTGTTGGTACCGATTAATCTGCAGCGGTCCGAAGTCGTGCAGAAAGCGACCGAAGAACTTTACGCCGAACTGCAGTCGCTGGGCCTCGACGTACTGCTGGACGACCGGGACGTTCGGCCTGGCGTCAAATTCGCGGACGCCGAACTCATCGGCATCCCGCACCGGGTGGTTCTTTCGGAGCGCGGCCTTGCCGGTGGTGAGCTTGAATATCGGCACCGTCGTGACGCGGAATCGCGCAATATGAAACGTGCTGCAGTTCTCGAATTACTTCATAAGTGATCCGTAAGCTATCAGTTACCGAATAATATGTGTTCATGAATCTGACCAGACGCCGCCTTTGTCAAGTATTCCTGCTACTGGCCCCGTGGATGCCGGTGGCCGCGCTCTCCGAGCGGCAACCCGATCCTGAGTTGCGCGAGGTCCTGCGCGCCGCGGCCAGCGCGGCCGACAGTTTCGACGACCGGTTTCACGCGGAAGTCTGGCTGACCGATATGTCTCGACGGCTGGAACGTCAGGTCCGGGACGCAGATGAACGCTTGCGCATCCTGACACGGGTCCATTATGAGGCGTCGCTGGCGGGACTGGAGCCGGAACTGGTCCTGGCGGTAATCGATGTCGAGAGCAATTTTGATCCCTACGCCATATCCGTTGCCGGTGCCCTGGGGCTGATGCAGGTGATGCCTTTCTGGCGCAATGAAATCGGCCGGCCGAATGACAACCTGATCCGCCTGGAAACCAATCTGCGCTATGGTTGCACTATCCTCAAGTTCTACCTCGACAAAGAGAAAGGTGATTTGCGCCGGGCATTGGGCCGATACAACGGCAGCCTTGGCCGGCGCGACTACCCTAACAAGGTTGTCAAGAGACTCAGTGAAAAGTGGTACCAGATCTGACGCAGCGATGCGTCAGCCGATCGAAAATCCGCACATGTCCTGCCACTCCGCCTGACTGGTGATAACGTCGGTGACCTCGGCAAGTGGCGGCCCGTGCCGCAGCCATTCGGCGAGACTGTCCAGCGCCGCCGCTTCGCCGCAAGCGAACACTTCGACGTCACCGTTATCCAGGTTGACTGCATGACCGGTCAGCGACAGGGACTCGGCCAGACGGCGGGTACTGTCACGAAACCACACGCCCTGCACACGCCCGCGGACTTTAAATCGACGTGCCGATCGCATATTGCGTTTAGCGCGCTTCGGCGTCGATACTGGATTCAGTTACGCGCAGCGCTTCAATTGCACTGTTCTTTGCGCTCAGGGCCTCCTGACGCGCCTGCGAGTACCTGCGTTCACTGAGCAACTGTTCGGCACTTTGCAGGTAACTCAGCGCCATGTTCAGCTGGCCGGCCGCATGTTGCTCCGCACCGGCCTTGCTCGCTACCGAAATCGCCTGGCGCGCATCACTCATTTCCTGCACCGGCGCCGACTGGCATGCCACGACCGCAAGCGCCGCGGTCACAATCGCCGCGCGGAGAAAATCCGGGATATGAGTAGCAAGCATTGGTATTCTGATCAGCTGCAACGCTATCAATAGCGCCAGCACAGCGTCAAGGGAACCCGAGCATGCTTACCATCTACCACAATCCCAGCTGTTCGAAATCGCGACAAGCCCTAGAAATCCTTAGAGAAAATGGCCTGGATACTCGCGTTACTGCCGACGACCTGCCTGAGCTCGATGATGATGCCGCATTAGCCGCCTGGATCGAGCTTCATCCACGGCTACTCGAGCGGTCGATCATGGTCGACGACGCCCGGAGGCGCGCGGTCATCGGCCAGCCGCCTGAAAACGTGTTGCAGCTCATAGAGACTGGCAATGAATGAGGTGCTGGTTTTGTACTATTCGGTACATGGTGCGACGGAAGCGCTCGCGCGCGAAGTCTGCGCGGGCATCGATTCGGTGCATGGCATGGCCGCCCGTTTGCGAACGGTGCCGCCCGTATCCTCGGTCGCAGAACGGCTCACGCCGGCGGTGCCGGACACGGGGCCGCCGTATGCGACGCCGTCTGACCTCGCTGAGTGCTGCGGGCTCGTCATGGGCAGCCCTACCCGCTTCGGCAACATGGCAGCCGCTTTGAAATACTTTCTCGATGGCACATCCGCAGGCTGGTTATCGGGCGCCGCTGTGGGCAAGCCGGCCGGTGTTTTTACATCAACATCCACTTTGCATGGTGGCCAGGAAACGACGTTGCTGACAATGGCAATACCCTTGCTGCACCACGGCATGCTCATCACCGGTATTCCGTACATGGAGGCAGCACTGAGCACGACGACGACTGGCGGCTCACCGTACGGCGCCAGCCACGTAAGCTGGAATCGTAAGGCCGATTCGCTTTCAGACGACGAGCGTTATCTCGCCCGCATACTCGGACGGCGCGTCGCCGAGCTGGCGCAGAAACTCAGCCACCAGGGTCAAGAACTTGCTTGACGAACGGAATCGTCAGGCGGCGCTGCGCGCGTAGCGCCTCGTCGTCAAGCTTGTCCAGCAATTCGTAGAGACTCGCCATGTCGCGGCGACTGCGATTCAAAAGGAATTGCGCGGTTTCGTCGGGCAAATCCAGACCGCGGTGTCCGGCGCGCAGTTTTAATGCCTCTCGCGTAGCGCCATCATCCAGCGCATGCAACTGGAATGCCGGCAGCGCAGTCAGACGACTCCTGAGATCTGCAAGATCGAAGCCGGCGGCGCGTGGTGCGGACTGGGCCGCAACTATCATGCGCCCGCACGACTCGACAATCTGGTTACACAGCGTAAACAGGGCACGCTCCCAGCCGGCCTTGCCCGCTACCTGGTCGATGTCATCGAGACAGATCAGCCGGCGACTCGCGAGACCGTCAAGCACCGCGGGATCCGTATCTCCCAGCAGGCCGAGCGGCACGTAAACCGACTGGTCACCGGCCTGCCCGCATACTGCCTGCAAGAGGTGAGTCTTGCCGGTGGACGGGACGCCCCAGAGCCAACATCCGTTGCCGCCATCACCGGCCGCGAGTCCTCGCAGCACGGCGACCGCGGTTTCATTTCCAACCGGCAGAAAACTCGCGAATACCGCATGATCCGCAAGCTGCAAAGGCAACGCCAACTGGCTCATACAACGATTTCAGGGTGGTCGCGCAGATAGCGGTCATAAGCGAATCGCACGATCACCGAGAGTACCGCAGCCACTGGAAGCGCAAGCAGAATGCCAAAGAAGCCAAACAACTGGCCACCCGCTGCCACCGCGAAAATAACCAAGACCGGATGCAGCCCGATACGGTCGCCGACAAGTTTCGGCGTCAGTAACGAGCCCTCCAGCATCTGCGCGATGCTGAAAGTTGCGATCACACCCAGCATCAGCCAGAAGGGATTTGGCTCCAGCGCCACAGTGAGCGCGGCAAGCACAATGCCAAATACGAATCCGAGATAAGGCACGAAACTGACCAGACCCGAGACCACACCGATAGCGACGGCGAATTTAAGGCCGACAATACTAAGGCCCAGCGAATAGATGCAAGATAACGCCAGCATTACCAACAACTGACCGCGCAGAAAGGCGCCAAGCACGTCATCGGTTTGCCGTGCCAGCTCCAGCACCGTGGCACGCTGGGCCGACGGGATCAGTGCTGCGGTGTGCGCCATGATCTTGTCCCAGTCGCGCAGCAGATAGAAAGTGATGATCGGTACGAGGAACAGGCTCAATACAGCTGCCGCGAGCGCGCCTCCGGAACGGGTTACCGACAGCAGCACTTTGCTGCCCCAGCTACCCGCCATGTCGCTGTAACGCGCAAGAAACGCGCCGATGCCGACATCATCGCCAGGTTCAGCGCCGGTCAGGTCCATGATCTTTGGCAACCAGACCTGCTCAATGCTCTGCACGATATCCGGCAATGCCGCCATCAGCGCCGCCACCTGGCTGCGGATCAGTGGCCCCACAAGCATTACCAACAAACCAAGTACGAGGAAGGTCAACAGGAAAACCACGACGACCGCGAGCGCGCGCGGCAACCTGAATTTTTGCAACCGATCAGCCAGCGGATCCCCGATGTACGCGAGCAACGCAGATGCGACGAAGGGTGTAAGGACGGGCGCCAGCAGGTATAAAAGCCAGCCCAGTAGCGCGACCGCAATCAGCCAGTTAGTACGTCGATCTGCATTACCCATAGCTCAGGCTCCGTTGCGTGCGCTGCGAATCCAGTTCCAGACGTAATCGTAGCCGCTGATGACGACCGTAACGAGGACAGCGGCACCCAGCACAATGATGCTGATATTGTCAGGCCAGCCATAGCCCGCGTGGGACATCACGAATACAAGAAAAACGAATTCCAGTGCGGTGTTGAGCTTGCTGATGCGCGTCGGCTCACCCTCGAGCCGGCGCACGAGGTAGTGATACAGAAAGGACCCGGCGACGATCACCACGTCGCGGAATATAACGATTGAGGCGAGCCAAACGGGAATATGGCCCAGGTACGCCAGTGTTCCGTACGACCATGCGACCAATAATTTGTCGCCGGCCGGATCGAGAAAGGCGCCCAGACGCGATTCCCAACCGTAGGTTTTGGCGAGGTAGCCATCGACGCCATCCGACAGGCCAGCGACCAGAAACAGCCCCAGTGCCCAGGCGAACTGATCATTTACGAACATCCACAGTATCGGCAGGATCAGCGCGATCCGCATAATGGATATAGCGTTGGGTAACCAGCGTAAGGACATTAGTATGTGTGAATCTGCTGAGTGAGAAGTTTCAGGGGCTGTAAAAGAATTCCAGCGCCTCATCATCAAGGCCATTCTGCTCGATCAGACCATTGAATCGCAATGCTCGGCGCAATCTCTCTGCGCCACCACGTGCTTCGACGCGGTAATTCACGTGATCTCCGTACACGTCGTTTACGGCAAAACTCTCGATCAGGCTTATTCCGGATAGCAGGTGCTGGATCGCGGCGTAGGCGTCTACCGAGTCGATGCCGGATACACCAAGCTGCACCAATTGCAGGGGCGCATTGCCGCTGACCGCAAACTCGCCCGCGAGCAAATCAGCAACTTCGCTGATGACCTGCTCGGGTTCACCGTCCCAGGTAACCTCCTCACCGCCGAAGTAATAATTCCAACGGTTGCGCTGGCCGCTCCCCGCACGAATCCTGCCAACGAGTACTGAATGTACTTCGTAACGTTCTGAGGCTGCCAACAGCGGCTCGTCGAAACCGCCCCAGATATCACTGAAACTGACATTCTGCAGGTCTTCGCTGTCCAGCAGCGGAAACAGTACGGGCAAACCGCGACGCTCGGCCATGTCGAGAATACGTTGCCTGAGCAGGCGGTTGCGATCGATTGACCGGGACTCGTCTCGAGCCTGCTCCGGGTCATCCGCAGTAATGACTTCACGATCGCCTTGCCCCCAGTCCACTGCGAGCCAGACCAAGGTCACGGGACGATCGCTGCCCCAGACGGTCTGGCCAGTCTGGCGAAGCATCGTTTCGATGGCCTCGCCATCAAACGACACCCAGAGCGTATCGTCGTCGCCAGGCCGAAATTGCACCACATAGGCCGCCGGATTCGGGAACAGCAGCGCCACTTTCTCCGCATCTGCGCTTAATTCCGAGCCCGCCACGCGCAATAACACTTCGTGCAGTGCCATCGCATAAGCCAGTTCGCGCGGGTCATCGGCTTTTGGATCGAGTGCCACCTGAGCGGTGTATAGTGCTGCAACTTCAACAGCTTGAGCCGTGAATACCGCGCACAATACGCCACATAGCAACAGTCGTAGCCTGACCATCGTCTGATATTTCGCAACATCAGTACTTTTCAAAAACCGCGATTTCAGCAAGGGTGGTTTCCGCGTCTGTGCCCAAGCACTATTATATCGCCGAATTCGGGCGCTGCCCGAAACTCTTTCCGGACTGCGATGAGCAACAAGTCACTGACATACAAAGATGCCGGCGTCGATATCGATGCAGGCGATGCGCTGGTCGAACGCATCAAACCCATGGTGCGACGCACGATGCGACCTGAAGTATTGGGTGGCCTTGGTGGGTTTGGCGGGCTTTTCGCGTTACAGGCTGACCGCTATCGCGAACCCATACTCGTATCCGGCACGGACGGTGTCGGCACCAAGTTGATGTTGGCGCACCATTTGAACCGGCACAACACGATCGGCATCGATCTGGTCGCCATGTGTGTCAACGACGTGCTGGTACAGGGTGCCGAGCCGCTGTTTTTTCTTGACTACTTTGCCTGCGGGCAGCTGGACGTCGACGTTGCAGCCAGCGTCGTGAGTGGTATTGCCGAAGGTTGCGTGCTTGCGGGCGCTGCACTCATCGGCGGCGAAACGGCCGAAATGCCGGACATGTATCCGCAAGGCAGTTACGATCTGGCCGGTTTTTGCGTTGGTGTCGTCGAGCGCGATGCCATGATCGACGGCAGCAACATCGCCACAGGCGATGTGTTGATCGGTCTGGCGTCAAGCGGGCCGCACTCGAACGGCTATTCTCTTATTCGCAAAGTACTGGATCGCGATCCTTACGCAGAAATCAATGGCCGCAGTGTCGGCGAAGTCTTGCTCGAACCGACGCGAATTTACGTTCGCTCTATCCTCAGCCTGATGCAGGGGGTCACCATTAAGGGCTTGTCGCACATAACCGGCGGCGGCATCAGCGAGAATTTGCCGCGCGTTATTCCGCCCCACCTGCATGCCGAGATTGATACGGCGAGCTGGCAGGCAGCGCCGGTTTTCGAGTGGCTTGCCGCAACCGGCAACATCTCGATCGAGGAAATGCGG
>CAZHLE010000050.1:0-1433 GCA_964533065.1 uncultured Woeseiaceae bacterium | reverse complement strand
GCCGGGTGATGTCGAGGAGACGCTCTCGATTCTCCGCGCAAGTGGCGAGCAAGCCTGGCGCCTTGGCCGGATCGCGGCCGGCGCTGCACCGGTGCAGTATCTTTGAACAGTGCTCGCTGCCGTGCAGCAGTACTGATTTCTGGTTCAGGAAGTAATCTGCAGGCATTCATAGATCAGGTTTCGAGCCGCGAACTGGCGCTCGACATCGTGCAGGTCCTGAGCAATCGTGACGACGCTGTCGGCCTGACGCGAGCGACGAAAGCGGGCATCCCGACGCGTTGCCTGCCCCACGGCCAATACGCGGATCGCGAATCGTTTGACCGGGCGATGGCGCATGAACTCGACCGCGCCGGACCCGACCTGCTGATTCTTGCCGGATTCATGCGCGTTTTGAGTCCGTGGTTTGTTGCACGTTACAGCGGCAGGATTCTGAACATACATCCGGCCCTGTTGCCCGCCTACCCAGGGCTCAATACCCACCAGCGCGTACTTGACGCCGGCGAGCAGTGGCATGGGAGTACCGTGCATTTCGTTACCGAGCAACTGGATGGCGGCCCGGGAGTTCTGCAGGGGCGATTGGCAGTGCAAGGCGGCGAATCGGTAGCCGAACTTGCGTGTCGTGTCCAGGCCGTCGAACACCGCATTTATCCCGCGGCTGCGGCAATGTTTGCGAGCGGGCGCCTCGAGTATCGCGCAGGCGCCGCCTGGCTGGACGGCGAACGCCTGCAGCAGCCGATCGTCCACGACTACTGAACAGGGTCAGACCCCTTGCAAGGGGTCTGACCCTGTTCAGGTTTTCGGCAAGGTGACGCCCTTCTGGCCCTGGTACTTGCCGGCTCGATCGCGATACGAGGTCTCGCACTCCTCATCGGATTCCAGAAACAGCATCTGCGCGACACCTTCGTTGGCATAAATTCTCGCCGGCAGCGGCGTGGTGTTGGAAAACTCCAATGTGACATGCCCCTCCCACTCCGGCTCCAGCGGCGTCACATTGACGATGATGCCGCAACGAGCATAGGTCGATTTGCCGAGGCAAATCGTCAGCACGTTGCGCGGAATGCGAAAATACTCGATGGTACGCGCCAGAGCGAACGAGTTTGGCGGAATAACGCAGGTCTCGTTATTAACATCAACAAAACTCGTTGCGTCGAAGGATTTTGGGTCCACGACCGCCGAATTGATGTTGGTAAAAATCTTGAATTCGGCGGCACAGCGAACGTCGTAGCCGTAGCTCGATGTACCGTAGGAAACGATCGAACGGCCATCGTGCGCCCGCACCTGCCCAGGCTCGAACGGTTCAATCATTCCGTGCTGCTCGGCCATGCGCCGGATCCAGCGGTCCGATTTGATACTCATCAGCCGGCCTCGATGACGATTTTCGGGAACTTGCTGCTGTAATCTCTGGTTTGCAGTGCCAGGATGGCAGTCATGCG
>CAZHLE010000049.1:446-17485 GCA_964533065.1 uncultured Woeseiaceae bacterium | reverse complement strand
CCGTTCCAATTGCGGGTCCGCCTCATCCCTGACGGCCGCGAGCAGCTCGTCAAATCGGAGCCGTTCCGGTAATCGCTCGAGCAGATCCTGATTGCGCCGATAGACATTGGCGTTGAATCCACGGATGGTCGCGGCGAAATCGCACGCATTCGCGCTGTACTGGTCATCAAATACGCCGCCCCGGAGAATATTGAAAAGTACGTTCGCATAGTGATGCACAGCGACGTTTTCTTCCGCCGTGGACTGGAACGCGTCACCGCCGGCCATGATACGCGCCAGTCCCTCGCTGCCGCGTTTGATCGACGCTGCTATTGCATCGCTGACGGTGGCCGGATTTTTCAGTTGCTGCCGCAACGCCACAGCGTCGGCCTGGCTTTGCTCCAGGTTGGCGACGATTTGCCAGCGCTGCGCGCCCTTCGGCGCCAGGTTCAGACGCTGGTTTGCGAAATAGGCAGCCCTTATGCCGCGCTTGAGATTTTCCTGCTGCAGCACATTGCCGGTGCGAAAGTCGTGCAGTTGCACCGACGATAGCAGCACTTTCGGGCGGTCGAGCCCGAGGCAGAAGGCGGTCGTCGCCTTCAGTGATTCGCTGGGTTCGGCGCGATCCGTGATGCCGGAATACAGCGTCAGGAAGGCAAGGCCGGTGGCAGCATCCAGTTCAGACCACTTGTAGGCGTCGACCAGGTTGCTGGTATTGGACTGCGCGAACAATGGTGTGCCGGCCGGCAGAATGTTCTGCAGGCCGTCGAGTACCTCAGCGCTGACGCTTTTGTCGTCCAGGTTCTGCAATTCGCACTGGCGTACGAACCCGTAGTCGTCGCTGCTCGCCCAGATGTAGCGGAATGCGAGCCTGAGATCATGATTGATTTCCTCGAAGCACAGCTTGTTCGCCAGGACATTCTTGTACAGGTTGCGGCTGGTGGAATAGCGGCCAAGATGCGCGCCGTTGAACGGCTCCCAGACCTGCGTGGCACCGTTACGGGTAACACGCAGAATCGTTTTGCTGCCCGTATGCGGTGCGCTGTCGTGGACCTTGTCGACCGTGACGTACGGGAACAGGGCCGTTGCAGGCGATATCCGTCCGGCGGTGAGGCCGCCGGTTGAGGAGATGAACATCCAGTGATCGACATTGGAAATGACACTGATAAAGAAGGGCGCCATGCGGTCGACGTTGCGGATGACGTAAAAGCGTTCGCCGCCGATATCGGTAAATTCGCCGCTCACGGCACTGTTGTTTTTGCTCATGGCGCGTCCACCAGTAACAATGCACCAAATACATCGGCGTCGATCCAGCCACGGTCTTTCGGCCCGCTCGGTATGGGTTCAGAGCCGATGAAATTCTCGCGCAACTCGCTGCCATCATTGTCGCAGTACGCGAGCATGAACCCCATTATTTTCCCAGCGGCGAGCGTAACGGGAAAGTTATCGTCGGCGTCGTCGACATAATTGTCCGCGTAGACATCGAGCGCGACTTCCCAGACGATGTGGTTGCTGTGCTGCCGCCAGCGGCTGCTCACGTGATGCGAGTAGTTGCGCGCCTGCTTGTCGGTGCCAATGTCGATCGCCTGATTGTCCAGCGACAGGTGATAGGCGAACGCATTGTGGTTGTACTGGTGATCGCCACCCGAAAAATCCTCATCAATGAAAATCTCAAGGCAGTCATCATCCCAGTATTGCACCAGCGGGTCGCGATGCGTGTCGATGAGAATGTCATCAACGATTTCGACCAGTATGTAGATGCGGCTGGGAGTCCAGACGACTTTGAAACGGCCCTGGAAATCGTCGGCGCTGTATTCGGGTCCCAGCCAGAGCTGATCGATCGCCCGCCACTCGGCGGTCGCCCAGACAGCCTCGTCGGCGATGCCGTCAACGGTCGGCGCAACGGCCGCCCTTGGCGCGCGGTATTCACTGCGACCGGCTTCGTGAGTCGTGGCTGCCGGCGCCGCAGGCGCTCCCGCCGCCATCAGAGCCATGAGTGCGCCCAGCAGAACGGCGAGACCCGACTTGAACGACAAAGCCTCGACGGATTTAGCCGGCAGGCAACCGGCGATCCGACCCTGCAAGGCGGGCCGTTTTGGCCCACGCATTGCTTCGTGTTCGCGCATGATTTTCGCGCCCCCCTAACATTATTATTGAGAAACTTTTCTGAAACAGTCACTTAAAGCGAGCTGCCGAGTTGTGGTCTTGTTGCCAGCTAATCCGGCCTGCTGCCTGACAGGGTTGTTAGTTTATATTATCCAGAGGCTGATTGACAACGCTGTCAGATTAGCCTATAAATCCACCAGACAGCGCTGTCAAATTGATCTAACGACGCTCTCAGAGTTAAGGGCAGTTGTCGGCACACGAATCTGACAATTAACAATCGCGGCCAATCTGTATTCAAGATCCGGGGGGATTTCAGGCATGCAAGATTCTTCATTTACCAGGAGGCCACTCTCTGTGGCCGTCGCCCTCGCCGTCGGTACGGCCTTCGCGACGCCTTCAGTATCTGTAGCGCAAGACGACCAGCCCATGGAGGAAATCGTCACCACGGGTATTCGCGGCAGCTTGACGCAGTCCATGGACATCAAGCGCAGTTCGACGGGCGTCGTGGACGCGATCTCTGCGGAAGATATCGGTAAGTTTCCTGATGCGAACCTCGCAGAGTCCCTGCAGAGGATAACCGGCGTATCCATCGACCGGCAGCGCGGTGAGGGCAGCCAGGTGACAGTGCGTGGATTTGGCCCGGAATACAACCTCGTGACCATCAATAGCCGTCAGATGCCAACTCACAATGGTGTCAACCGCTCTTTTGATTTCGCGGATCTGGCTTCGGAAGGCGTGGCGGGTGTGCAGGTCTACAAGACGGGTATTGCCAGTGTGCCGTCGGGCGGTATCGGTTCGACCATCAACATTTTGACGCCTGAACCGCTCAAAGGCGCACCGACTTTAAGTCTCGCGGCCAAGGCGGTAGCGGATACATCGACCCGCAACGGCGATTCGGTTACACCGGAGTTCTCCGGCATTTACCTCGGTCGTTTCATGGACGACAAGGTGGGTATCGCCATCACCGCAAGCCACCAGACCCGGAATAATGGTGTGAACTCAGCACAGGTGAATGGTTGGTACACCCGGCCGGGCGATGATGTGCTTCCCGATGGAAGCACCAATGTCAGAGTCATAAACGACGAGAACCAGATAAACCGGCCGCAGACAGCCGATGAGAGCTATTCCATTCCGCAAGCGGTGGCGTACAACATTGCCGAATTTGAAAGTGAAAGGACTAATGCCCAGGTCGTACTGCAATGGGCGCCTACGGAAAACACTACGGCAACCGTGGACTATATTCGTTCGGAATTTGAACTGGATCGGACCTACAGCGATCTCTCCGCCTGGTTCTCGAATACGGCGGCCCTTTCGCAAACCAGTGAATGGACAGACGGCCCTATTGCCAGCCCGATCATTTACACAGAGACCAATGACAATAATGACTTTGCCATGGGTACTGGTGCGGATGGTGGCAAGAACCTGAATGAATCCGTCGGTTTCAATTTCGAGTGGTGGCTCACCGATCGGCTCAGCCTTGAACTCGACTACCACGACTCTTCGGCGGAATCCGGGGCGAACGGTCCCAACGGCACCAGCTCGCTGATTACCATGGCCACCTTCAACAAGGTGGGCCAGAGTTTTATCACGGGTTATGAACTGCCGATCTTTTCAAACAACCTGAACTCCGGAGGGGAAGAGAACCGCCCCCTGTACGCGAACGACATGATTCTCACCGGTAGTGTGTTCACTAACGGTGCGTCCTTGATGGAACTGGACCAGGCCAAGATTGCCGGGTCCTTCGAATTTACTGACCAATCCAGTATTGATTTCGGCGTGCAGACGACGGAGGTCGATAATCGTTCGGTGTTCAGCGTTGTGCAGCTGGATAACTGGGGTGGCATAGGTGAGCCCGGAGACATCTCGGATATCGTTGTTCGTTCCAGTATTGCGGGACAGTTCGACGAGCTGTCCGGGCATGATCATCCGGATTTGCAGACGGAGTTTTTCACGGCCTCTCTCGCTGATCTTCAGGCCGCCGGCGAGGCCTATTACGCCGCCAACGGTGTTGAGTATGCCAACGTGGGTGACTGTGGCACGGGCTACTGCGCGTCCACTGACTGGCGGGATGATCTTCGGACCACGGAGGAAACCACAGCCGTTTATCTCCAATACAACTGGAATGGGCAATTGGGTGACATGCCCACCAATTTCCGTGTCGGAGTTCGCTACGAAGAGACTGATGTAACTTCTGCTGCATTGAATACGACCTACGATGGGTCTTCATGGGTAGGCGCGGGCAACGAGCTCAACATTACGGAAGCAAGGGATGACGACGGTAATATCATTCAAAGCTTCACGGATGTTCTCGGTAACTACGATGTTACGCTGCCCAACTTCGATTTCGATATCGAGCCCTGGGAAAATATTGTCCTGCGTCTGTCGCTCAGCGAAACCATCACCCGCCCCAATTACAATGACATCAAGGGTGGCTTATCACCCAACGGCACCCAGTACTTCCCCAATACGCGGCCGTCAGCATCTTCGGGCAACCCGGGCCTGGTACCTATTCAGTCGCAAAACCTCGATCTGTCGTTTGAGTGGTACTACGCCGAAGGCAGCTATCTGTCGGTGGGTTATTTTGACAAGGACGTGGAAAACTTTATCGGTTCCGGTCGGACGTCAGGGACCACCTTTGAGATTCCAAACATCGTCGGTGGCGCCCTCTGGAATCAAGCCATTGCAGACAGTGGCCTGGATCCGAATAATTTCACGGCAGTCGGTCGCTACATACTGGACTTTTATCAGGATAGCCCGTACGTCGATGGTGAGACGATTATCAGCGCGCCGGGTGATCCGTCCATCGTCTTTGATCTGAGCCAGCCTGTAAACCAGAGAACGGCAGCCGTCGACGGTTTTGAAGTAAACCTTCAACACGCCATTGGTGACACCGGGTTCGGCTTCATAGTCAACGCAACGGTGGTTGATGCTGACGTCGCCTATGACCTGACCAACTCCCTGGAAGGCCAGTTTGTCCTGAATGGACTGAGCGATTCGGCGAACCTCATCGCTTTCTATGACGGTCAGGACCTGCAGATTCGTGCTGCCTATAACTGGCGCGACGATTTCATTGCAGGAGTCGGCCAGGCCGAGGGCACACGAACCAACCCGCAGTTCGTAAAAGATTACGGACAGTGGGACCTGAGCGTTACCTATCACCTCAACGACAACACCACGTTTTATTTCAATGGTTTGAACCTTACTAACGAGACAAGGCACGTCTACAGCCTGACGGAACGACAGGTACTGCAAGCTGTTCAAACTGGTCCTCGATATGACGTTGGTTTCCGCTATAACTTCGACTACTGACAGAGCTACGAAGTCGTGCGGATCACGGATGGCGCTGACCACAGATGTCTCAGTCAAGAATCTAATTTCACCTTGGTCAGGTACAAAAGACTAAATTTTAGGGGGCGTAATGCAACGGCAAATTTTTAACTCAGACCGCAGGCTGCCTGGCAGCGTTGCTGGTCGCTTTGGTGCAATTCTGGCCATGACCGGCCTGCTTCTGCTGTCTGCATGTGATAGCGGTGGCAAATCCGTCACGGACAACAATCTGGCTGAACCGCCCTTCAAGGATGGCGTTCCACCTACGCTCACCAGCGTCTCGATCAGGGAGAGCACCAAGTCAGCCAAGCCGACCGGTACCGTGAAGCCGGGCAAGTCCGCTCGCGTCGACATTACGGCCAGCGAAGCCCTCATGAAGCCGCGGATCACTATCAACGGCATCGAGGCCGAGGTGACGGGTAAGGTAAACGGCTGGTTTGCTGTCCGTGAAATGACCGTGGCTGACGCCCTAGGTGAGGTCAGTTTCTCCGTTGTCTACCAGGACATCAGCGGCGAACTGGGTCTGCCCGTAAATACCACCACTGACGGCAGTGCCCTGGTGCTCTGCGACCAGGACTGTCCGGAACCAGTCGCTCTGCCCGGTGACTGGCGTCTGGATGTCATGGGCGGAGCCGGAGTCGGTCCGGCCGCGGGAGACATTTCCTGGTGGAGCACCGACATTGCAGGCGTCGTCGAATTGCGCGCCTGCTGGTTTGACGACGTCTTCCGCTTTGGTGCCGACGGCTCATTCAGAAATATCCAGGGCGACGAAACCTGGCTCGAACCCTGGCAGGGCGTCGCAGCCGAAAGTTGTGGCGCGCCGGTAGCGCCTCACGATGGCAGCGCCACTGGCACCTGGGTATATGATGAAGCGGCAGGCACGCTCACCATCGGCGGCACGGGCTCACACCTCGGCCTTGCGAAAGCAGTGAACGGCGCCGAGCTTCCCAACGTGCCCGTACCCGATTCGGTCGTCTACGACGTATTGTCGCTGGACGGCGATTCGATGACGGTCTCGATTGACGTCGGTGGGGGCGCCTGGTGGACCTTCCGCCTGGCAAGACAGCCGGTATCTCCACTGGCCGGAAAATGGAAGCTCTCCGAGACAGGAGGCGCCGGGGTCGGTCCGGCAGCAGGGGACATTTCCTGGTGGAGCACTGACATCGCGGGTGTCGTAGACCTACGCGCCTGCTGGTTCGATGATATCTACGAATTTGGTGCCGACGGTTCATTCCAGAACACCCAGGGCGACGAGACCTGGCTGGAACCCTGGCAGGGAGTTGCTGCTGAAGGATGTGGCGCGCCGGTTGCGCCGCACGATGGCCGCAACGGCGCCATCTACCAGTACGACGAAGACGCAAGCACGCTTAAGCTCACGGGTACCGGGGCCTTCCTCGGGCTGCCAAAGACCGTGAATGGCGCGGAGCTTCCCAATGTGCCCGTACCCGATTCCGTTACCTACCAGGTACTGACGCAGGACGGTGATTCCATGACGGTCACGATTGATGTCGGTGGGGGCGCATGGTGGACTTACAGCCTGACCCGCGTTTCAAACTCCCCCGTCGTAGGCAAGTGGAAACTCTCCGAGACAGGAGGCGCTGGAGTCGGCCCGGCTGCCGGGGACATTTCCTGGTGGAGCACTGACGTCGACGGTGTCGTCGAGGCACGCGCCTGCTGGTTTGACGATATCTACCACTTTGGCGACGACGGCTCGTTCCAGAACTATCAGGGTGGGGACACCTGGCTGGAACCCTGGCAGGGTGTTGCTGCCGAAAGTTGCGGTGCGCCGGTTGCACCACACGACGGGAGCACCGCTGGCGCCTGGAAATACGATGACGCTGCGGGCACCCTGATGCTTGACGGTACCGGCTTATTCCTCGGGTTGCCAAAGACCGTGAACGGTGGCGAGCTTCCGAATGTGCCCGTACCCGATTCCGTTACCTACCAGGTACTGGCGCAGGACGGAAATTCCTTGACGGTCACGATTGACGTCGGCGGGGGCGCCTGGTGGACCTACACGCTCGAACGCGTCACCGATACCGTTGCCCTGGCCGGCAAGTGGAGACTGAACACCAGTGGCGGAGCCGGAGTGGGTCCCGCCCCGGGGGATATCTCCTGGTGGAGTACCGACATCGCGGGAGTTGTCGATATACGCGCCTGCTGGTTCGATGATGTGGTCGATTTTGGTTCTGACGGTTCGTTCGAGAATATTCAAGGCGACGAGACCTGGCTTGAAACCTGGCAGGGAGTGGCTGGCGAAAGTTGTGGTGCACCGGTTGCGCCGCACGATGGCAGCGCCAGGGCCGTATTCGAATACGATGAGGCTGCCGGCACAGTGACGGTTCATGGCAGGGGCGCACATCTTGGCCTGCCGAGAACAGTGAACGGCGCGGATCTGACCACCCCCGCTGAAGCGCCAGAGTCAGTCACCTATGACGTGCTTGCCCTCGACGGTGACGAAATGACGGTGACTATCGAGACGTTGGCCGGTAACTGGTGGACCTACAGTTATGTTCGCGTCTCCAACTCACCGCTGGTGGGCAATTGGAAACTCGACGTTACTGGCGGAGCCGGGGTCGGTCCGGCCGCAGGGGACATATCCTGGTGGAGCACCGACATCGATGGTGTTGTCGAGGCACGCGCCTGCTGGTTCGACGACGTTTTCCACTTTGGAGGGGGCGGTGCATTCCAGAACTTCCAAGATGGTGAGACCTGGCTCGAACCCTGGCAGGGAGTCGCTGCCGAAAGTTGTGGTACGCCGGTAGCGCCTCACGATGGTGGCAGCGCAGGCAGCTTTGCCTACGATGATGTTGCAGAAACCTTGACGTTGCGTGGCGCAGGTTCTCACCTCGGCCTGCCAAAGACCGTGAATGGTGCGGAGCTTCCCAACGTAGCCGTACCCGAGTCAGTGACTTACTCCGTGCTCAGCTTCGATGTCGGCACGCTCACGGTGACGATTGACGTCGGAGGGGGCGCCTGGTGGACCTACAAACTCGCAAAAGAGTAGCGACGATTACGTCCGCTTGAGATAGACAAAATACCCGCAGTTCGCTGCGGGTACTTTTTTTTAGAACAGCGTGTAGATAAAAGGCGCGAGCGACGATCCCTGCGCGAATACGATCAGGGCGCCGAGCAGAATCATCACGAAGATTATCGGCGCAAGCCAGAGTTTCTTGCGCTCCCGCATGAAGGCCCAGAGGTCTGCAAATAATTCCAGCATCAGAAAGGTCTCTCGAGTTTTTCTTTCGGGCTCTTTGTGCTCTGAACCCGGTAGCTCTCCTGATTCGGGTCTAGCGCCCTCTGCAATGGGTCTTTGCCCGTCAGGCGCCTGGCCAGACCCATCGGCGAGATCATAACGAAAAAGACGACCCCGAGCACGAGCGGTGTCATCACGCGGCTCGCGAGAAGGCCGAAACGCATCCATGCCCAATAAACCCGGCGCAGCCACAACGGCTGGAGCAGGGCCAGTGCCCAGAATGGTGCTGCGACGATCCACGGCCAGAGCGGCCAGTCTCGATCGAGCATCCAGGGGAAGAACAGGCCGAAGATCACGACGATGGCCGCACCGGTCGTCAGGCCGAAGTCGCGCAGTCCCTTCCGGTCGAGTTCGGGAATTGTGTGGTCGATGGCCATATCAGTCGAGCTCGAACTCGTCCTGCCAGGAGGTATCGTTCTCCCAGGCCGGCTGCTCACTCTTGGCCAGGAAGAAGTTCTCCATAACGAGATAGTCCATTTCCGTACGCATAAAGCACCGATAGGCATCGGTCGGCGAGCAGACGATGGGTTCGCCGCGCACGTTGAAGGACGTATTGACGAGGACACCGCAGCCTGTGAGCTGCTCGAACGCCTTCAGCAGCTTGTAGTAGCGCGGGTTCGTGTCCTCATGAACGGTCTGCACGCGCGCCGAGTAATCCACGTGCGTAACAGCAGGCAACTCCGAACGCTTGAGCTTGAGCTTCTCGATACCGAAAAGCTGCTCTTGCTCGTCGGTGAGGCCTATCCGCAGCTCCTGGCGCACGGGCGCGACGATCAGCATGTAGGGGCTCGGAGCGTCCAGCTCGAAATAGTCTGCGACGCGCTCCCACAGGACGGACGGAGCGAAAGGCCGAAAAGACTCCCGGTACTTGATCTTGAGATTCATGACCGACTGCATCTTCGAACTGCGCGGGTCGCCGATGATCGAGCGGCCGCCGAGGGCCCGTGGCCCGAACTCCATGCGGCCCTGGAACCAGCCGATCACGTTCTCATCGATGAGCAATTGCGCCGTTCGCGAAAACAGCGTGTCATCGTCCAGGACCGAATACTTCGCACCCATCGCGTCGAGCTGAGTCCGAATTTGCCCTGGCGAATACTCGGGCCCGAGGTAGGACCCTGACATGCGGTCGGCGGCAGCCCTGCCATTGCCGTTCAGCTTGCGAGGCTGCCTGTCGTAGCCGTGCCAGACAACCGCGGCGGCGCCCGCGGCGCCGCCGGCATCGCCGGCGGCCGGCTGAATCCAGATGTGCTCATAAGGCCCTTCTCTAAGCAGCCGGCCATTTGCGACGCAATTGAGCGCCACGCCCCCGGCGAGACAGAGATTTTTCTCGCCCGTCTCCCTGTGCACCGTGTTGGCGAGCCGCAGCACCACCTCTTCCGTGACGACCTGGATGGACGCGGCGATGTCCATCTCGCGCTGCGTGAGTTTGCCTTCCGGTTTGCGAGGCGGCCCACCGAAGATCTCGTCGAAGCGGCTGTTGGTCATCGTCAGGCCAGTGCAGTAGTTGAAGTACTGCATATCCAGGCGAAATGTCCCGTCCTCTTTGAGATCGAGAAGCTTGTCGAGGATCAGCTCGGCGTACCTGGGCTGGCCGTAGGGAGCGAGTCCCATCAGCTTGTACTCGCCGGAATTTACCTTGAAGCCCGTGAAGTACGTGAACGCCGAGTAGAGCAGTCCCAGGGAGTGCGGGAAATCGATCTCCCAGAGCGGCTCGAGGCTCGCGCCATCACCGAGCCACGTCGAAGTTGTCGCCCATTCACCGACACCGTCGAGGCAGAGCACGGCCGCGCGCTCGAACGGGCTGAAGTAGAACGCCGAGGCTGCGTGTGATTGGTGATGTTCGGCGAAGAGCAGCGGTGGAAGCTCTGCGGGTTTGCAGCCACCGAGCTCTGAAAGCTCCTTCTTGAGCACGCTTTTGAGATAGAGCTTTTCCTTGAGCCACACGGGCATCGCTGCGACGAAGGATCGAAATCCGTTGGGCGCATAGCAGAGGTAGGTCTCGAGCAGCCGCTCGAACTTGACCAGCGGCTTGTCATAGAATACGATGCGGTCGATTTCATCGATACGACAATTTCCCGTTTCCAAACAATAACTTATCGCTTCCGCGGGAAACCGGGCATCATGTTTCTTGCGGGAGAATCGTTCCTGCTGTGCAGCCGCTACCAGTTCTCCGTCCTGCAACAACGCGGCGGCACTGTCATGGTAGTAAGCCGAAATACCGAGAATATTGGTCGCTTTCGTAGCTACTGCGCCTGTGCTTCGGCCCATTCTTCAGCCTCTTCATTGCGGCCACCCATGGTCATGAGTTGTGACATCCTCTGATACAGCAATGGGTATTCCTCGTCCTTACCGCTTCGTATCAATGATCTGGCGTAGCCTTGAACATCTCCAATATAGCGATCAAGGTCCTTGACCTTGCCACGCTCCCGTGAGTTCTTGATCAGGTTGCCATAAGCCCTCAGGGTCAAAGCAATTTGATCCGAATACTTTTCGGTCACTTCCAGCAGCAGATCTGTTGCCTTTTCATAGTCCCCCGTCCTCAGATACGCCGTGCCCAACCAGCCAATGGTTTCAGCAATTTTTTCTTCATCGCCCCGGGTGTAGTAGAGGGACTGCTCGAGATACGGTATGACCTCACGCCACTTTCCGTCCTTGCTCATCGCCTCGGCGATCTTCATGTAGCTTTCACGGTTGTGTGGATACAGTTCCAGGATCTTGTTCAGGTGGTAATACATTGCTGATGTATTACGCAGACGCTCGTTCAGGACGGCCAGTTCGAAATAAATCTTCCAGTCCGCTAGCTCCGAGTTGACAACGTGCCGCCGCTTTTCAATCACGTCCGCGGGAGCCCCGACTTCGCTTGTCACGCGCTCCAGCTTGTCCTTGAGAAAGCTGTCGAGTGCAGTGTAGTTGCTTTGCCCGGGAAATGGCGGATGCTGAATCATGCCTTGCAGATTCTTTATTTCTGCGATTGTGTCGTGATTCGGGAATCCGACCCTCTCGGCGACTGCGGCGCTGGGTAAGGGTTCGAAAAGTTCAGCCCCGGCCAGGTTGCTCATGATCGAACGGGACACCTCAGCCGCGATGACATGGTTTCCGGCAAAGTCGTAATGAACGTGCTCGAGAAGCAGGTTCCAGCCGGGTTGAAAGGGTTGGCTGGCTTGCTCAAAAGCGGCGGCGGTATCGACATAGCTGAGCGCGTTACCCTGAATTCTGGCGGCAGTTTGTTGAATGATCTGATTTACTCTCGTGTCGGCCCGAAATCGCAGTGCGTCCAGGTCCAGGGCGCGCTGATAGTGATGTTTAGCCTCTTGAAACTGGCCGAGGTTTTCGTAGGCCGCAGCGAGCCTGAAGTGGGTATCGGCATAAACAGGGTCTATCTCCAGTGCTGCCCGAAAATGTGCAATAGCGGCGTCCCAGTTCTCCTCATCAGAACTCTGAGATCCCTTAAGAGTCAATTCGCGCCATTGATCGAGCTGATCATTTGAGAATTCCGGGCTGTGAACAGACAGGAATGGCGCGGAGTGCCGGAGGTTCACTGGCACGGAGGACAGTATTACGTGGATCCCCTTGTCGCGAAGCGTCTCAATGATGCTGACGAGATTGTCTTCGTAGTGATCATAAACACCTGCCATGCGAGGGTCATCGTGAGGGACGCCTTGGTTAGTAAACATCTGCATGCCTTCCCACTCGAGATCCTGCTTCGCATCGGTAGGTCTGACTTGCAGAATGAGGCTGTCCAGGGCTTGCCATATCCTTGTGCGCTTCAGGGCTTGAATTCCCCGGATCAGAGTGATGTTTGCCAGGAAATTTTGATTAAAGGTGCCGGGGCCGTACGGGCCAACAACCTCGTTGTTACCCATCAGGATGACAGCAAAGTCAGCGGAGTTTTCCGGAATCGACTTTGCAACGGCGTAAATTACGTGTGAATTGACCGAGGTCATTGCCGTGTTGATCACCTCAATTTTCCGCGAAGGCAAAGCCGCTCTAAGTTGGACTGCCAGCAGCCGGTCAAAGCCGTGGTTCTTGTGCGGGAAGCCCTGCGCGGCAGATCCCCCCAGGACGTAAACCCTGAGCAGATCAGGGCCACGCTCTTCGGCGAAGGTGTTCTCAAGCGGACCGATATTTAGTGACGGCGGATAAAACTGGTCAGCGAAATCAGCGTTTTCCTGGTAGTGCGACTGGCCATCGATGTCAATCCTGTAGAAATAATCGAAGGATGTCCCGACGCCCAGGGCCACGAGGCTGAGCTCGAGCAGAGCAAAGAAAAGCAAGGGGACTACGATGATCGTAATGAAAGTGAAGGTAACTTTCTTGACGTCAGGCACGCAGGCTATCTCTGAGAACATGAGGAGGACAATGGTCCGGTAACCATAGCGTAGTTATGCGGTACCCGGTAGTCCGCGATCCCCGCTCGGTCGCGTGTAGACTATAGAATCGATGCGGCTCAGAAAAAGAGGGGCGCTGAATTGCAGCAAATTAACGAATGGCAGGGTGCAGACCGAGCGGTCTTCGACAACGAGATCTTTCCCGCGAACCGGCCTGCCGTGCTGAAGGGTCTGCTGCGAGACTGGCCGGCCGTCCAGGCAGGCCGAAAATCGCAAACAAGCGTAGTCAACTACTTCAAACGACTCGACGCCGGTGGGGCGGTGAATGCCTTCGTTGGCCCACCGGAGATCAAGGGCCGTTTTTTCTATTCCGACGATTATCAGGGTTTCAATTTCGAATCGAGAAAATTTTCGATCAGCACCGCGCTGGACACCCTTATGTCTCTGGCCGAGGCCCCGAAACCGCCTGCGATCGCGCTGCAGGCGATGCACGTTCCGGACATCTTACCGTCGTTCCTCGAGGACAATACGATGCCCCTGCTGGACAGCGACATCGCGCCGCGGGTCTGGATCAGTAATCGATCGATGGTCGCGACTCATTTCGATAACAATCACAACATTGCGGGCGTTGTCAGCGGGCGCAGGCGATTCACAGTCTTTCCACCCGAACAACTCACCAACCTTTATCTTGGACCGCTTTTGCGAACGCCGGGAGGAACGCCAATCAGCGTCGTGGATCTGCGTGAACCGGATTACGCGAGATTCCCGAGGTTTCGCCAGGCGCTCGAATTGGCCCAGGAGGCCGTTCTCGAGCCCGGGGATGCCATTTACATTCCAATACTATGGTGGCACGGCGTCGAATCGCTCGACCCACTAAACATCCTTGTCAACTACTGGTGGAACGACACCTCGCCTGCACATCAAAAGCCGATCCTCGCCCTGATTCATAGCGTGGCGCTGATGTCCGGACTGCCCGCTGACCAACGCGAATTGTGGCGCACGTTTTTCGATTATTTCGCGTTCCAGACACAAGGCGATCCCGGAGCCCATTTGCCGTCCGACCTGCGGGACGTGGTAGGCAAGCTTTCTTCGGCAGACAGGGACCAGGTCCTGGCCTTCGTCGCGGAGCGCCTGAAGACCCTGGTCGGGCAGGGGGCCGGCTAAGGGCCGCCACTTTTGCTGGGCTCTAGGTACTTGCCGCTGGACAGTAACGATTGATGAACTCCTGGTGTGTCGGCAGCTGGTTTAGCACCTGATTGACTTTCTGTCGCTGGAATTGCATGAACTGACGGAGTTCCGGCTCACTCATCATGTCCACAATGGGGTGATAGCTTTGTGGTTCAATTCCTTGTCCCAGCATCACCTGGACCCAGCTGTTCTCGCGGAAAATATCCAGCTCGGTCTCGAAGACGCGACCTGTATCGCGGAACAGGTCGAGGCGATGCTGCAGGCTCTCAGGAATGTCCATTTCGCGGCAGCGGCGCCAGAACTCGGAATCCGTTCGCTCTGTGACATGGTAGTGCATGATGATGAAGTCGCGGATAAAGCGAAACTCGGTATCCATCTGCCGATTGAACTCGGTCCGGTCCGACTCGACGATGCCGTTGTAGGGGAACATCTGCAACAGCCGGATTACGCCCCGCTGGATCAGGTGAATGCTCGTGGATTCCAGTGGCTCGAGAAAGCCTGCCGCCAGGCCGAGGCCAATGCAGTTTCGGTTCCAGTGTTTTACCCGCTGCCCGGTGCGAAAGCCCAATAGCCTGGGTTCTGTGATGAGTTCACCTTCAAGGTTGCCGAGCAGGGTGCCCCGGGCTTCATCGTCGCTCATAAACTCACTGCAATAGACCAGGCCATTGCCAACCCGGGTCTGCAGTGGAATACGCCACTGCCAGCCGCTCTCCCTGGCAATGGAGCGTGTATAAGGAATAAGCTCGCCAGCCGATGTCGTCTGGACCGCGATGGCTCGATCGCAGGGAAGCCAGTGAGTCCAGTCTTCAAATTCGGTTCCTAGCGCCTTGTCCAACAACAGGCTGGCAAAGCCACTGCAGTCGATAAACAGATCGCCCTTTACGACCCGACCTGATTCCAGTACCACTGCAGAGATGTCACCCGATTCAGTCTGGCGCACCTCGGCAATCTTGCCCTCGACCCGGCTTACGCCATGCTTTGCCGCAAGTTCACGCAGGTACCTGGCATAACTTGTGGCATCAATATGGTAGGCATAGCTCAGCCCATTCTCTTTCAGCAAACCGAACCTGTTTGCCCTGGCCGCCATGAGCTCCGGGGCGTAGCAGGCATAGTCCTCAGCAAAGCCAAGTGTCCTCGCTTTGAACCAGAAGTGCTGGAAGCCTGCTGCCCAGCAGCCCTGTCCCGTGAAGCCAAAGGAATGAATATAGTCATGGCCTATGGCCCGCCAGTTTTCGAACCGGATGGCCAGCTTGAAGGTGCCCTGCACCCTGGATAGAAAATCCGCCTCATCAATCTTCAGCAGACGATGCAGCGTTCGGAAAGGAGGTATGGTTGCCTCACCGACTCCAATGGTGCCGATGGCATCGGATTCCACCAGCACCACGTTCAGGTTGGCTCCGATCAGCCTGGCAATAGCGGCAGCTGCTGTCCACCCTGCGGTACCGCCTCCTACAATGACGACATTCTGTACTCTTGCCGATGACATCAGACTATCGCCCTACAGCAGCTTGTCTCGCAACATCTTGCGAATTCGCTGCGCACTTTGTTCGTCAACTGGATTCAACACGCCACGCGCAGCTTCGGGAATGTGTTCGAAGTTCGCGGGTTCGGGGCTGAACACATAAAAATCAAACAGCTCCTGCCACTGTTTTCTCTGTACCTCAGGCAGGTCCCGAAGGCCCAGTATCGCATGCTGCAGCACGCTCAAAGGCGGCCCCAGGTAGGATGGGGAGTTGCGCCACCAATAGTTCACCAACACGTTAAAGGGGTCCAACGCTTCGATGTGATGCCACCACATACTGGGAACAATGACGGCATCCCCCGGTTCCAGCACGGACATCTGCGCAGTCTTGATTGCTTCACGAAATTTCGGGAATCGCCGGTAATCAGGCGCATGAAAGTCCACCAGGCTGATAGGTTGTCCTGCCGGCGTGAAGTCCAGCGGTCCAACATAAAGATTCGGTAACTGCTGCGGCGGAAACAGGATCACACGGCGGTGCCCTGCAACCACGCAGGCAATATTGGAGGGGAAATCGTAGTGAGCTGATACCCGGCTCTGGGTGCCAATCCAGATGCTGACCAGGGGTGCTAGGTGTCGAATCGGAAAATCATTCTGTTCCCGGAATCCCGGCAGCCAGTGATCAACGTTGGTGGAGCCGATATAGAGCGACGGCGGTGAGGGCTGATCAACGTGAGACCGGACCTGCTGCACGGCGTCTTTTAGCGCCATCCGCCGGTATTCGAAATTGAAGCCGGTCATGTCATCGTTATAGAAGATCCGCCCGGCTGCCTCTGGCGGCGCATAGAGGGCTGTGACCATGTTATCCGAGTCAAATCCCGCCAGGTACTCGATGATCTTGTCGGCCGACTCGAGGCCGTGCCTGACGGCGGGCCAGTGCGATGCCAGCCTTCGCAGGACCAGCGGCTGATCGGACGCCAATAGTTCATCACTGAGATCTGCGACAGCGACGTCATGCACCTCCGTAATTGTCTGACTGATTTCGTTCAGGACATGCTGGCCGGTCATGCGTAACCCCACAGCTCTCGCTACACCCGGAGCCGGTTTCGTCTTTCGATAATGTCCCGAATCCGTGACAATGACGCAACGGCCATGAAGACAGGTTGCAGGTAGCCGTCCTGGTTCAGCGACTCCAGCGCGTCTCCCTTCAGCTGGTAAAGCCGTTCTTCTGCAATGCTGTAAAAACCCTGCAAACTCTTTTTGCTGCCATCATTAAAAGTAATATCCAGGGTGATCTGCTCCAACAGTTCGTGCTGAAGCAGGGTGTCAATAAATCCTCTGCTGTGTTGCAGTCAGCGATGCAGCTTGTCCAGCAGTGCGATCTTCTGTTTAAGAA
>CAZHLE010000049.1:0-436 GCA_964533065.1 uncultured Woeseiaceae bacterium | reverse complement strand
GTCAAACAATGCCTCCCCCTCGTCCTGGCTGACTCGCGGATGATCGAGATCCAGGGAAACCACGGGCGATTTGTCGTCGCCCGCTCCACCGGTGGCAATCAGGAACGGCTGCCGTTGCACCAGGGCAGGCACATAGCTTGCGTCCCAGCCATTGTCCCGCAAAAACAGATTCTGGTCTGCCTCAAAACCCAAAACGGCAGCGGCAAAAAAACCGCCGGTGTTCGAATCCTTGGTAAACAGAATCGGATAGCAGTTCTGGATGTCCCTGAACTCCCTGGGGTAGGTCATCACGTACCTGACTGCATCACCCATGGCTGCGCCGTAGCCTGTCTTGATGCGCAGTTGTTTGTGCTTTTCCTTGTTAAGGACCTCGTGTTGACTCATTTGTATACCCGGATTAATGTCCTGATCATTCTCAAAGAGTTTGAAATCCGAA
>CAZHLE010000048.1:0-17846 GCA_964533065.1 uncultured Woeseiaceae bacterium | reverse complement strand
CACTTGCCAGTACACCGCGCGTGACTGAATCGGAGTCCGTGTTCGATTCCGAGTCGACCAGCGCATCCCCGGCGTATCTCGAGGAGTTGCTTCAGAACGCACGTCTCGCCGCAACCGCAGGACAACTCTTTTACCCGTCAGGCAGCAACGCCATCGAGTTCTACCTGGCCGCCGCGCAAGCAGCGCCGGACAATGCAACCATTGCAACCGAGCTCGACGCCGTTATCGCACAGGTGCTCGGCATCGCAGAATCGTCCTTGCTCGCAAAGAATACCCAGGATGCGGAAGCAGCCCTGCAACGCGTCGCACTGGCGGATGCTGACAACGCCCGCCTGCCATTCCTCAATGCGCAGCTGGCGCAGATTCAGCTTCGGCATTTCCTGGATTCAGCGCGGCTCGCAATTCGCGATGGTCGTTTCGAAGATGCGTCCGTTGCGCTTAGCGGCGCACGTGCCTTGAATTCCGGTGACCGCGCTGAACTAGCGCTGGTTGCCGATGAACTCAGCGCCGCACAAAGCGCCCAGCGAATCGACGATGTCCTGGCGAAAGCGACCAGGCGTCTCGACGAAGGCAAGCTGACAGCACCATCGAATGACAATGCGCGTTACTACTTTGAACTTGCTTTGAGCAACGACCCGGGTAATCCTGCGGCGCGTCAGGGCCTCAACGTCGTTGCCAGCAAACTGGTATTGCAGGCGCGCTCCGAAATCGACGCCAGAAATTTCAATGCCGCGGAAATCCTGCTCGCCGATGCCCGTCGACTGGATCCGGGCAGCAATGAACTGAATTCCGCGACTGCGGCGTTGAGCGCAGCGCGCGATCGCGAGGCGCAGGCAATCAGCGCCCAACAGCAACTTGCAGCCGCTGAGAAAGCGGCGGCCGAAAAAGCTGCCGCGGATGCGCTGGTAGCCGAACAGGCCGCTGAAAAAGCGTCTGAGCAACCGGGCGGCCAGGTAGCCGCCGTTGTTGGCGCTGCGGCGGTCGTTGGTGAAAACATACCGGTAGACGCAGTAGCCGACAGTAATGCCGCGATCGAGGCGCCCACCTTAGCCGCGAACAGCAGCATCGACGACTTGATGCCCGTTGCCATCAGTAGCCTGACACGCACGAAGTACGTCGGTCCCAAATATCCGCGCGCGGCGCAACGGCGCGGAACATCGGGTTGGGTGGACGTGATGTTCACGGTTGATATCGACGGCAGTGTAACCGCCGTCTCGGTGCGCGATTCCGAACCTGGCGTGACATTCGTGGACGCGGCCGTCAGCGCGGTCGAGGAATGGGAATT
This sequence comes from uncultured Woeseiaceae bacterium, assembly GCA_964533065.1. Classification (GTDB taxonomy): domain Bacteria; phylum Pseudomonadota; class Gammaproteobacteria; order Steroidobacterales; family Woeseiaceae; genus UBA1847. Next base: position 16,561 of record CAZHLE010000048.1, on the reverse strand, counting down.
CGAACCGGTGGTCGAGAATGGCGTCGCCGTACAGAAGCGGGCGGCCGTACGCATGTTGTTCGCGGTCGAGTAGCCGGATCCTTATCCTTCCAATCTGGACTAAATACGCCGTTCGGGCTAGTCTGGACCCCGTCAAAGCAATGGCGAGGAAAGATAGTGGGTGCCAGGCAAGCAACTGCCAGGACGAGTCCGGGCAGAAAACAACAGCAACGCAGTATCCTGACGCAGCAAAAGCTGCTGGACGCAGCTATTGCGGCGTTTTCAGCGAATGGTTTCAAAGGTACCTCCACGCGCGATATTGCCGAACGTGCCAAGGTGCACCATCCGTTGATCACTTACCATTTCAATAACAAGGGTGAGTTGTGGCGTGCCGCCGCCAACCGGATTTTCCGCGAATTCAATATTTCCCTGGTCAAAGCGATGGCCGAAGTGCCGGAAGTAGACCCGAAAGCGCGCGCCGAAGTGTTTATTCGTACCTATGTCAAGCACTCTTTCGGTCACCCGGCGCTGCACAAGATTATCCTTCAGGAATCCAGTTATCCAAGTGACCGGCTCGACTGGCTGGTGGCACAGCACCTAAAGCCACTCTACGAAATGGTTTCGGGCCATTTGCAAAAGCTGCAACAGCTTGGCATTGCGCCGCCGGGCAATCCCGCCCTGCTGTACAACATGATTCGCGTATCGGCCGGTGGTTTGCTCGCGCTCGGGCTTGAGGTCAAGGGTACGAGTAACATCAATTTCAACGACGAGGCACAGCGTGTCGAGCTTGCCGAAATGATTATTCGCACTTTTCTGCCTGGAAACCCGCCGCCGCAACAATAGGTGGGAGCTTACGACGCGCCGTGCAACACCTGCTGCATGTGCGCGACGATCGCGAGCGCGATCAGTTCCGGCCCGCGACCTCCCAGGCGCAACCCGGCCGGTCCATGCAGGCGACCAGACAAGGCGGCACCCTGCTCGCCGATCTCGGACAACAATCGTTGCTTCCTTGCCGGAGGTCCAAGCAGGCCGATATAGGCGATGCTGGTCGCCGCCAAGGTCCGCAGGTAAGCGCGATCGCTGGACAGGTGGTGACTCATGACAATGGCGCAATCGATTTGTGACAGGTCGACGCTGGTCGCGAGCGCGTCGACCTCTGCGCAGACTTTTTTGCAGCCCTCAGGAAACTCCGGGTTCTCGATGTAGACCGGACGGTGATCGACCAGGCTGCAGCGCCAGCCAAGCCCGTCGACGAGGCGCGCCAAAGGTACGGCGTCGCGGCCCGCACCCAATAACAGAACGTGCGGTGGCGGTCGCACGGTCATATCCAGCAGCAGCGTGCCCTCGCCCTCCTCTATTCTGACATTCGCCGGCGCATGGCCTCGCAACGCGTTCGCGATCGCTCTGAACGGTCGGTAGTTTTGCGCGGTGAGCAGTGGCTGCAAATACACCGTCATCGAGCCATCGCAGCCGACGCCGAGTCCCCAGATGTCTTCGTCGCCCGCCTTGAGCTCATAGGTCGCCGTTTGCGACTTGCCCGACTCCAGCACCACGCTCGCGCGCACTGCCAGGTCGCTCTCAAGGCAACCGCCGGACAACATGCCGCACACGACGCCTTCGGCGTCGATCAGCACGAAATCGCCCGCCTTGCTGTAGGTCGAGCCCTGTGTTGCGAGCACCGTGGCCAGTACCAAAGGCTCGCTGCGTGAGGCACGTGTGTCGAAAAATTTCAGAAGCGCTGCAGCGTGCATTGTGATTACCCAAGCAATTCCCTGAGCCGAAAATAACTCATGCCCAGCGCAAGCACCGGGTTGCCAATCCACTTGCCACCGGGAATAGACAAATGACGCACCCTGGCGAACAGGTCAAATTGTTCCGAATCACCGCAGACGATATCAGCCAGCATTTTGCCAGCGAGGTGGGTTGGCGCCACGCCGTGCCCGGAATAGCCCTGCACGTAATACGTGTTGTCCTCGATTCGCCCGAATTGCGGAATGCGATTGATACTGATGGCAATATCACCACCCCAGTGGTAGTCCACCCCGACATCGGCCAGGGCCGGAAAGATTTTTGCCAACCGCGGCCGTAGCGCAGCGGTTAGATCTGCCGGGCGACGCCCCGAGTAATTGCACATGCCGCCAAACAACAAGCGCTTATCGGGTGACAGGCGAAAGTAATTCAGCGCGATCTGTTGTTCGCAGATCGCAACGTCGGCCGGCATCAGCTCCTGCACCTGCCGGTCGCTGAGTGGCTCGGTCGCCAGCATGTACGAGCCGGCCGGAAAAACCGCATTGCGCAACCTGGGTTCGGCGTCGCGAAGGTAGGCGTTGCCGGCAAGAATTACCTTCTTGGCAACCACTACGCCATATTCGGTCTCGACTACCGGCCGCGCACCGTGGCGAATGCGCGTCACGCGCGTCTGTTCGAAGATCTTCGCACCCAGCTGACTGGCGGCGCGGGCCTCGCCAATGCACAGGTTCAGCGGATGCAAGTGACCGTTGCCGGGATTGCTGAGGCCCGCCTCGTAGTGGTCTGTTCGCACCCACTCGGCCAGTTCCTCACGGCCGATCAGTCGCACTGCATGCGGATAGTCGTGCCGCTCGCAGTCCTCAAGTTGCGCCTCAAGCATTCGCAGCTCGGCCGGCCGGCCGCGCGCCGCGACGTCGAGGTAGCCGAACTTCAGGTCGCAATCGATCTGGTAGCGGCGGACGCGTTCCACGAGGATATCGCGGCATTCCAGCCCCATGCGACGTACGATGCCTGCTGCCCCGCTGCCGAATCTTTTCTCGAACTTGGCGGGGTCGCTGAAGCCGCCGATCAACTGCCCGCCGTTTCGCCCGGATGCGCCCCAGCCGATGCGATTGGCTTCGAGCAGCGTGACATCATAGCCGCGCTCGGCCAGGAAAAGGCTGGCGGAAACGCCGCTGAATCCGGCGCCCACGACCACGACATCAGAGCGATGCTCACCGCGCAATGCCGGGAAATCGGTGGCATCGTTCTGCGTGGCCGCATACCAGGAGCCCGTATGTTCCGGCGATTCGACGGCCATCCGGCGCGACCTATTGCACCGGGCGATTGGCGTACAGGTACAACATCTCCATCGCGAGTTGCGTGGCCGCGAGCGACGTGATCTCGGCAACGTCGTAGGCTGGCGCTACTTCGACCAGGTCCATGCCAACGAGATTGATCCCCTGCAGGCCGCGCAGGATCTGGATGGCCTGGTGCGAGGTAAGGCCGCCGCATACGGGCGTGCCCGTTCCGGGCGCATAACTCGGGTCGAGACAATCGATGTCGAAGCTCAGGTAAACCGGCCTGTCGCCGAGAATCTTGCGGGTCTGTTTTATGGTTGCTTCGATGCCGTTGGCGTGTACCCAGGGCGCATCGAGCACATTGAAGCCCATGGTGTCGGGGTTGCTGGTACGCAAACCGATCTGAGCCGAGCTTGCCGGATCGAGCAAGCCCTGTTTCGCCGCGAAGTAAAACATCGTGCCATGGTCGATACGGCCCTCGGCGTCCGCCCAGGTATCGCTGTGCGCATCAAAATGCAGCAGCGACAAGGGCCCACCGTGCTTGCGCACATGCGCCTTGATCAACGGGTAGGCGATGAAATGGTCGCCGCCCAGCGTCAGCAGTCCAGGGCCCTTGCTGATGATGTGCCAGGCATGTGCCTCGATCTCGTCCGGCACGCCTTGCGGCCGACCATGATCAAAGTAGCAGTCGCCGTAGTCGATCACCGCCAGCTTGTCGAACGGGTCGAATTCCATGCCGTACATTTTTTCCCAGGCCATGATCGTCGACGCGTTACGTATCGCGCGCGGGCCCAGGCGTGCCCCGGGCCGGTTGGTCGTTGCGGTATCGAATGGCACGCCGGTGACAACCACATCGACGCCCGTCAGGTCGCGAGTATATTTGCGGCGCATGAACGAGGTGATGCCGGCATACGTTGGTTCCGGCGTCGTGCCATAGAGGCTTTCGCGCGTAATCGCGTTGTCGCCGCTTGCTTTACGTGTGGTCATTGCAGCGCCTTTTGTGCCAGGTCGAGTCCCTTCCAGGCTTTCTCGAGCATTTCATCAGCCTCGCTGTGAGTTAACACAAACGGCGGCGCAGCTATGATCGTGTCACCGACGGCACGCATGATCACGCCGCCGTTGACGAGGAAATCACGGCAGACGGTGCCGGCGCCAACCTTGCCTTCGAAGCGTTCCAGCGTTTTCTTGTCGGCCACGAGTTCGAATGCGCCCATGAGTCCCACCATGCGCGTCTCACCGACCAGCGGATGTTCGGCCAGTTTCGCCCAGCCCGCCTGGACGTAGGGGCCGATGTCGTCCCTGACTCGTTCGACCAGCTTCTCGCGCTGCAGCAGGCGGATATTCGCGATCGCGACCGCGCAAGTGGTCGGGTGGCCAGAATAGGTGTAGCCGTGGAAAAACTCACCGCCCCGACCGATGATCACCTCGGCAACCCGATCGCTGATCAGGACACCGCCGAGCGGCAAATAGCCCGATGTCACGCCTTTGGCGAACGGCATGAAATCAGGCCGCGTGCCAAAATAGTCGGCGCCGAACCACTCGCCGAGCCGACCGAAGCCTGTGATGACTTCGTCCGAGATCAGCAAGATGCCGTACTGGTCGCAGATGCGTTGCACTTCGGGCCAATAGCTGTCGGGCGGAATAATCACGCCGCCCGCACCCTGGATCGGCTCACCGATAAATGCCGCGATCTTGTCGGCGCCGAGCTCCTTGATCTTGGCTTCGATGGAGCGGGACGCAACCAGGCCGAATTCATCGGGCGACAGGCTGCGATCGCTGCCAAACCAGTAGGGCTGTTCAACGTGCACGATTCCCGGGATCGGCAACCCACCCTGCTCATGCATGGCCTTCATGCCGCTTAAGCTTGCGCCGGCAACGGTGGAACCGTGGTAGCCGTTCTTGCGGCTGATGATCGTGTGCCGCTCAGGCTGACCCATCAGGTCCCAGTAGCGCCGCACCATGCGCACGATCGTATCGTTGGACTCCGAACCCGAACCCGTGAAAAACACGTGATTCATCTGCGACGGCGAAACTTCCTGCAACAACTTCGCTAACTCGATCGCCGGTGGATTCGCGCACTGGAAGAAACTGTTGTAGTAAGGCAATTCCCGCATTTGCCGGGTCGCAGCCTCGATCAGCTCCTCGCGACCATACCCGGAGTTGACACACCACAGCCCGGACATGCCATCGAGAATCTTGTTGCCATCCGCGTCATAAATGTACACACCTTCGGCGCGTACAATAATACGCGACTTTTTCTTGTGCAGACTTTTGTGATCGGTAAACGGATGCAGGTAATGGTCCCTGTCCAGTTCCTGCCAGTCCTTACCGGTTCGCTTTTCCAGCGCAGCCATGATTCACCTCAAACGTTAAACATCAGAATCTCACGCTCATACGGCGTGATGATTTCCTGAAATTGACGATACTCATTATCTTTGACAATGCTGTACAGCTCGACAAAATTATTACCGAGAATTTTGCGCATCGCATCGCTCGCCTTGAATGCATCCAGCGCCCCATAGAGGTGGCGGTGCAATGTAAACTTCTTGCTGTACGCGCTACCCGCTACCGGCTCATCGGCCTTCAGGCCTTCGGTCATGCCGAGATAGCCGCAAGCGAGCGTCGCAGCCAGCACCAGGTATGGATTCACATCCGAGCCCGCAATGCGATTCTCGATACGCCGATCCTGCGGGCCCGAGTCGGGCACACGCAGCCCGACCGTGCGATTGTCGACCGCCCAGGACAGGTTCACCGGCGAGGCCCATGGATTCAGGAAGCGGCGATACGAATTGACGTAGGGCGCAAAAATCAGCATTGCATCGTGCATGTAGGTCTGCAGGCCGCCCAGGAACCCGTAGAAATGTTCAGTCGGCTTGCCATTCGCATCCGAAAAGATATTTCGACCATTCGTATCGATGACGCTCTGATGCACGTGCAGCGCGCTGCCGGCTTCCTCGGCCATGGGCTTGGCGAGGAACGTGGCGTGCATCTTGTGCATGATCGCGACCTCGCGAACCGTGCGCTTGAACAGAAACACCTGGTCGGCGAGTTGAATTGCATCGCCGTGCAGGAAGTTGATCTCGAATTGTGCCGGGCCCATTTCCTGCGAGAGGGTATCGATATGGATATTCTGCGCCTCACAGTGCAAGTAGAGATCATTGATGAACGGGTCAAAATCGTTCATGGAGTCGATGCTGTAGGGCTGGCGCGCGCCCTCGGTCCTGCCGAGCCGGCCCTCGGGAGCTTCGGCCTCCTCGTTCGGGTCGGAATGCGGATACAGCAGGTAGAACTCGACTTCGGGTGCAACCACAGGCACCCACCCCTTGCTCGCATAGATCGCCAGCACATTGCGCAGCACCGCGCGCGGCGAGGTATCAACGGGCGAGCCGTCGCTGCGGAAACAATCGAGCAGCACCGAGGCCGCCGGGTCGGTCGACCAGGGCACGGGCCGCAGCGTAGTCGGGTCCGGCACCAGCAGCATGTCGCGATCCTCGACATTGTGCGGATTTTGCACGTAGTCGCCGGCAATGGTCTGGCCGAATATGGCCTCCGGCAGTTTCATCGGGCTGACGCCGAATTTCCCGGCCGGCACGACCTTGCCGCGCGCCGATCCGGCCATGTCAGGCACGAATGCCTCAACATCCTTTATTCCCCTTTCCTCTAACCAGGGTTGAAAAACCTTGTCCTTACTCACCTTACACCTGTCTCTTGGCCGCGTACGCCCTGCACGCGTCGCCAAAAGTCCCGAAAATTGCCATTGAAAAATCATCCAGGGTCACACGCCATTCCGGGTGCCATTGCACCGAAAGCGTGAAACCCCTGGCACTATCGACCGTGAATGCCTCGATCAGGCCGTCATCCGCGAGCGCCTCGACGCTGACACCGGCGGCGAGCTTCGCGACGCCCTGCGAATGCAGCGAATTCACCATCACCGACTCGGCGCCGGCAAGACCGTGCAGAATCCCGCCCGGAACCAGGTTGACCACGTGCGACGGGCCGTATTGCACTTCCAGCGGATCGTCGGAATTCTCCTTGTGATTGTGATAACCGGCCACCTCGTGCACTTTCTGATGCAGCGTTCCACCAAGCACTACGTTGAGCTCCTGGTGGCCGCGGCAAATGGCCAGCAGCGGCACACCCTTTTGCATTGCGCGCCGCGCCAGCGGCAGCGTCAGTGCGTCGCGGTGCGGATCGTGCAGCGTGCCCGGTTCGCTGGGTTGCCCCTCGTAATGATAGGGCTCAACGTTCGACGGACTGCCGGTCAGCAACAGGCCGTCGACATTCGCGATGATGTCGTCGACATCGAGCGGATCGCCGAGCGCAGGAATAATGAATGGCAGCCCGTCGGCGCCATCAACCAGCGCCTGCACATACTTCTCGCCCGCCATGTGATAGGGATGCGGGTCCACCATGCGCCGGTCGGCCGGCACACCAATCACGGGTTTCCTGCTCATACGGAATCGTCAGCGTTACGACCAAAAAATCGTAGCGCCCCGAACAGGATCAGCACGCCCAGCAGTATCGATATCCACGGCGACACACCATAAGCGCCCGGTACCGTCCCAAGCAGAATGGCGACGGTTCCAACCACCAGGGCGTACGGCATTTGCGTACGCACATGCTCGATATGGTCGCAGCCGCTGGCAATCGACGACAGCACCGTGGTATCGGATATCGGCGAGCAGTGATCGCCCCATACCGCTCCCGCGAGCGTGCAGGCGACCGCCGAATACAGGATATGCAGGTCGGAAAGATCGGTCATGCCATTGACGCTCATGACGGCCCAGGACAGCGGGATTACCAGCGGCATGAGAATGCCCATCGTGCCCCAGCTGGTACCGGTCGCGAACGCGGTCACGGCCGCGAGCAGGAACACCACGGTCGGCACCAGCACCAGCGGCAAGGCATCGCCCAACACTAAAATCAGGTATCCCTTCGCATTCAGGTCCGTGGTGATATCAGACATCGACCAGGCCAGTATCAATACGATCATGCCGAACAGCGTGGCGCGAGCGCCGCCATACCAGGCATCGACGGTCTCATGCGCGCTCAGGATACGTTGGCCAACCGACATACCAGCCGCCGCGAGCGCGCCGGCAAACGAGGCCCACATCATGGCCTTGTACGGATCGGAGCTGCCGATGATGTCTGTGATCGTGTCGCCCTCACCCGTAATGTAAAGGCTGATACCTAGACCCGCGATCAGCACCAGGATCGGCACGAATGCGTTCGCGGCGCGCAGCGGAACGTTCGGTTTCGGTTCCAGAGTGTCCCCTTCCAGCGCCGGCAGGGGTTCGCCGGCAACGGGAGCGACCTCTCCCTTGCGTGCCCGGACTTCAGCTTTGTACATCGGTCCGAAATCGCGACCGGTTGCAGACACCAGGAACACGAACAGCACCGCCAGGATCGGGTAAAAGCTGTACGGGATCGAGCGCAGGAAAACAGTATAGGCTGGTATTGCTGACAGCTCATCGATTCCCTGCAAGGCGTCATCGATGAGGCTGACTTCGTAGCCGATCCAGGTGGTTATCAGCGCGATACAGACGACCGGCGCCGCCGTCGAGTCCACGATGTAGGCGAGTTTTTCGCGCGAGATCTTCAGATGGTCCGTAATCGGCCGTGCGGTATTGCCGACCACGAGTGTGTTCGCGTAGTCGTCGAAAAAGATCATCAGGCCCATGAGCCAGACGGCCAACTGGCCGCCAATCGCGGTCTTGGCGCGGCTCACGATCATGCGCACGATGCTGCCCATGCCGCCGTTACGCGTGATGATCCCGACCATGCCGCCGATCATCATCGAAAACGCAATAATCGCCGCGTGGTCGGGATTCGCCAGCGCGTTAACGATATAGACGGCAAACGTATTCATCAGGCCCTGCAGGGCGCCGAGCGGAGTAAACGACTGCAGCGCCGTCGCGCCGAGCCAGAGGCCGAGTACCAGCGCTGGCACGACGTTGCGCAAAGCCAGTGCAACCGCGATGGCGAGGAAGGCCGGCATCAGTGAAATCCAGCCTGGCAGGATGCGCAAAGTCGCGGACACCGATTCGCCGCCGGCGCTGGCAACTATGTCGATCGTGCCGCGGTCGGTCATCACGACGTCGTCAATGGTTACCCGCCCTTCGGTGTCGGCCGTGCCCCACTGGTCTTCGCCCGCAACGGTAACTGTCACAACATCACCCGCCGCTGCGCCGGTCACCACGATTTCAATCGGAACCCCCGTCAGCCCGATGGCCGCGGTTTCGATATCCAGCGCAAAAGAAGCAGCCGGAGCGAAGCTGGCTATTACAAGGGCAAGTCCTGCGGCGAGCCCTCGAAGCGGGGCTTTAAGCTTGCGTTCACTAATTTTACTTTTCCCAGGAATTTACCTGTCCGCATGGTAGCACGGCAGCCGCCCTTGCGGCTTCCGCCCGGATCGGGGAAGCTGTCAAAAGTGCCTGAAACGCCGGGATATTATGACCAGGAAAGCCACCCCCCCAAAGACCGAGCTGCGGCAGCTGCTGGCAAAGTATCCCGACATGGCGTTTATGGACCTTTTGGCCCCCGATGTACTCGGCATCCTGCGTGGCAAACGCGTTCGCGCCAACGATTTCGAAAAAATCTGCACAGAAACCTTCTGGTATTGCGGCGCGGCCGAGATGCTGGACGTGCTGGGCGAGGTCGCGGAAGGCCTGCCGGGCTGGGACGATGGCGATCCGGACGTCGCGGCGCGCATTGTTCCCGGCAGCCTTGCGCCGGTTCCCTGGTCGGAACGGCCCATGGCACAGGCCCTGTTCCGCATGTATGACACCGATGGCACGCGCTACTTTGCCGACCCGCGCGCTGTGCTCGAGCGCGCTATCGAACCACTGCACAAGATGCAGCTAAAAATCGTCATGGCGACGGAACTCGAGTTTTACCTGCTCGAGGCCAAGGCCGAATCGCCGACCGCGCATGCACCGATCATTGCCGGCATCGGGCGCCCGCAGCCCGGCGTCAACATTTATCATCCGGACGATCTTGCGCAGATACAGCCGTTCCTCGACGACGTCTATGACTATTGCGACGCACAAAATATTCCCGCCGATGCAGTTATCTCCGAATATGCCGCCGGCCAGTTCGAGATCAACCTGAAGCACGTCGACGACCCGGTACTCGCCTGTGACCATGCGGTACTACTGAAACGGGTCATCAAGGCCGCTGCATTACGGCACGGTTTTGTGGCCTGCTTTATGGCCAAGCCGTTTGCCGACGATTCCGGCAACGGCCTGCACATTCACATGAGCCTGGTCGACAAGCATGGCAACAATTATTTTTCGCAGGGCAAAGACCGCCTCGCAGTGGCACCGTTCTCGGCGCGGCTGCGGCACGCGGTCGGCGGATTGCTGAAAACCATGCCTGAGGCAACGGCGATTTTTGCGCAGAATGCGAATTCGTATCGCCGCATGCGACCCGAAAACTACGCGCCGGTGGACACCAACTGGGGCGTCAATCATCGCGCCGTGTCGATCCGTATTCCGCAGTCGGATGAGAACAACCTGCGTATCGAACATCGCGTTGCCGGTGCGGACGCCAATCCTTACCTGGTGGCCGCGGCCGTTGCTGCCGGCGTGCATTACGGGCTCAAGCACAAGTGCGATCCGGGACGCATGGTCGAAGAACGTGAGACCGCCTCGGTGGTGAGCCGGATTCCGAATCGCTGGCATGCAGCGCTGGACAAATTTGCCCGCAGCAAGGTATTGCCGGAATACCTCGGCAAGCGCTACTGCAAGTATTACCTGATTAACCGCCGCGCCGAAGAAAAGAAATACCACGACACGATCAATGCACTGGATTTCGAATGGTATTTGCGTTCGGTTTGAGTCAGTCGAAATCGTTCGCGTTTTGCAGATCAGCGTCGATCGTCCTGCCGGCACGCCAGTAACAAAAGGCCGCGACCGGCAACAGCATTACACTGACGACCAGCAGCGCGTAACGCATCGACTCCTCGCCCTGCGACGCCTGCAACAAGTCACTGACAAGGCCCGTAGCCGGCGGGCCGATCAACAGTCCGATGACATTGATGATGAGCAGCACCAGCGACGAGGCAACCGCGCGCATGCGCAAGGAAACCAGGCTTTGCGTCTGGCTCAGCACAGGCGCGAGGTAAAAATTCGAAAGCACCGACGGCACGATTAACAACATCAGGCACCAGGCCATCGTGGTCGACAGGAAAACGGCACCGAAACAGATCGCGCTGATCACGCTGGCCAAGGCGATGAATGACAGGGCCTTGCGATGCCCATGCACGCCGATGCGGTCGGCGAGGTAGCCACCGAAGAAAAAACCGAGGCCGCCGGCGATGCCGTAGATGGGCCCAAGCGAGAACCCTATTTCAGCGGCATCGACACCGAGACTGCGCACCATGAAACTCGGCATATTAAAGATAATTGCGTAACCAACGAAGGAACTGACGCCGGCACCGAGCGCCATGTAAATAAACGACTTCCTCGCAAGCAGGAAAACCGCCACATCCCGTAATGATGGCTGCTCACCGCTGTCGCGGCGCTGCTCGACCGCACCGCGCGCGGGCTCCTGAACGGTATAGCGCACGAGCGCCGCCAATATGAGGCCCGGCAAACCAACTATGAAGAACGCTTCGCGCCAACCAATGTTCTGTACCACCCAGCCGCCGGCCATGTAGGCCAGCATGACGCCAGCCGAAATGCCCAACGTGTAGACGCCCATCGCCGCCGAGCGTTGCTCGGGCGGATAGAGGTCCGCGATCATCGCGTGCGCCGGCGGGCTGCAACCGGCCTCGCCGATGCCAACGCCGACTCGTGCCAGCGCGAGTTGCCAGATATTGGCAGCCAGCCCCGAGAGCGCGGTCATGCCGCTCCAGACTGCGACCGCAAGTGCGATCAGGTTGCGCCGATTAACACGATCCGCGAGCCGCGCGACCGGTACGCCGAGAGTGACGTAAAACAGCGCAAACGCCGGCCCGGCCAATAAGCCAAGCACGAAGTCTCCAACCTGGAACTCGGCCCTGATCGCGGGCAACAGGATTGCGAGAATCTGCCGGTCGATAAAATTGAACATGTAGACCACGGCCAGCATGCCCAGTGCGTAACGGCGTGCGCCGTGACTGATATCCGTACCGGTGCTATCAGTCACCGGCGACATGAATTTCGGCCGGCGCGACAGCGGCGGAATCCGGCCGGCGTGGATCCGACGCACCCATAAACCACCCGTCCTGGTAAGCAACGGATTGCAGGCTGGTAAAGATCGAACCCGTGCGTTTCACTACGTGCCCTCGACCTTCAAGCATGCGGACGGTGTCCGGGCTGTAGCCGCTCTCCATGAATACCTCGTCCGGAAACCACTGGTGATGCAGCCGCGGCGCGGCAGAGGCTTCGGCGATACCCATGCCGTGATCGATCACGTTGACGATCATTTGCAAGACGGTGGTGATGATGCGCGCACCACCGGGACTGCCGGTTGCGAACCACGGTTTGCCATCGCGAAACACGATGACCGGCGTCATCGAGCTCAGTGGCCGCTTGTTCGCCTGCACCGCATTGGCCTCGCCACCGAGCAGGCCGTAGACGTTCGGCACGCCTGGCTTCGAAACAAAGTCTTCCATCTCGTTGTTCAGCAGAAAGCCAGCGCCACGGACCGATATGCCCGAGCCATAGGAGGTGTTCAGCGTATAGGTATTGGAAACTACGTTGCCGGCCGCATCGATGACCGAGTAATGCGTCGTGTCCTCGCTTTCAGCTGCCACCGGGATGCCAGGTTTAACCTCGGTGGATGGCCGCGCCTTCTGCAGGTCGATACCTGCGGCAAGTTCTTTCGCATAGCTCGCGCTCGTCAGCCAGTCGACCGGAACATTGTAAAAATCCGGATCGCCCAGATGCTCGCTGCGATCGGCATAGATCAGGCGCATGATTTCGATCAGCACATGCGACGCATCGGCGCTGCCCGAACCCATTTCTGCGATCGGGAAGTGCTCGAGAATATTCAGCGCCTGCAGCACATGCACACCACCGGAACTGGTCGGCGGCATCGCGACCACATCGTAACCGCGATAGTTGCCGCGCAGCGGCTCGCGCCAGACGGGTTTGTAGGCAGCCAGTGAGGCCATATCGATGAGTCCGCCGCCAGCTTCCATTTCGGCGACGATTTTTTCGGCGATTGCGCCACGATAAAACGCGTCCGGCCCCTGCTCCGCGATCAGCTGCAGGGAATTCGCGAGATCGGACTGCACGAGGCGCTCACCCATTGCATATGGAACCTGGCCGGGTTTGTAAAAATAACCGCAGGTCGCCGCATTGCGGCAGTTCCGCGGCAGGTTCTTGCCCACCGTCGTTGCATAGTCGTGCGTCACAACGATGCCGTTTCGCGCGAGATCAATCGCCGGCTCGATGAGTCGCCGCCAGGGCAGCTTGCCGAATTTCTGATGTGCGAGCCAGAGTCCTGCGACCGTCCCCGGCACCGCTGACGCCTTGTGCGAGTTTCGGGAAAGTTCGGGATCGGCATTGCCGTGCTCATCAAGAAACATGTCGCGGGTCGCGCCAAGCGGGGCCATTTCGCGATAATCGACTGCAAACGTTGTGTCGGCCGCGGCATCGTAAATAAGCATGAAGCCGCCGCCGCCGATGTTGCCGGCGCGCGGCAAGGTGACGGCGACCGCAAATCCGATGGCAACCGCGGCATCCACGGCGTTGCCGCCATCTTCAAGCACGCGCGCACCGATCTCGGCCGGAATCCGGTTTTGCACCGCCACCATGCCGAACCTGCCGTACACCGGGTGGTGCACTTCGTCATAACCGGCTATCGATTGCGCAGCCGCCGTGCTGCCGGCGAGTGCGGCCTGCAACGCGACCAGTAGTGCGAAACAGCGACGCATGGACATCCTCTCTTCGTTCAGGGCAATACGGCTTTGAAGATAGAGAAGAACACGATGGACAGCAAGGCGCCGGCCGGAATAGTCACCACCCAGGAGACGAATATTCGACCAACGACGCGCAGGTCGATGGCCTCGATGCCGCGCGCAAGACCCACACCAAGCACGGCGCCGACCAATGTATGCGTCGTAGAGATCGGCAGACCGGTGCCGGAGGCAATAACGATCGTCGTCGCCGCGGCCAGTTCGGCGGCAAAGCCGCGGCTAGGGGTCAACTGCGTGATCTTCTGGCCGACGGTGGCGATAACGTGTCGGCCGAAAGTCGCAAGGCCAATGACGATACCCCCGCCACCCAGCATGAGCACCCAGATCGGCAAGGCTGACTTGGCAGTTACCGTTCCGGTATGCGCAACACTGATTACGGCCGCCAGTGGACCGATTGCATTCGCGACGTCATTTGATCCGTGCGCGAATGCCATGCCGCAAGCCGTAACGATCATCAGCACGCCGAATACCCGCTCGACCGTGTGGAAATGCTGCTTTTTCTCGGCTTTCTTGTCCGGCTGAATATTGCGAATGGCAACAGCGCCGATCAAGGCAATGCAAACGGCAATAACAATTGCCAGGTAGTAGCTGTTCTCCAAACTCAGGTTCAGGCCAACGTGCTGCAGACCCTTGAGAATAGTAACCAGGGTAATGGTGAATGCCGCAAAAAAAATGTACACCGGCACGTAGCGCTTGGCCCTTTCCAGCGGATCGTCCTTTTGCAGAATGAGTTTCAGCACGGACTGGTATATCAGGTAAGCAATGAAGCCTGCAATGAGTGGTGATATCACCCAACTCATGACGATGGTTCCGACCTGGCCCCATTGCACCGCGTCGATGCCGATGCCGACAGCGGCGAAGCCGACAATTGCGCCGACGATCGAGTGCGTGGTCGACACTGGCCAGCCTTTCGCCGATGCAACCGCGAGCCAGGTGCCGGCGGACAATAGTGATGCGAGCATGCCGTAGACGAGCAGTTCGGGTGTGTCGGCAAGCAGCCCGGCATCAACGATGCCGCTACGAATGGTCGATGTGACCTCGCCGCCTGCCAGCACCGCTCCCATGAATTCGAAAACAGCGGCGACCAGGATGGCTTGTTTGATTGTCAGCGCCCTGGACCCAACCGACGTCGCCATCGCATTCGCAACGTCGTTGGCACCGATACCCCAGGCCATGAAAATGCCAAACAGTGCGGCCAGGCCGATGTAGACAATCTCTGCTTCCATTTTACCCCTGGGAGCCGGACGAATCGCGACAGCGTTATTCTTAGTGTGAGAGCAGCAATTCCAGGCGGCGACCGACGCGCTCAGCCATATCCCCAATTTCGCCGGTCAGGTCAATCACCTTGTACATGAAAACCGCGTCGATCGGATTCATGTCCGATTCTATTTTGAACAGCGCAGCGCGCAGAGCCGCCTGCAAGTCGTCCGTTTCCGTCTCAATGCGATCAAGTTCCTCGATCATTGCCGTTACGAGCTTGACCTCGGCGCCTCTGAATCCGGCAGTGAATAGCTCGTCCAGCTCGCGCACACTCGTGCGCGCCTGTTTCGCGGCGTCGACGTTGCGCTCGACGAATTCTACCAGTGGCGCAGCGATCGACGACGGGATCGCCATCCTGCGTCCCATGACTATGCCGGAAACTTCCCTGGCCCGATTTGCGATTTTGTCCTGCGCCAGCAACAGCTCGAGAAGATCTTCGCGCGGCACGGGCATGAACAAACCCTTTGGCAAATGTAGCCGGATTTCCTTCTTAACCGCGTCGGCCTCGTGTTCCAGTTCGACGATTCGCGCACGAAATCTTGCGGCTTCGTCCCAATTGCCGGCTACCACCGCCGCGAAGAAGCCGCGCAACTGTTTAGCACACTCGTAAGCTACGCCCATGTGCCTTTCAAGCGGGAAAACGGGCGATGAGCCGAAGATATTTGCCAGCATGTTAGTCATCTGTGAAAAACCTTTGCGGGGGCTGTGCGGCGCAATCGTAGCACAGCGTCTGAATCGCTACATGCTAGACTTCCCGGCCTTGTTTACCACACGCGTGACACGATGAAATACTGGTTAATGAAGTCCGAGCCTGATGTATTCAGCATCGACGATCTCGCGCGAATGGGTCGCGAACAGTGGGACAGCATTCGCAATTACCAGGCACGCAACATGATGCGCGACGAGATGCGAATCGGCGACGAAATCTTTTTTTATCACTCGAGTTGCGAGCAACCCGCGATCGTCGGCATTGCACGCGTCTGCAGCCAGCCTTACCCGGACCCGACTCAATTTGATCGCAAGTCAAAGTACTACGACCCGAAAAGCACCAGGGACAATCCACGCTGGACCCTGGTCGATATCGAATTCGTTCGCAAACTCGAGCGCCCGATACCGCTCAGCGAGATCAAGTCCGACGCGGCCCTTCAGGACATGATCGTGGCACGTCGCGGCAACCGGCTGTCGATCATGCCGGTCGAGCCACAGCACTGGCACCACCTCCTGAACCGGTGACAGTTACCGAACTCGCACCAAAACAGAGCACGCGCACCATGCTGGTGCAAGTTCGGTAACTGTCACCGGGTTTTGAGGTGTTCGTGGACGGCTTCCGAGTCGCCGAGCGCGAGCATGATCACGAGGTCGCCGGGGTTCGCCCACGCAAGTGCGG